>NZ_LLZH01000167.1:0-222029 GCF_001509495.1 Actinoplanes awajinensis subsp. mycoplanecinus | reverse complement strand
TTGCAGGATGGACCGGGGGGGGGGGCTGTCAGCGGCGGGTGGGGGGAAGGGGCCAGGTTCGGGGGCCCTGGATCGGGGCGGCGGGGTCGCCGTCCAGGGCCAGGCTGACCTGCCAGGCGCTCATCGGCGGGCGGCCCAGGGACCACCAGCGGTCGATCAGGGCGACGGCGTCCGCGGTGTAGCGCTCCGCCTCGGGGCCGCCGGCCAGCACCGAGCCGTCCGCCGGGATCACCGCGCCGCCGGTGCCGGTCGCGTCCAGCAGGGCCAGGTGGTTCTGTTCGCGGCCGGGCAGGCCGGCCAGGGTGGCGCGGTGGTCCCAGGCCCCGGCGGCGTACCAGAGGTCGCGGTAGACGATCGCGTCCAGCGGCGAGGCCCACCGGGGCGGGGCGGTCTCGGCCATCGCGGCGAGGGTCCCGGCCGACGGCGGGTGGCTGCCGGAGTGCCGGGCGCCGAGCGGGCCGGCCGCGGCCATGAAGCCCGAGGAACAGACCACGGTGGCGGTCATCGGATCACCCGGCCGGGCGGCCAGGACCGGATGGTGACCGGCGTGCTCGACCGGCGCCATCACGAAGCCACCCGGGGCGAGCTGGCCGAACCAGTGCGGGGAGAACCCGGCGACGCCGACGGTCACGATGATCCGGTCGTACCGGAAATCGGGAACCCCCAGATAACCGTCGCCGGCGACGACCCGCACCCCGGCGGCGCCGGCCCGATCCAGCGCGGACCTCGCGCGGGCGGCCACGTCCTCCTGAACGTCCACACTTGTCACCTCGGCGCCGAGCGCCGCCATCAGCGCGGCGTTGTACCCGGTCCCGGCACCGATCTCGAGCACCCGCATCCCGGGCCGGACGTCCAGCGCGCCGAGCATCATCGCCATCAGCGACGGCTGGCTGGACGAGCTGACCGGCTTGTCCCCGTTCAGCTTCGTGACCAGCACGTCGTTGCGGTACACCGAGGGCAGGAAGGCCGGGTCGCCCGGCTCGACGCGGCTGCCGTCCCTCCGATGGAAACCCTCCGGTACGAACAGCTCCCGGCGCACCCCGGCGAACGCGGCGGCCAGTTCCGGCGTCAGCCGCACCCCGTCCAGCCTGATCTGATCGAGAAAGTCCCGCCGAGCATCCGCCATGACTGCCACGGTACGTAACCTGACCCGGCTAGCGTGTCGCCCGTGGATGACTCAGTGGTCGGCTGCACCCTGGAATTCGACGTCCTTGAGCCCTCCGAGATCGCCCTGCAGATCGCCGTGGCCGGCCCGTCCAGAGAAACGCTGCAGGTCACCGGCGCGGACGGCCCGATCGAGTCCGTTGAGGTCGACCGGCAGCACCTGGTCCACGCCCCGGCCGGCCCGCTCACCGTGACCTATCAGGCCACGGTGCCACCGAGGACAGCGGTGCGGCCGGTCACCGACCTCGACCGGATCGTCGCTCTGCGGCCCAGCCGGTACTGTCCCTCGGACAGGCTTGGCGGTTTCGCGGCCGGTGAGTTCGGGACCGCGCCAGAGGTTCCCACCATCGCCGCGTGGGTGTTCCAGCGGCTCTTCTACCAGGGTGGCAGCAGTGGTCCCAGCACCGACGCCATCGACACCATGCTGTCCGGGGCCGGAGTCTGCCGGGACTACGCCCACCTGGTCGTCACCCTGTGCCGGGCCAGTTCGATCCCGGCCCGGGTCGCCGCGGTCTACGCACCGGGACTGTCCCCCATGGACTTCCACCTGGTCGCCGAGGCCGTGGTGGACGGGCGGTGGACGGTCTGGGACGCCACTCGGCTTGCACCGCGTCCCACCCTGATCCGGATCGCGACCGGCCGGGACGCGGCGGACACCGCGCTGGCCAGCACCCTGTCCGGCTCGGTCATCCTGAACCAGACCGAGATCTTCGCCATCGCCGGCGGCGACCTCCCCCTCGATGATCACCAGTCGCCGGTGTCCCTCGCCCACTGACGACCGCGGACCGTCAATGGTGGGCGGGGGCAGCCGGGCGCACCGAACCGGGCACCGGGGACGGCGCCGGGCCCACGGCCGCGACCGCCGCGGTCAGGCGTTCCGGCACGTCACCCGCGTGATAGGGCCACTCCGACTGCTCGATGTGGGCGAGGAACCCGGCATAGGTGACGGCGCCCAGCAACCCGGCCACCGGGCGCAGCAGTTCCACCGCGCGCTCCGGTTCGCAGCCCGGCGCGGTCTCCCGCCAGCGCTGCGCCCACGCCGCGACAAGCGGTTCCGGATTGTCCAGGCCGTCGGTGAGCCGCAGCAGGTCGAAGGCCGGGTGACCGACTCCGGAGTCGCCCCAGTCGATGATCACCAGACCGGCCTCGCCGTCGGTGCGCACGTTGCCCGGGTGCAGGTCGCCGTGCAGCAGCGTGTCCGGCAGCCCGCAGGCGGCGACCGCGGCCAGCCGCTCCGGCAGCCCGTCGATCAGCTCCGCCAGCCCGGGGATGTCATCCCGATACGGCGCGGCCACCCGGGCGAACCGGGCCGCGTCCAGACCGCGGGTCGGGAGCGCGGCGTCGCCCGGCACGGTGTCGGCCGGCAAGCGGCCGGCCGGGGAGGCGGCGGCCGGGGAGGCGGAGTGGGTCAGGCGGCGATCCGGGACGCCGGCCGTGAGCAGGCGGTCGGTCCGGGTGGCGTAGTGGGCCTGGACCGGGTGGAACATCTCGGCGATCTCGGCGCACAGCCGGGGACCCGCGCCATAGCGGTCGTCACCGGGCACGTGGGCGAGCAGCATCCGCCCGGCCTGGCCGGCGGCCAGCAGGTATGGGACGAGCTCCGGGGCGACCTCGGCGACCAGGCCGAGCACCGCGGGCTCGTGGGCGAAGAATTCCGGCACCTGTTTGAGCCAGGCCACCGGCCCGCCGTCCGGGCCGTCGAGCCGCCAGATCGCGGACAGGTTCCAGGTCCGCTGCTGACGAGCGGTCGCGCCGGGGAAACCCAGCCGGTCCAGCGCGCCGGCCGCCCAGGCCAGGGACGCGGACGGCCCGCCCGGCTCGGCCCACGGCGCGCGCCGGGCGTGCGGGACCAGGTCGGCGCCGAGCGGGGTCAGCCCGGCCGGCCGGTCCGGGGTCTCGGCGAGGTACGTGACGTGCCCACCGGGCGGCGCCTCCCGGTCGGCGTGCAGCAACCGCAGCACGGTGACCTCGACCCCGGCCCCGGCGACCACCTCGGCGACCTCCTGCCACCAGGGGCCGAGAACGGTGAACGGCGGCAGCGCGCCGAGCAGGTCACCGGCCGGATCGACCAGCACCAGGGTCACGGTTCGAGGCATGACCTCATTCTCGCCCACAGGTGATCCTGATCGGCCCGCCCGTGCAGACGCAGCCGGGCCATTCCCCCGTCGGGGAAGATGTCCAGCCGCGCGTGGGTGACCGCAGGGCCCTTGACCAGCGGGAACCGGTGCGGAGTGTCCGGGCGCAACGCTGTCCGGGGCAGCAGCTCGACCTGGTCGCCGTCGGCGGTGAGCCCGGTCAGCGTGGCCCAGCCGGGGGCGTTGCCCTTGAAGTGGCTGGTGTCCAGGTCGGCGAAACGCAACCTGGCCGGGGCGGCGAGTTGCACCAGCACCCAGTCGTTGGCGTCGTCGCGGCGGCGGGAGGTCTCCCAGCCGTCGCCCATGTTCTGCGCCAGGCCGGGCATCAGCATCCGCTGCGGGTGGCCGTAGAAGACGTTGCTGCAGTCGACGACGCGACCGCCGTACTCCGCGGCGGCCACGTCGAAGATCTTCGGCAGCAGCGCGGGGTCGGGGACCACCTCGCCGTGCACGCGCAGCCGGGCCACCCCGCCGTCCGGGTAGATGGTGAGCCGCACGTGGGTGTAACGCCGGCCGTCGGTGACCCCGAAGAGGTTTCTCGAGTCCCCTTTGAGCTCGGCACGCGGCAGGATCTCGGTCCACTCGGCCTCGGCGAGCTCGGCCGGGCCCGGATAGCCGGGCAGGGCGACCGCTTCGACCGACGCGTACGGCGGGAAGTTCCCGGTGAAGAACGCGGTGTCCACGTCCACCCCGTGGATCACGCCGGGCGCGCCCAGCCGGACGATCGCGAAGTCGTGCCCGGGGCTGCGGCGGCGGCGGGTCTCCCAGCCGTCGTACACCTGGCCCTTGTGGTCGAAGGTCTTCGGCGCGTGCCCGGGCGCGGACGGGAGCACGAGGTGGTCGGCGGTGGCGAAGAACTCGTCGTTGGCGTGCACGACACCACCACCGAAGGCCCGCGACGCGAGGTCGGGCAGTGCGGTGAAGTCCTCCATCAGTTCTCCCTCGTCAGGAATCGTCCGGCCTTCTCGGCGCCGGTCACCGGCGAGCCGCGCAGCCACGTGGTGCGGACCACGCCGCGCAGGGTCTTCCCGGCATACGGCGTCACCGGGTTCTTGTGGTGCAGCGCGTGCGCGTCGACCACGAACTCCGCATCCGGGTCGAACGCCACCAGGTCGGCGTCCGCACCGACCGCGATCCGGCCCTTGCCGGCCAGCCCGGCCAGGCCGGCCGGACGGCTCGCCATCCAGCTCACCACATCGGCGAGCGAAAACCCACGCGCTTGCGCGGAGGTCCAGATCACCGGCAGGCCGAGCTGCACCGACGCGATGCCACCCCAGGCGGCCGCGAAGTCGCCGGTGTCCTGACGTTTCAGTTCCGGGGTGCACGGCGAGTGGTCGCTGACCACGCAGGTGATCAGGCCGTCGGCCAGCGCGGCCCAGAGCAGGTCGGCGTTCGCGGCGTCCCGGATCGGCGGGCAGCACTTGAACTCGGTGGCGCCGTCCGGGATCAGGCCGGCGTCCAGCGTGAGGTAGTGCGGGCAGGTCTCGGCGGTGACCCGCACCCCCTCCGCCTTCGCCTTCGCGATCAGCGGGAGCGCGGACGCGGACGACAGGTGCAGGATGTGGACCCGCCGGCCGGCGGTCCGGGCCACCTCGATCGCGGTGGCGACCGCGGCGTGCTCGGCGTCGGCCGGGCGTGAGGAGAGGAAGTCCGCGTACGTCGCGGAGCTGGCCGCGTCGTGCAGGTGATCCGGGTCCTCGGCGTGCACCACGAACAGCGCGTCGACGGCCCGCATCGCCGCACCGAGCTGGGCGGCGTCGACCGGCGGGAACTCCGGGACACCGGAGTCGGCGAGGAACGACTTGAAGCCGAACACCCCGGCGGCGTGCAGCGCGGGCAGGTCGGCCGCGTTGCCGGGGATGGCGCCGCCCCAGAAGCCGACGTCGACGTGGCACTGGCCGGTGGCGGCGGCCTGCTTGACCCGCAGCGCCGCGGCGTCGACCGTGGGCGGCAGGCTGTTGAGCGGCATGTCGATGATGGTGGTGACCCCGCCGGCCGCGGCGGCGCGCGTCGCGCTGGCGAAGCCCTCCCACTCGGTGCGGCCCGGCTCGTTGACATGCACGTGGGTGTCCACCAGCCCGGGTAGCAGCACGGTGTCAGCGAGATCGACGTCGTTGACCGCCGGCAGCTCCGCGTCGTACGGATGAATCGAGACGATCGTGCCACCCACGACCGCAACCGACGCTGCCACCTGGCCCTCGGGCGTGATCGCCCGCCGGGATCGCACCACAAGATCGAACATGGATCGACCCTAACCGCGCTTTGTTACGCGGGATGCCCTTCCAGGCGGAAGCACATTTCGACGCCGTCACGTACCCTTCGGCCATGGCACGACGGTGGCGACTCGCTGTGATCTGTTTGGCCTGCGGTGTGGCCGTCAGCGGCCTCGAACTGGCCCGGGGCCGCACCGGCACGGCCCTGGCCATGCTGGCGTTCTTCCTGGTCATGTCGCTGGTGGCGTCGCCACTGATCTTCCCCGGCGCCACCGCCGCGCCGGACGGCGCGCCGGTGGTCTACTGGCGTCCCGGCTGCCCGTTCTGCCTGCGGCTGCGTGCCCAGCTCGGCGCGGACGGCGCCCGCCTGACCTGGGTGGACATCTGGCAGGACCCGGCGGGGGCGGCCGTGGTCCGCGGCATCACCGGCGGCGACGAGACCGTGCCGACCGTGGTGATCGGCGGCGAGGGCTTCGTCAACCCCGATCCGCGCTGGCTGCGCGAGCGCCTCCGGACCGCCTGACCGGTACGGCCCGCAGCCGGCCACCCCGGCCGGGCCGGGTGAGCGGATCCGGCACTTCGTCGAGGTGCAGGCTCCGGATGACCGCGGGCGGCGCGACGGTCACCGCGTCCGGGCACGGGTACCAGGCGCACCCGCAGGAGCATCGTCTCGTCCACGGCTTGTACCAGGCGCGTACCGGTTCGTGTCGCACGTTCGCCTCCCGGCGTTCGGGCTGATGCCCTGTTGTACGTATCCGGCGCGCCGCGGTTCGAGGTCATCGGCAATTCGACGGACGCTAATGTGTCACGGTATGGACGAAGCAGACCAACCACGCCGGGTGACCGGGCTGACCGTGCTCACCGTCGTCGTGATCGGACTCGCGCTGGCCGCGGTGGCCCTGGTCGTCCTGCTCGTCGTCAGTCCCGCCTCCGGGGTCAGCCTGGTCCCGGGCTGGCTCACCGCCGCCGGCGCGTCCACCACGGTGATCACCGGTGGTCTGGTCGCCGCGGTGCTGGCCGGCCTAGCGGTGATCAACAGCCGCCGCGGCCGGCGGTCCGGTCTGCTGGTCCTGCTGGCGGTCGCCACCGTGCTGGTGACCGCCGCGACGCACCGCATCACCGACGACCACGGTGACCGCGGTGACCGCGAGCCGGCGACGGAGAACACCTGCGTGGTCTACAGCGGCGGGAGCCAGAGCTGCCCCGGTGGCTGATCACGATCAGACAAGAGCTGATCCCGATCAGACGAGAGCGGTCAGCTGTTCCCGGGGGAACCCCGCGTCGGTCAACGCACCGCAGTCCAGCCCCCGCAACAGATACCCGGCCAGCGCCCGCGCGGTCGCCGGCTCGTCCATGATCCCGCTGTCCTGCCGGTCCAGGTACCGGTGCAGGCGGGTGATCGCCGCGTCCCGGCCGTCCCGGAAGAACGCGTAGGTCGCCGCGTACCGGCTCGGCAGCTGCGCCGGGTGCAGGTCCCAGCCCTGGTAGTAGCCGCGTTCCAGGGAACGGCGGACCAGCCGGTGGTGCAGCTGCCACGCGGCGTGCACGTCGTCGCGGCCGCCGACCGGCAGGATGTTCGTCGACCCGTCGGAGAGCCGTACCCCGGTCTGCGCCGCGGCCGCCTGCATCACCGCCTTGGCATAATCGGCCACCGGATGCTCCATCGACTGGTAGGCCGCGGCCACTCCGGCCGCCGCGCTGTAGTCGTAGGTGCCGTAGTGCAGGCCGGTGCAGCGCCCGTCGGCCGCGGTGATCAGCCGGGCCACCGTGGCCGTGCCGTCCGCGGCGAGGACCGCCGAGGGCAGTTCGACCTGGATCTCGAAGGTGAGCGCGCCGGTGCTCAGGCCGTACGAAAGCTCGAGTTTTTCGCAGAGCGCGACCATCGTCGCGACCTGGTCCGTACCGCTGACCTTGGGCAGGGTGATGGTGAAGGTGTCCTGGTAGGAGTCCAGGAAAAGATCGAGGGTGCGCAGCGCGCGGTGCCGGGTCGCGGCCTCCAGCGACTTGATCCGCAGGCCGAGGAACGGCGGGCGCGGTCCGTCGGCCAGGATCGCCGCCGCCTTGCGGACCGCGGCGTCTTCCTGATCATCATCTCGTACGCCGTAACCGTCCTCGAAGTCCACCCGCAGGTCCTCGATCGGCTCCCGTGCCAGCTTGGCGCGCACCGCGTCGTCCGGCCACGGGAAATCGTGCTGATCCATCGCGGTCAGCGCGATCGTGCCCCAGTCGCGGAACCCGTCGAGCTTGTCGGCGGGCACGTAGACGGTGTGCACGGGTTGCCGCCCGGCGCGCTCCCCCGGGTACCGGGCCCGGAGGAACGCGTCGTGGGCAGCAAGGCGCCCGTCGATCTCGGCATAGTCATGATCGGACAGGCGCATGTGACGATTTTCCTCAGTCGATGGAGTCGTAGGCGGCGCTGGTCAGGAAGTCGGCGAAGTCGTCGGCCAGCGCGACCCGCTCGAACAGCTTGCGGGCGTCCTCGAAGCGGCCCTCGCCACCGGCCGCCTCCTTGATCTTGACGAGTTCCTCGTCCTCGATCCGGGCCACCAGCTCGGCGGTGATCGGGGTGCCGTCCGGCAGCTTGACGCCGTTGTGGATCCACTGCCAGATCTGCGAGCGGGAGATCTCCGCGGTGGCGGCGTCCTCCATCAGGTTGTGGATCGCGACCGCGCCGTTGCCGCGCAGCCAGGCTTCCAGGTATTGCAGGGCCACGTTGACGTTGTTGCGCAGCCCGGCCTCGGTGACCTGCGCGTCGAGCGAGGCGACGTCGAGCAGGTCACGGGCGTCGACCGAGACGTCCGGGCGCAGCTTGCCGAGCTGGTTCGGCTTGTCGCCGAGCACCCGGTCGAAGATCGCCTGGCAGACCGGAACCAGGTCGGGGTGTGCCACCCAGGAGCCGTCGAAGCCGTCGCCGGCCTCGCGCTCCTTGTCCTCGTTGACCTTCGCGAGGGCCACCTCGTTGACCTTCGGGTCGCGGCGGCTCGGGATGAACGCGGCCATCCCGCCCATCGCGAACGCGCCGCGCTTGTGGCAGGTGGCCACGAGCAGTTCCGAGTACGCCCGCATGAACGGCGCGGTCATCGTCACCGAGGCGCGGTCCGGCAGGATCATCCGCGGGTTGTCCCGGAAGTACTTGATGATGCTGAACAGGTAGTCCCAGCGGCCGGCGTTCAGGCCCGAGATGTGCGGGCGGAGCGCGTAGAGGATCTCCTCCATCTCGAACGCGGCCGGGATCGTCTCGATCAGCACGGTGGCGCGGATGGTGCCGACCGGGATGTTCAACGTCTCCTGCGCATACGTGAAGACGTCGTTCCAGAGCGCGGCTTCCTTGTGCGACTCCATCTTCGGCAGGTAGAAGTACGGCCCACTGCCACGCTCGAGCAACTCCGCGGCGTTGTGGAAGAAGTAGAGCCCGAAGTCGACCAGGGCGCCGACGGCCGGTTCGCCGTCGACGGGCAGGTGCCGCTCGTCGAGGTGCCAGCCGCGCGGGCGCATCACGATCGTCGGGTACGGGCCGTCGTTCAGCGCGTACGTCTTCTTCTCGGTCTCCAGCGTGATCGTGCGCCGGATCGCGTCGTACAGGTTCTGCTGGCCGTCGACCACGTTGGACCAGTGCGGGGTGTTGGCGTCCTCGAGGTCGGCCAGCCACACCTTGGCGCCCGAGTTCAGCGCGTTGATGGTCATCTTCCGCTCGGTCGGCCCGGTGATCTCGACGCGGCGGTCCCGCAGGTCGGCGGGGGCCGGCGGGGCCGACCACTCGGCGGCGCGGATGTCGGCGGTCTCGGCCAGGAAGCCCAGGCTCGCGCCGGCGGCGATCTCGGCCCGCCGGGCGGCACGCGCCTGGAGGAGCTCGTTCCGGCGCGGCCGGAACCGCCGGTTCAGGTCGGCGACGAACGCCACGGCCTCATCGGACAGGATCTCGGTCATCGTTGACGGCTCCTCTCGGTGTTATTACTCCCGCGTAGCGTAATGGGGGTGCCGCCCCACGTCAGCGGCCGCGAGAGCCAAGAAGATCACACTTGGCACACGACCGTCATCAATCCCTAACGTTCCGCGTTCAGCAGGCGACGGTGTGCTTGCCGCGCCTCCCTCGTCAGGGTCTCCTCGTCCGCATTGACCAGTTCACCCCGGTTGACCACCGGTTCGCCGCCGACCAGCGCCAGCTCGACCGGCGCCGGCGGGCCGAAGACCAGTGCCGCCACCCGGTCGTCGATCCCCTCGTGGCCCAGCCCGTCCAGCCGCCACATCACCAGGTCGGCCAGCTTGCCCACCTCGAGCGAGCCGATGTCGTCCTGCCGGCCCAGGCAGCGCGCCCCGCCGATGGTGCCGAGCCGCAGCGCCTCGCGCGCGGTCATCGCGGTCGGCCCGCCGCGCAGCCGCGCCGTGTAGAGCGCCTGCCGCAGCTCGGCGCCGAGGTGCGAGACCTCCTGCGACGCCGCGCCGTCGACACCCAGACCCACCGGCACGCCGTGGTCGACGAGTTCACGCACCCGCGCCATGCCCGCGCCGAGCCGGGCGTTGGAGCTCGGGCAGTGCGCCACCCCGGTGCCGGTCGCGCCGAGCTTGGCGATCGCCGCGTCGTCGAAGTGCACGCCGTGCGCCAGCCAGACGTCCTGGCCCAGCCAGCCGACCCGTTCCGCGTACTCGATCGGGGTGCAGCCGAACCGTTCCAGGCAGAACGCCTCCTCGTCGTCGGTCTCGGCGAGGTGGGTGTGCAGCCGGACGCCCTTGCGCCGGGCCAGCACCGCGGCCTCCTCCATCAGCCGGGTGGTGACCGAGAACGGCGAGCACGGCGCGACCGCGATCTGCAGCATCGCGTCCGGCGACGGGTCGTGCCACTTGTCGATCGCCGCCTCGGTCGCGGCCAGGGCCTCGTCGGTGTCCTCGACCACGTGGTCCGGCGGCAGTCCGCCGTCCTTGCGGCTCAGGTCCATCGACCCACGGGTCGGGTGGAACCGGAGCCCGATCCGCCGGGCCGCCTCGATCTCGGCGCCGAGCACGTCGCCGCCGTCGCGGGGGAAGACGTAGTGGTGATCCATGCTGGTGGTGCAGCCGGACAGGGCCAGCCAGCCCAGCCCGGCACCGGCCGCCGCGCCGACGATCTCGGCGTCCAGTCGGCCCCAGATCGGGTAGAGCGTGGTCAACCAGCCGAACAGCGTCTCGTCCAGGGCCAGGCCGCGGGTCGCCCACTGGTACAGGTGGTGGTGGGTGTTGACCAGGCCCGGGGTGACCAGGCCACCCTTGCCGTCGATCCGCTCGGCGTGATCGAAACCGGTCGCCGGGCCAGCGCCGACAGCCGCGATCCGGCCGTCGTCGCCGACCACCACGTGGCCGTCGGCATACTCCGTGCCGGCCGCGTCGACGGTCGCGACCGTGACGTTCTCCAGGCGGATCACAGGTACCACTCCGCGCTGGCCGGCGCCGCGTCGTCGCGGGTCACGGTTCCTTCGATCAATCCGTACGGCCGGTCGCCGGCGATGAACACCTCGTTGTCGTTCTCCAGCCCGAACGGCGACAGGTCGACCAGGTAGTGGTGCTTGTTCGGCAGCGTCAGGCGGATCTCGGCGAGCTCCGGGCGGTTCGTCAGCACCATGGTGCCCATCGACAGCAGGGTCTGCTGGAGCGAGTAGCTGTAGGTGTTCACGAACGCGCCGGTCATCGCGTCCAGCGCGCCCTGGAACGACGTGGCCCAGTCGGCGGCGTCGCCCAGGTGCCGCCACTTCGCGTCCACGGCGGTCGCCAGGATCCGGTCGGTCGACTCCGGCAGCGTCGTGTAGCGGTCCTTGACGAAACCGTGGAACTCCGACGCGGTGGTGTTCAGCAGCACCAGGCCGGAGATCCCGGAGACCACCTGGGTGGCCTCGCGGCTCACCGTGACGACGGTGGTGCGGGTGTAGTCGCCACGCTTCTGGAACGAGTGCGGGCCGAGGCGGTCCCAGGCGTACGACTCGACGCTGACCTTCGCGGAGTCCACCTGGCCCTGCGTCTTGACGAAGTGCCGGGCCAGCAGCAGCGCGAACGCCTCCGGCTCGCCGACGCCGTGCTGCTTGGCGAACGCGTACACGGTGTTCTTCATCGTGTCGGTCGGCAGCACCCCCGAGTTGTCGCCGGTCTGGTGGGTGGCCGCCAGGTCACCGGAGAGCGCGACGCTGACGTTGAAGTCCACCAGCCCATACGTCTCGCCGTCCCGGTGCACGCGGACCAGCCGGGTCTCCGCCTTGCCGTACCGGTTGGGCCCGAGCACGATCGCCAACGTTCAGCTCCCTCGATAAGTGGTGTAGCCGTACCGGCTGAGCAGCAGCGGCACGTGGTAGTGACGTTCCGGATCGTGCACGTGGAAGGCAATGGTGATCTCCGGGAAGAAGCACTCCTTGCCGAGGTACGGCTCCACGTAGAAGAACAGCCGGTACCCGCCGGCCTGCCAGTCACGCATCGGCACCGAATAGCGCAGCCGGCCGTCGTCGTCGGTGCGGCCCTCGCCGACGGTCGACCAGCCGTCCGAGTCGCGGCGTTCCAGCCGGACGTAGACGTCCCGGGCCGGCTCGCCGGTGATGGTGTCCAGGATGTGCGTCGAGATCCGGGCGTGGAACTCGGCCGCCAGACCGTCAGAGGGCATCGAGCACCCGCTCCAGCCGCAGCCCGGCGATCTTGCGGAGCTCCTCCGCCACGATGACCCGCTCGGCCGCCTCGTCGTTGCCGAGCCGCTCGCGGGCCGCGGCCAGGATCTCGGCCTGGCTCCGCCCGCTCGCGAAGATCAGGAACACGTGGCCGAACCGGTCCTCGTACGCCCGGTTGGCCTCGATCAGCGCGGCCTTCGTCGCGTCGTCGGCGCTCTGCGCGGCGGCCGACTGCTCCACCCGGGACCAGGCCGCCTCCTGCGACGCGCCGGCCGCCCGCTCGCCGATCCGCGGGTGCGCGGACAGGCCCAGCACCACGTCCTCCCAGGTCAACGCGCGCGCCGCGGCATCGGCCGCGGCGACGACGGCGGCCCGGTCCGGGTACGGCCGGCCGGCGGCGATCGTGGCGCCCCAGGCCGGCGCTGCCAGGCAGGCCAGCAACTGGTCGGTCAGGCGCTCGGCCGGCAGCGCGTTGAACGTCTCCACCGCGCTCATCGGTCACCCCCTCCTCGATGTTGATCAGTCAAGCAGGCCGACTCCGCCAGGTGCACCGGCGGAGCGAAGAATTAACACGGTCACCCTGCCACGATCCTCAATCGGAAACACTGCCGATCCGCGGTCCGGTGAGGCTCGGCAAGATCGGCTTCGGTGGGAGCCGCTTCGGTAGAGCCGGCTTCGGTGGCATCGGCCAGACTGTCCGCGTGCTGATCCCCGCCGACGCCCTGCCCGATCTCCCGGTCCGCGACCTGCTGCCGGAGGTCACCGCCACGCTCGCCGCCGCGGGAGCCGCGGTGCTCGTCGCGCCGCCGGGCACCGGCAAGACCACGCTCGTCCCGCTCGCCCTGGCCGGGCCGGGCCGGGTGCTGGTGGCCGAGCCCCGGCGGGTCGCCGCCCGGGCCGCCGCCCGCCGGATGGCCGCACTGCTCGGCGAGCAGGTCGGCGAGCGGGTCGGTTACGCGGTGCGCGGCGAGCGGAAGGTCTCCCGGCAGACCGTGGTCGAGGTGGTCACCACCGGGCTGCTGCTGCGCCGGCTGCAGCGTGATCCCGAGCTGGCCGGCACGTCGGTGGTGATCCTGGACGAGTGCCACGAGCGGCACCTCGACTCCGACCTCGCGCTGGCCTTCCTGATCGAGGTGCGCGGCGTGCTGCGGCCCGAGCTGCAGCTGCTGGCGACGTCCGCGACCGCCGACTCCGACCGGCTGGCCGCGGTGCTCGGCGAGACCGGCCGCCCCGCGCCGGTGATCACCGCATATGCCCGCACCTATCCGGTCGAGGTGCTGTGGTCGCCGCCGCCCGTCCCGATCGCGCCGCCGCTCGGGCTGCGGGTCGATCCGAAACTGCTCGACCACGTGGCCGCCACCACCCGGCGGGCGCTCGCCGAGGGCGACGGCGACGTGCTGGTCTTCCTCCCCGGCGCGCGGGAGATCGACACGGTGGCCGGTCGGCTGCGCGGGGTCGACGCCGAGGTGCTGCCGCTGCACGGCCGCCAGTCCGGCGCGGCACAGGACGCCGCGTTGCGTCCCGGGCCGGGCCGCCGGGTGGTGCTGGCCACCACGATCGCGGAGAGCAGCCTGACCGTGCCCGGGGTGCGGTCGGTGGTCGACGGCGGGCTCAGCCGGGTCCCGCGGATGGATCACTCGCGCGGCCTGGGCGCGCTGGTCACCGTCGCGGTGTCCCGCTCGTCGGCGGTCCAGCGAGCCGGCCGGGCCGGCCGCGAGGCGCCCGGACGGGCCTATCGGTGCTGGTCACAGGCTCAGCACGACCGGCTGGCGGCACAGCCCGAGCCGGAGATCGCGGCGGCCGACCTGACCGGCTTCGCCCTCGACCTGGCGCTCTGGGGTGACCCGGGCGGCGCCGGGCTGGCGCTGCCCGACCCGCCGCCGGCGGGGGCGCTGCGCGCCGCCGTGGCCACCCTGCACGACCTGGGCGCGGTCGACGACGAGGGCCGGGTCACCGCGCGGGGCCGCGCGCTGGCCGGTGCCGGTCTGCACCCGCGGCTGGCCCGTGCCCTGCTGGACGGCGCGACCCTGGTCGGTGCCCGGCGGGCCGCCGAGATCATCGCGGTCCTCGACGATCCCGGCTCGACCACCGACGACCTGGTGCGGGCGGTGCGCCAGGCACGCGCCGCGAACACGTCGCCGTGGCGGGCCGAGGTCCGCCGCCTGACCGCCGCCACCAGCCCCGATCCAGCCGCGACCACCGCCGGCCCCGCCGCGCCGCCCGAGACCGCGCCGCCGGGAGAGGCCGGGCGGGCCGGCAGAGCCACGCACTCCGCGGCGGCGCGGATTCCCGACGACCTGGCCACCGGGCTGGTGGTCGGGCTGGCGTTCCCCGAGCGGGTCGCGCTGGCCCGGGAGCCGGGCGCCCGGGAATACCTGATGGCCGGTGGCACCGCCGCCGACCTTCCGCCGGCCAGTGCGCTCGCCGGGACGCCCTGGCTCGCGGTCGCCTCCGCCGACCGGACCGCCGGGGCGCGCACCGCGCGGATCCGCAGCGCCGCGCCTCTGGACGAGGACACCGCTCGGGAGGTGGCGGCCGCGCTGTACCGCGAGGACACCGAGATCGGCTGGATCGACGGCGACGTGGTGGCCCGGCGGGTGCAGCGGCTCGGCGCGATCACGCTGACCACCCGGCGGATCGCCGACCCGAAGCCGGCCGCGCTGCGTGAGGCACTCTTCACCGGGCTGCGGGCGACCGGACTCAGCCTGCTGACCTGGAGCCGGGCCACCGAGGAGCTGCGGGCCCGGCTGGCGTTCGCGCACGCCGCGCTCGGCGAGCCGTGGCCGGACGTCTCCGACGAGGCCCTGCTCGCCGACGCGGAGGACTGGCTGGATCTCGGCACCGCACGCCGCCGCGCCGACCTGGCGAAACTCGACGTGGCCTCGGCGCTGCGCCGGCGGGTGCCCTGGTCGGTGGCCGGCCGCCTGAACGACGTCGCCCCGGAACGGCTGCCGGTGCCCAGCGGTTCGCAGGTCCGGGTCGACTACTCCGATCCGGCCGCGCCGGTGCTGGCGGTGAAGGTGCAGGAGGCGTTCGGATGGAAGGACGCGCCCCGGCTGGCCGACGGCCGGGTTCCGGTGCGGCTGCACCTGCTCTCCCCGGCCGGGCGGCCGGTCGCCGTCACCAGCGACCTCGCCTCGTTCTGGCGGCAGGGTTATCCGCAGGTCCGGGCGGAGTTGCGCGGGCGCTATCCGCGCCATCCGTGGCCCGAGGACCCACTGACCGCCCCGCCGACCCGCCGCCTGAACCCCCGCTCCCGCTGACCCCGCGCCGCGCGGTCCCGCGCCGCGCGGTCCCGCGCCGCGCGGTCCCGGCTGGTTGTGAGGGGTGCCTCAGGAGTTCTGAGGCACCCCTCACGACCAGCCAAGACCAGGACCCCCCGGCTGGTGCTCAGGGGTGTCTCACGGGACGTGAGGCACCCCTGAGCACCAGCCGACCGACCCGGGCCTCAGCCCAGGTCCGCGAGGCGGGCCGGCGGGCCGAAGAGGTAGCCCTGGCCGAGCGGGCAGCCCAGGTCGTCCAGCGCCGCGGCCCGCTCGTCGGTCTCGATGCCCTCGGCGACCACGGTGATCCCCAGCTCGGCGCAGATGGCGATGACCGAACGGCAGAGCGCACCGGCCCGGTCCGGCGCCGTGTCCACGTCGGTCAGGGTGGAGTCGAGCTTCACCGTGTCCACCGCCATGCCGTGCAGCTGGGCCAGGGCGTTGTAGCCGCTGCCGAAGTCGTCCAGGGCGACCCGGACGCCGCGGGCGCGCAGCCGTTCCACCACCGCGGCGGCGCGGGGCAGGTCCGGGATCCGGAGCGTCTCGGTGATCTCCACGACCAGGCGTTCCGGCGGCATGGCGTGCCGGGCCAGGGCCGCGTCGACGGCGTCCTCGAGACCGTGCTGGCCGAGACGACCGGCCGAGACGTTCACGTGCACGGCGATCGGGCGGCCGTAGCGGTCGGCGAGGGCCTGTGCGTCCGCGCAGGCCTGGTTCAGCACGAAGTCGTCGATCGCGGAGACCAGGCCGGTGCGTTCGGCCATGGTGACGAAGACGTCGGGGTGGACCGGGCCGGCGACCGGGTCGGTCCACCGGGCCAGCGCCTCGACGGCGACGGTCGCGCGGTCGCTGAGCCGGACGATCGGCTGGTAGTGCACCTCGAAGCCGGACTCGGCCGGGCTGCCGCCGGTGAGCGCGTTGGCCAGCAGCCGTGGGAGGTCGGCGTTCGGGCCGTGCACCCGGCCGGTGTAGCGGATCATGGCGCCCTTGCCGCGGCGTTTGACCGCGTACATCGCGGCGTCGGCGCGGCGCAGCAGCACGTCGGCGGAGAGCCGGTCGCCGGGTTCCGCGGCGACCAGGCCGATGCTGGCGCCGACGCTCACCGAGCGGCCGTCGATCAGGTACGGCTCGCGGAGCGCGGCCAGCACCCGTTCGCCGACCCCGTCCGCCTCGGCCGCCCACGCCCGCTCCTCCGCGGAGATGGCCAGAGCCGCCAGATCCGCCGGCGAGGCCGCCGTGGTGGAGGGCGCGAGGTCCGCAGGCGAGGCCGCCGAGGCAGGCGAGGCAGGCGAGGCCGCCGAGGCAGGCACGACGGGCGAGGCCGCGGGGGTCAACGCGTTCACCGGCGCCGACCCGTTCACGACAGCCGAGGAGGAGAGCGCCGGAAGCAACGGCGACCCCAGATCGGTACGACGGCGGCCCGGCGACCGCGGCACCGGCGCCCGTCCGGCACCACGCCACCGGCCCACTCCGGCCCGGGCGTCCCCGGTCACCCGGATCCCGGCGCCGGACAGCACGTACCCGCGCCGCCCCACCACCCGGCGCAGCGCGGAGACCGCACCCCGCTCGGTGGCCGCCGTCGCCTGCTGCCACGCCAGGTCGCTCTGGTCCAGCACGACCGCGAACTCGTCGCCGCCGAGGCGCGCCACCAGGTCCTGCGGCCGTACCGAAGCGCGCAGCCGCTCCCCGATCGCGTGCAGCACCCGGTCGCCCATCGCGTGCCCGTACGTGTCATTGATCAGCTTGAAATCGTCCAGGTCGGCGAAGAGCACTGCCACCGGCGTCCCCCGGTGCTGGGTGGAGTCGAGCGCCAGGACCAGCCGTTCCCGGAACAGCGCCCGGTTCGCCAGCCCGGTCAGCGGATCGTGGTACGCCTGGTGGTGCAGCCGCCGCTGGGTCTCGGCGACCCGGTTCAGCAGCACCACGTTGTCCAGAATGATGATCATCTGGCGGGTCACCACCAGGCCCAGCCCGAGCCAGCCCAGGTACGCCTGGAACGACGTCAGCGGGTGCCCGGTCGCCGTCCGGGCGAGCAGCACCACCCCGGTGACCAGCACCGGCACGTACGGAAGCAGCAGGTGGAACCAGTCCCGCTGCGCCGTGGTCCGATCCGGTGGCAGCGGCACCTGGCGCGCCGGGCTGAGCGCCGCCAGCGCGATCATCGCCGGTCCGAGCAGGTGCCCGGCGGCCTCCAGCCAGGACGGGCCGAGCCCGAACAGCCGGATGCTGTCGGCCGTCCCGAACGCCACGAGTGCCGCCCCGATCAGGACCAGTGGCCGCCGTCCGGCTGCCGAGTCCGGCCGGGTGGTCAGCAGCAGCACCACCATGGCGAACAGCACCAGGTCGGCGATCGGGTAGGCGGCCGCCCACCAGGCCAGCGTGTCCCACGCGGCTATCCGGTCCAGCAGCGTGGCCGGGACCGTCGACCAGCCCAGCGCCAGCACCGACCCGGTGATCAGGACGGCGTCGATCAGCAACGCCACCTGGTCGCGCCGGGTCGACGTGGGTATCGGCCGCGGCCGGGTCCGGACCACGGTGAGCAGCCCGATCAGCATGCAGCCGGGCAGCACCACGAAGCCGATGTCGAAGATCGATCGGTCGGCGAAGGGGTCCTGGCCGGTCAGGTCCTGGACCACCCACCACAGCCGGACCGAGGACCACGCGGCCAGCCCGCCGGCCGCGAGCCACCGCCAGTGGCGTGGGATGCCGGCTCGGCTGCGCGCCGAGATCAGGCAGGCCCAGGCCGCGATCGCGCCCGCGGCGAGTTGCGCGGTGTCGGTGTAGAGCCGGGGCGCACCCACGAGCTCACCGACCGCGACCACCGCGAGGGTGAGCGCCAGTGTCCCGATCAAGCGCGCCGTCGTGATCACCACCAGTCTCCGGGCCGCGGATGGCCCGCGGCCGGATGAAAATACCGGCTCAGTCCCCGTCGGTCACGTCGGCGATGACGACCGTGACATTGTCGGGGCCTCCACCGCGCAACGCGAGATCGACGAGCCTCTCCGCGCAGGCCTTGGGGTCGGGCACGGTACGCATCTCTTCTTCGATGGTCGCATCCGTCACCACACCGGTGAGACCGTCGCTGCAGAGCAGCCACCGGTCGCCCGGCTGGGGCTCGACGATGACGTACGCCGGGCTGACCGGCTCGCCCTGCAGCACCCGGGTGACGACGGCGCGCCGCGGGTGCGCGGCCGCCTCCTCCGGCTTGATCAGGCCCTGGTCGACCAGCATCTGGACGTACGTGTCGTCCTTGGTCAGCTGGTTCAGCCGTCCGTCGCGGAGCAGGTACGCCCGGGAGTCGCCGACGTGGGCCATCGCCGCCCGCTCGCCGTTGAAGAGCACTGCCGTCAGCGTGGTGCCCATACCCTGCAGCGAGGGGTCGGCGGCCACCGTCTCGGCGATCCGCCGGTTGGCCAGTTCCAGCCCTTTGTGCAGCGCGTCCATCTGATGTTCGGTGTCGATCGGCGCGTCGAGCGATTCCATGGACTCCACGGTGATCCGGCTGGCCAGATCGCCGGCGGCCATGCCGCCCATGCCGTCGGCGACAACGAGAAGCCGATCACCGGCGTAGTGACCGTCCTCGTTGTTGCTCCGGACGTGTCCTTGGTCGGTGACGGCCGCCCACCGCAGGTGCAAGGTCATGGCGTGCAGCCTGCCAGGTCGATGGCTGGCTGTCTGCACGTGGTAGGCGGCATGTCGCACATGTCGTTGCTCAAACTACTCTCCGGCCCGGTCACGGGGCCGTCCCAGGCACCTGGGATCGATTTCAGTCACCTTCCGTGTCGGCGCGATCCATTCCAGTACTGATTCCTCCACCGCCCAGCCGCGGACCGCCACCGCGCTCTCCGGCGGATTCACCGGCTCGGGGCAGAGCGTCTTGGACTGCACCTCGCCGTTCGGGATGAAGATCACCTCGCCGCCGGGCTGCAGCATGGTCGTCGAGGTGTCGTCGACCGCGATCAGCTGGCCGCGGATCACCTCACGGGCCGGTTCGCCCGCCGGGCCGACCTCGATCGCGCTGCTGGGCAGCACCGGCGCGCGCAGGAACGTCACGCCGATCACGATCGGCAGCGCGAGGGCCGCGCCGACCGCCGGCCAGTGGGTGACCAGCCGCGCCCAGCGGGCCGGCACCGGGCCGGTGAACAGCGGGCCGAGCAGCGGCGGGACCGCGAGCATCAGGGCCGTGCCGTAGTCGCCGCCGCGCACCGCGGCGACCACCCCCGGCCACACGAAGATCAGGACGAGCGCGCCGGTGAGGATCGGCACGCCCAGGGTGATCCAGCGCATCAGCCAGGGCTCGGCACGCAGCCGCTGCACCGCGGTGAGGCCGAGCACCGCGACGATCATCAGTTCCAGGGTGGGCAGCAGCCGCAGCTGCCAGGTGAAGGCGGCGATCATGATGGCGATCAGCACCACCCAGTCCGGCATCCGCAGCGCGGCGATCGAGATCGGCGAGCGCCCGGCGTCCTCCGGCTTGCTCACCAGCAGGATGCCGCCGAGCACCCGCAGGGTCAGGATCACCGCGGGGACGGCCCAGCTGAGCGTGATGAACAGGGCGCTGACCATGCCGAGCGGGTTGATGTACTGGACCAGCAGCAGCATGGTCGGCAGGTCCTGCCGGCTGAGATACCAGAGCCGCAGCACCAGCAGCATCAGCGGGAACGCGGGCAGCACGGTGAGCAGCCAGTTCAGCTGCGACCGCCGCCGCCGCGGCGCGATCACCGGCCCGGGAACAAAGATGTCGCTCACTGCAGCAGGTCCTCCCACGGGAGTTCCCGCACGTCCGGACGGACCACCCGGGGCTGCTCGGCCACCGCGATCGGCGTGGTCCCGTTCTCGGCCACCTCGACCTGCAGGTTGTTCTCGTAGGCCTTCTCCCACCGGTCGTCGCGGGAGTCCCGGTACGACCGGTACAGCGTGATGTCCACGAGCTTCTTCAGCGCCGGGTTCTCCCCCACGTTGACGCCCCACGCCTCGGTCGGGTCCAGGCCCAAGTCCCAGTGCTCGTACTTCTTCGGGAACTTCGCCTGCCACCCGGCCAGGATCGCCGCGTCCGTGCTGACCGCGTCGACTTCACCCTTGTCGAGCATCGCGAAGCACTCCCGGACCCGGTTCTTCCGGAACACGTTGGCGCCGAATTGCTTCGGCGCGGCTTCGCTGGTCGAGGTGGAGAGCGTGCAGACGTCCTGGCCCCGCAGGTCTTCGAGCGACGAGACCGCCTTGTGGCCCTTCAGCGTGATGACGGACTGCTCGGTGTAGAGGTAAGCCTGGGAAAATGTCACCCCGGCCATGTCCTCGCGATCCTTGGTGATGCTGTAACTCGCGATCACCATCTTGACCGGGACCCGCGCGCCGTTCTCGTCGGTCGCCTGCATCCGGGCCCGGTCCTCGGACTCCATGCCGTAGAACTTCACCCGGTCACGGCCGAACCCGAGATCCTCGGCGATCATGTAGGCGATGTCGATGTCGAACCCGGACCAGATATCCGTCGCCGGGTCGTGGTAGGCGGTCCCGTACTGGTCGTCCTTGACCCCGACGGTCAGCACCGGCCAGCTGTCCACCCCGGACTGCGCGCGCAGTTCGGCGAGCGACGGCGGCCCGCCCACCAGCAGCCGGACCATGGTCAGCCCGACCGCCAGCACCAGCGCCAGCCCGAGCGCCGCCAGCCGGAACGCGGCCATGGTGAACCGCTCCGGCCGATCCGGCATCGGCTGCGGCGACGCGTCGGTCTCCGAGGCCGGTGCCAGCGGCAGGGGCTGCGGCATCCGTCCCTCGTCGACGGCTTCCTGCACCGCGATGTCCCGGGCCGCGATGTCCTCAACGGTCCGCCGGCGCAGTTTCCAGACCCGGCGGATCTGCGGCGGGACGTCACCGCGCAGCGCACCGCTCAGCAGCGGGCCCACCCGCGGCGGGGCGCCACCAGGAGCCTCGGCTCCCCCGGAATCCTCCGCACTGTCCCCCATGGCCCTCCCCCAACTCTCGCGGTCGGGGCCATGGTGCCACCATCACGTCACGGAACGGGGTCCCCGGTACCGAAAGGGACGCGCGGACCACATCGGATCAGCCGCCCGGCCGCCAGCCGCAGCCCCTTGCGCACGCCGTACCGGTCGATGGCGGTCAGTGCGTAAGCGCTGCACGTCGGCTCGAATCGGCATCGGGTCGGCAGCCGCGGCGACACTTTCCGATACGCGCGGATCGCCCCGGTCACCACCCGCTGCGCGACGCGCGGCTCGCCTTCCACCAAACCCCTTTTCGGTACGAATACGGAGCGGCCGTCCGCAGGCTACAAGCCGCGTCCCGTGGTGGTCTCACGCGAGGCCCGCCCGCCACCGGGCCCGAAGCGCGCCGCCAGGGGCGCCTCCGCGCTGCGGAGACACCCCGGAAACCCGTCAGCGGGAGGTGCGGACCACCACGGCGCTCTCCGGCGGCAGCACCACCCGGTCGCGCTCCAGCACCACGCCCTCGGCCGTCGCCAGCAGCACCGCCGACGGCACCGCCCGCAGGCTCACCGTCTGCGCGGTGGACGCCAGGTTCGCCGCCACCGCGTGCCGCCCGCGCCGGATCACCACGAACTGGTCGCCGTGCCACACCTCGACCTCGGACAGCCACGGATCGGTCAGGTCGGGCACCTCGCGGCGCAGCTTGATCAGTCGCTGGTACAGCGTGAACATGTCCGCGTGCCCCGGCTTGCCCAGCTCGGACCAGTCCAGCTTGGACCGCTCGAAGGTGGCCGGATCCTGCGGGTCGGGCACGTCGGCCTCGTCCCAGCCGTGCCGGGAGAACTCGCGCCGGCGGCCGTTCTGCACCGCCGCGGCCAGCTCCGGCTCGGGGTGGCTGGTGAAGAACTGCCAGGGGCTGCTCGCCCCCCACTCCTCGCCCATGAACAGCATCGGCGTGAACGGCGAGGTGAGCAGCAGCGTCGCGCCGACCTTGAGCAGCGCCGGCGACAGCGTGGCGGTGAGCCGGTCGCCGATCGCCCGGTTGCCGATCTGGTCGTGGTTCTGCAGGAACGCCACGAACCGGTGGCCTGCGGTGCGCTGCCGGTCGACCGGGCGCCCGTGCCTGCGGCCGCGGAACGACGACCACGTGCCGGCGTGGAAGAACGCGCCCTCCAGCACGGTACGCAGGCAGTCCAGCGACCCGAAGTCCCCGTAGTACCCCTGGCGTTCCCCGGTGAGCAGCGAGTGCAGCGCGTGGTGCACGTCGTCGTCCCACTGGGCCTGCAGGCCGTACCCGCCGGCCTCGCGCGGGGTGATCAGCTTGGGGTCGTTCAGGTCGGACTCGGCGATCAGCGAGAGCGGCCGGCGCAGCGCGGTGGAGAGCGACTCCACCTCGACCGCGAGCTGCTCCAGCAGGTGTTCGGCGCCCTCGTCGTGCAGCGCGTGCACGGCGTCCAGCCGCAGGCCGTCGATGTGGTAGTCGCGCAGCCACATCAGCACGCTGTCGGCGATGTACCGGCGCACCTCACCGGACTCCGGCCCGTCCAGGTTCAGCGAGCTGCCCCAGGTGTTGGCGCCGGCGCTCAGGTACGGCGCGAACATCGGCGCGTACGCCCCGCTCGGCCCGAAGTGGTTGTAGACCACGTCGAGCACCACGCCCAGCCCCTTGGCGTGTGCGGCGTCGACGAACCGCTTCAGCCCGTCCGGCCCGCCGTACGCCTCGTGCGGCGCGAACCAGCAGACCCCGTCGTAGCCCCAGTTGTGCTGGCCGTTGAACGCGTTGACCGGCAGCAGCTCGACCAGGTCGACACCGAGGGCGACCAGGTGGTCGAGCCGCTCGATCGCCGAGTCGAACGTGCCGGCCGGCGTGAACGTGCCGATGTGCAGCTCGTAGAGCACCGCGCCGGGCAGTTGCCGGCCGGTCCAGGCCCGGTCGGTCCAGGCGAACGCGTCGTGGTCGTAGACCCGGCTGGGCCCGTGCACACCCTGCGGCTGCCAGGCCGAACGCGGGTCGGGCACCGGGGTCGCGAAGTCGGGCAGGACGTAGGAGTAGTCCGTTCCCGGGCCGGCCGACGGCACGTCGAGTCGCCACCACCCGCCGTCGGTGGACTCCATCTGGTGCACCTGGTCGTCCAGGCGCAGCTGGGGCGACTTCTCCGGCGCCCATACCTCGAAGGTAGTCATTCTTTCACCAGAAGCGCGACGGGATAGGTCTGTAGCAGCTCGGCGACAGCCAGGCGATCGCCACCGTAGCTGGCATTCGTGAACACTTCCGTCCAACTGTGGCCTTCGAGTGACAGGTGGGTGTCCCGCCATCCCCCGTGGCGTGACAATCCCACCGGCAGCCGGGTGGCCACCGCCACCACGCCGCCGCGGTCGAAGGAGAGCACGTGCTCGCCGTTGACCCCCTCGGCGAAGACCGGCCGGTAGCCGGTGAACAGCTCGGGCCGCTGCTTCAGCAGGCGCAGTGTGCGGCTGACCACGAGCAGCTTCGCCGCGCCGGTCTCGTCCACCGGCGGCTGCCAGCCGTCGTCCAGGCGGGCCAGCAGGTCACGGCGGGCGCCGAAGTCGACGGGCCGCCGGTTGTCCGGGTCGACGAGCGAGTAGTCCCACAGCTCGGTGCCCTGGTACACGTCCGGCACGCCGGGCATGGTCAGCTGCACGAGCTTCTGACTCAGCGAGTTGGACCAGCCGGGCGGCGTGATCGAGGCGGCAAAATCGGACACCTCGCGGTGCAGCGCGGGGTCGTCGTAGATCTTGTCGACCATCTCGCGGAGGGCGGCCTCGAAGCCCTCGTCGGGATGTTGCCAGGTCGTCGCGGCGCCGGCCTCCCGGGCCGCTTTCACGGCGTACGCAAGAAGTCGCTCTTTGGACAGCGGCCACGCACCCACCGCGACCTGCCAGATCAGATGGGCCAGCGCGGGGTCCGGGAGCGGAGCGACCCGGGTCCAGCGGCGGACCACCTCGGTCCAGTCGCCGGGCACCTCGGAGAGCACCGCGAGCCGGGCCCGGACGTCCTCGGAACGTTTCGTGTCGTGGGTGCTCAGCGACGTCATCGCGGCCGGCCAGTCCCGCTGCCGGGTCTCGGCGGCCTCGTGGAACCGGTCCCGGGTGACGCCGAAATCGGTCGGGTCGTTGCCCACCTCGTTGCGCGCCACGAACCGGGTCCAGCGGTAGAACGCGGTGTCCTCCACGCCCTTGGCCATCACCGCGCCGGTGAACTGCTGGAACCTTATGGCCAGCTCGTCCTTCGGGTTGCGCAGCCGACTGGTCAGCTGATCGAGCACGCTGATCAGTTGCGGACGACGCCGCCCGGCCTCGGACCGCGCCTGGGCGAGGTGCCGGACACCGGCCGGCAGGTAGGACCGGTAGACCGGGAAACAGGCGGCCAGCTCGGCGAGGCCGCGCGCCGCACCGTCGATCTCCGGCGCGAGGGTGGCCAGCCGGTCGAGCTCCGCCGCGAGCAGCGTGGTCGCGACCGTGTGCTTGGTCTGGTGCACCAGATCCTGGTACGACGTGGTCGCCCCGGTCAGGTAGTGATCGAGCGTGTCGAAGAACGGCTCGGTGCCCGGGTCCACGAACACGCCGTTGACCTCGGCCATCGCGTCGTACCCGGTGGTGCCGTCGACCGGCCAGCGGGGCAGCTGCTCGCCCGGCTCGAGGATCTTCTCGACCACCAGCCAGGTCTGCGGCGCCGCCGCGCGCAGCCGCTCGAAGTAGCCGGCCGGGTCGCGCAGCCCGTCCGGGTGGTCCACCCGGATGCCGTCCACCATGTCCTCGTCGACCCAGCGCAGGATCTCGGCGTGCGTGGCGGCGAACACCTCGGGGTCCTCGACGCGCAGCGCGGCCAGCTCGACGATCGCGAAGAACCGCCGGTAGTTCAGCTCCTTGTCGCCCCGGGTCCAGTTGACCAGCTCGTAGTGCTGCCGGTCGTGCACCTCGCGGGGCGTGCCGCCGCCGGTCCCCTCGGCGATCGGGTACCGCTTGTCGTAGTAGACCAGCTCGTCGCCCTCGACACTCAGGTGGTCGAGCGCGTCGGGCTCGTCGGCCAGCACCGGCAGCAGCAGCCGCCCGCGCGACCAGTCGATGTCGTAGTACGCCGCGTAGGCCGACTCCTGGCCGCGCTTGAGCACGTCCCACCAGGTCGGGTTGGCCTTCGGCACGCCGACGCCGGCGTGGTTCGGGACGATGTCCACGACCAGGCCCAGCCCGGCGGCCTTCAGCGCGGTGCTCAGCGAGCGCAGCCCCTCGCCGCCGCCCAGGTCCGGGCTGACCTGGGTGTGGTCGACGGCGTCGTAGCCGTGCTCCGAGCCGGGCGTCGCGGTCAGCAGCGGCGCGGTGTAGAGGTGGCTGACCCCGAGGTCGGCCAGGTAGTCGGCGAGCTCGGCGGTGGCCTTCAACGGGAAGTCGGGGCGGACCTGCACTCGGTAGGTACTTCTCGGGGGCATCAGTTCGTCCTGTCCAGCACGATGAGGGACCGGTCCGGCACCCAGAGCCTGTGGCCGGCCTCCACGACCGACGGGCGATCCGGGGACGGCTCGGCGGTTTCGATGACCTTCTCCCACTTCTCCCCGTACTCCGGGGGAGGCGTGGCGAACTCGATGGGCGCGTCGTGCGCGTTGAAGAAGAGCAGGAACGAGCTGTCCACGTGGCGCTGGCCGTACTGGCCGCGTTCCCGGATGCCCTCGCCGTTGACGAACAACGCGACCGCCCGGCCGAAGTCGTTGCCCCAGTCGTCGCCGGCCATCTGCCGGCCGTCCGGGGTGAACCACTCCAGGTCGGGCAGCGGGTCGCCGCCGCCGCGCGCGGTGACCGGCAGGCCGGTGAAGAACCGGCGGCGCTGGAACACCTGGTGGCGGTGCCGGAACGCGGTCAGCTTGCGGGCGAAGTCCAGCAGCTGCTCGTCGGCGTTCTCCCAGTCGATCCAGCTGATCTCGTCGTCCTGGCAGTACGCGTTGTTGTTGCCCTGCTGGGTCCGGCCCAGCTCGTCGCCGTGCGAGATCATCGGCACGCCCTGGCTGAGCATCAGCGTGGCCAGGAAGTTCCGGCGCTGCTTGGCGCGCAGCTCGAGCACCTTGGGGTCGTCGGTCGGACCCTCGATGCCGCTGTTCCAGGACCGGTTGTGGCTCTCGCCGTCCCGGTTCTCCTCGCCGTTCGCCTCGTTGTGCTTGTCGTTGTAGCTGACCAGGTCGTTGAGCGTGAACCCGTCGTGCGCCGTGACGAAGTTGATCGAGTGGAACGGCTTGCGGCCGTCGTCCTGGTAGAGGTCGGCGGAGCCGGTGATCCGGCTGGCGAACTCGGCCAGGGTGGCCGGCTCACCGCGCCAGAAGTCGCGGACCGTGTCCCGGTACTTGCCGTTCCACTCGGTCCAGTTCGGCGGGAAGTTGCCGACCTGATAGCCGCCCGGCCCGACGTCCCACGGCTCGGCGATCAGCTTGACCTGGCCGACCACCGGGTCCTGCTGGACCACCTCGAAGAACGTGGACAGCCGGTCCACGTCGTAGAACTCCCGGGCCAGGGTGGACGCCAGGTCGAACCGGAAACCGTCGACGTGCATCTCGGTCACCCAGTAGCGCAGCGAATCCATGATCAGCTGCAGGCTCTGCGGGCTGCGCACGTTCAGGCTGTTCCCGGTGCCGGTGTAGTCCATGTAGAACTGCGGCTGGTCCTCGACCAGCCGGTAGTACGTCCGGTTGTCGATGCCCTTCAGCGAGAGCGTCGGCCCGAGGTGGTTGCCCTCCGCGGTGTGGTTGTAGACCACGTCCAGGATGACCTCCATCCCGGCCGCGTGCAGGGCCTTCACCATGCCGCGGAACTCCTGGGTCTGCTGGCCGAGCGTGCCGGTCGACGAGTACCCGTGGTACGGCGCGAAGAAGCCCAGCGTGTTGTAGCCCCAGTAGTTGCGCAGGCCCAGGTCGTCCAGCCGGTTGTCGTGCACGAACTGGTGCACCGGCATCAGCTCGACGGCGGTCACGCCGAGGCTCTTCAGGTGCTCGATGGTCGCCGGGTGCCCGATCGCCGAGTACGTCCCGCGCATGTCCCGGGGGATGTCCGGGTGCCGCTGGGTCAGACCCTTGACGTGGGTCTCGTAGATCACCGAGTGGTGGTACGGGATGTCCGGCCGGCGGTCGTTGCCCCAGTCGAAGTACGGGTTCACCACCACGGCCTTCGGCATGTACTGCGCCGAGTCCAGGTCCGACATCTGGTCCGGGTTGCCCATCTCGTACGCGTACATCGACGGGTGCCAGACGATGTCCGAGTCGATCGCCCGCGCGTACGGGTCGAGCAGCAGCTTGTGCGGGTTGCAGCGCAGCCCGCGGTGCGGCTCGTACGGCCCGTAGACCCGGTAGCCGTACCGCTGTCCCGGCTCCACGCCGGGCAGGTACGCGTGCCAGACGAACGCGTCCTGCTCGTGCAGCAACACCTTGCGCTCGTTCCCGGTGGCGTCGAAGAGGCACAGCTCCACCGCCTCGGCCACCTCGGAGAAGATCGCGAAGTTGGTGCCCGTCCCGTCGTAGGTCGCCCCCAACGGGTACCGGTGACCAGGCCAGACCTGCATGTATTGCGCTCCCCTCGGCCCACGGTCAGTCACGACCGGCCCCGCGGTTGATGCCCACCCGCAGGAACGTCTAATCCTGCCCGGCCGCGTCATGGTTCATTCTCGCGGAGGGGACTGATACCGTCGGCCCGACTGTCCGGTTAAGAGCATTTTATCCCCCTAAGGGGCTTTAGCGTGTTCCGAATTCGAGCATAGAGGCGACGTGCCGCGGATTGATCCCCTGACCTTCGGGCCGCAGCTCTGCGGCACCCCTGGCGAAGACGCCGGAACCGGCCGGGAATGGCTGGTCACCGACGGTCTCGGCGGCTGGGCCACCGGCACCGTGAGCGGCCTGCGGACCCGTCCGGAACACGCGCTGCTGGCCGTCGCCGGACCCGGCCGGGCACCGCACGTGGCCCTGGCCGCGCTCGACCTCACCGTGACGCTTCACACAGGCGCGAAAGTGCCGCTCTACACCCATGCGTGGGAGTCCGGGGCGCTCGACCCGGCCGGGCACCGTCTGCTGGAGACGTTCACGATGGCCGACGGGCTGCCGCGCTGGCGCTGGCGGATCGGCGACGTGGTGATCGAACGCGAGCTGGCGCTGCGTCCCTCGCTCGCGGTGGTCCACCGGGTGCTCAGCGCGCCCGGCCCGGTCGGCCTCACCGCCGCCGCCATGTGCACCTGGCGCGAGGCGGCCGGCACCCGGCGGGCCGACGGGCCGGCGCTGCGGATCGAACCGGTCGCCGACGGGGTGATCGTCGAGGGTGCGTACCGGCTGGCCGGGCCGGGCTGGCAGGGCACCGGGCAGTGGCATCTGGGCGCGCGTACCGGCTCGCGGGTCGAGGACCTCTGGCTGGCCGGCTCGTTCCACCGGTCGGCCGCCGCCGGCGAGACCCTGGAGATCTCGGCGTGGGCCGGTGACCTCGCCGACCGGCCGCCGGCGCCGCGGGTGGTCCTGGCCGCCGCGCGCGACCGGGCGCATCGCCTGGTCACCACTGCCAAAGCCGAGGGGTACGCGGGGACTCTCGCCCTGGCCGCGGACACCTTCGTGATCCGTGGACCGGACGGGCCGGCGCTGGCCGACGGCTATCCGTGGTCCGGCGCGCCCGCGTCGCTCGCCGCCTACGAGGGCCTCTTCCTGGACACCGGCCGCGCCGACGAGGGCCGGGACCTGCTGCTCGCCGCGGCCGAGCGCCCGGTCAGCGCGCTCGACGCCCCGCTCTGGCTGGTGCACGCGGCCGACCGCCACGTCACCCGCACCGGCGACAGCGACCTGGCCCGCCGCCTCGCCGTCCCCCTCGGCCGCCTCCTCCGCCAGTCCCTCAGCGGCGACTCCCCGCTCACCCTCGACCCGGCCGACGGCCTGCTCACCCTCGCGGCCGGCTGCCAGGGGTGCCTCGACGGCGTCGAGGCACCCCTGAACACCAGCCAGCACCGGGACCCGGCCAGCGGTCCGCACCAGGCAGTGGCCGGCTCTCAGAGGTGCCTCCGGCCCCTCGAGACACCCCTGACAACCAGCCAGTGCCGGGACCCGGCGGGCGGTCAGGACCAGGCAGCGGCTGGCTGCCAGGGGTGCCTCCGGCAGCCGGAGGGACCCCTGAGGACCAGCCAGAGCAGCGGGAAGCTGGTGGAGATCAACGCGCTGTGGGTGAACGCGCTGGCCGCGCTCGCGGATCTGCTCGCGGACGGCGGGCGGGACGACAGCGAGCCGCGGGGCAAGCACGCCCGGGCGCGGGAGTCGTTCCTGCGGCGGTTCCCGGCGCCCGAGGGGTGGCTGCACGACGTGGTCGAGGGGCCGGCGGCGCCGTACCCGCTCGGCGCGGGCACCCAGCACGACGACCCGACGCTGCGGCCCTACCAGCTGTTCGGCTGGTCCCTGCCGCACGCGCCGATGCGCGGCAACGCCGGCACCGCGGTCCGGGCCGCCGGCGACGCCCTGCTCACCCCGCTCGGGCTGCGCACCCTCGCACCGGACGAATACGGCTACGACGGCGCCCACCCCGAACAGGGCCTGGTCCGGCCGTGGCTGATCGGCGCCTACGCGGACGCCTGCGCGGCCACCGGCCACCCGGTCGACGGCCTGCTCGACGGCCTCGCCGCCCACCTGACCGAGTGCGGCGTCGGCTCGATCGGCGAGGCGGTGCACGGCGACGCGCCGCACCGCGCCCTGGGCCGCCCGTTCGACGCCCTCGCGGTCGCCGAAACCCTCCGAGTCGAAACGAGGCACACGCCGTGAGCCGGATCCTGATGCTCTCCTGGGAGTACCCGCCGCTGCTGGTCGGCGGGCTCGGGCGGCACGTGCACGCGCTGGCCGGCGCCCTGGTGACGGCCGGGCACGAGGTGACAGTGGTGACCCGGCAGGCGCCCGGCGCGCTCTCCGAGGAGTACGCCGAGGGCGTCCGGGTGATCCGCGCCGCCGAGGACCCGCCCTCCGTCGAGGTGACCGGCGGCGACTTCCTGACCTGGGCCACCGCGTTCAACCACGCGCTCACCCGGGCCGCCCTGCACGCGGTCCGGTCCGCCGCCGCGCACCGCACCCGGTACGACGTGATCCACGCACACGACTGGCTCGTCGCGCACACCGCCGTGACCCTGCGCGACCACCTGGACGTCCCGCTGGTCGCCACGATCCACGCCACCGAGTCCGGCCGGCACCAGGGCTGGCTGCCGGACGCGCACAACCGGACCATCGACGAGATCGAGCGCTGGCTGTGCGCCGAGGCGGACCGGGTGATCGTCTGCTCGGAGTACATGCGGGACGAGGTGACCCGGCTGTTCGGCGTGCCGGTGGAGCGCACCGAGGTGGTCCGCAACGGGGTGGACGCGCTGCGCTGGCGAGCCCGGCCGCGGGCGGTCACCGCGGCCCGCGCCACGTACGCCGGGCCGGACGCGCAGCTGGTCAGCTTCGCCGGCCGGCTGGTCTACGAGAAGGGTGTGCAGCATCTGCTCGCCGCCGTACCCGAGCTGCGGGAACGCTTCCCACGGCTGCGGGTGGTGATCGCCGGCGACGGGCCGTACCGGAAAGAGCTCGAACGTCTCGCCGGGCCCGCCGTGGCCTTCGCCGGATTCCTGACCGGCCACGATCTGACCGCCCTGATGGCGGCGTCGGACTGTTACGTGGTGCCGAGCGTCTACGAGCCGTTCGGGATGGTGGCCCTGGAGGCGGCCGCGGCCGGCGCACCGGTCGCGGTGTCGTCGACCGGCGGCCTGGCCGAGATCGTCGAGCACGGGGTGACCGGGGTGCGCTTCCCGCCGGGTGATCCGGCAGCGCTGGCCGGCGCGGTCGCCGGGGTGCTGGCCGACCGCGAGCACACCCGGGCCATGGCCTGGCAGGCCCGGCTCCGGGTCCGCGACGACTACAACTGGCCGGCGATCGCCGCGCAGACCGCCGCGGTCTACGCCGGGGCCCGCCCGCCCGTCGTCACGACCGCCGCCCTGGAACAGCTGATCGCCACCGCGAGCGTGTGACGCCTCAGCCGAGCTGTTCGTCCTCGTAGCACCAGCGCCAGGTCTCGCCCGGCTCGAACGACCGCATCACCGGGTGACCGGTCTGCGCGTGGTGGGCGGACATGTGCTGGCGCGGCGACGAGTCGCAGCAGGCGACCAGACCGCAGCTGAGGCAGAGCCGCAGGTGGACCCAGTCCTCGTGACCACTGGCCACGCACTGCGGGCAGCCCCCGGCGTAGGCGCTCTGCGGTTCCGGCTCGCCGGACTCCTTGAGATGCTGGCAGCTCACTCTTCACTCCGTCGCAGCTGGGATTCTTCCAGGTCGAGCTCGCGCTGGGCGCGGACCAGCACCTCCTCCGGGATCCGCCCCTCGTTCCGGGCGATCTTGAAGACGTGCCGTTCAGCTCTGATCATCTCGCGCCGGAGCCGCCCGTACGCCACCGAGGGTGTTTCGTCACGCTGATTGCCGAGCCGCTCCCAGGCGTTGTTGGACCGGCTCTCCACCAGACCACGCAACCTGTCGACCACCGAGGCGGGCGCGCCGTCCGCGTGCACCTCGAGGGCCTCGAGCGCGGCCCGGCTGGCCGAGTGCTGCACTCCGGCCTCGGCCAGGGCGTCCTGGGCGCTGGTGTCCTCGCGCACCCCGAGCGCCTTGGCCAGGGCGGGCAGCGTGGTGCCCTGCAGCAGCAGGGTGAGCACGATGACCGCGAACGCGATGAAGATGAACAGCTCCCGCGGGTAGTACGGGACGTCCTTCTGGGTGAGCGGGGGCAGGGTCTGCGCGGCGGCCAGGGTGACCACGCCGCGCATCCCGGCCCAGGCGATCACGGTCGGGACGGTGATCGGCGGGCGGGCCTCCCGGTTGCGGACCCGCGGGATCAGCCGGGCCAGGTACGTGGCCGGGTACATCCAGACGAACCGGAGCAGCACCAGCGCGCCGAAGACCAGCGAGGTGACCTGCACCGTGGTGGCCCAGTCGGTCTCGATGCTCTGCAGCACCGACCGCAGCTGCAGGCCGACCAGCAGGAACACCACCCCCTCCAGGAGGAACGTGGTGAGCCGCCAGACCGCGTCCATCTGCAGCCGGGAGGTGGCCGAGAGCAGGTACGGGATCCGGTGCCCGAGGTACAGCCCGGCGATCACCACGGCCACCACGCTGGACGCGCCCAGCTCCTCCGCGACGATCACCACGACGAACGGGGTGAGCAGCGACACCGCGTCGTCCAGCAGCGAATCCTCGATCCACTTGTGCAGCTTGGCCGCGCCGACCGCGGCGACCATGCCGATCGCCAGGCCGCCGCCGGCCTTGAGGGCCACCTGGCCGGTGATGTCCCAGAACCCGACACCGATGCCGGACAGCGCGCCCACCGACACCCGCACCAGCACCAGCGCGGTGGCGTCGTTGAGCAGGCTCTCGCCCTCCAGGATGGTGACCACCCGGCGGGGCAGGCCGACCCGGCGGGCGATCGCGGTGGCCGATACCGCGTCCGGCGGCGCGACGATCGCGCCGAGTGCGATGCAGGCCGCCAGCGGCGCCTGCGGGAGCAGCCAATGGACGGCGAACCCGATCACGAACGCGCTGAGCAGCACCAGCCCGACCGCGAGCAGCAGGATCGGCCGCAGCGCGAGCCGGAACGCGGGCACCGAGGTCTGCAGGGCGGCCACGTAGAGCAACGGCGGCAGGATCCCGATCAGGACCAGCTCCGGCTCCAGGTGCGCCTCCGGAAACTCCGGTACGTACGACAGCGCGAGCCCGGCCACCAGCAGGACCAGGGGCGCCACGAAACCCAGCCGGCGCGCGAGAGCCGCCCCGACGACCGCGATCGCCACCAGTACGACCGTGTCGACGATGCTCTCCATGGCCGGAAACCTTAGTTCAGGCCGTACTGGTGACTCTCGACCGTGCCACCGTGGCGGCGTACGTGCCGTCCAGACCTTCCCTGGTCCAGACCCCGTCGACCGAGAAAACGTACGGTGTCGCCGGGGTGAGACCGGTCACCGTGGCGGTCATCCAGCCGCACCCGGTCGGGGTGACGGTGATCCACCCGGGCACCTCCGGCTGCGGGCCGGTCACCAGGTCCTCGCTGACCGCGATGATCCGATACTGGACCAGCGTCCGGCCGCCCGGGTTGTACCACTTCACCACGGCAGTGGTCTTGCTCGTGGTGACCGTCATCCCGTTGATCGCGCCACCCAGGTACGTACCCGGGTTGCAGGAGGTGCCGCTCGGCCGCGGGGTGGGCGACGGCGACGTGGTCGGCGACAGCGTGACGGCGGCCGAGGTGGCCCGCGGCGCGAACGTCACCGTGGGCGACGGGGTGACGCTGCCGGTGGCGATCAGCAGCCAGGCCGTGCCGCTCGGCGACGGCGCGGCCTGCGGGGCCGGTGTCGAGGCGCAGGCCGCCAGCAGCAGCGGCCCGGCGATCATGGGCAGAATGACGGCGGTGGCTTTCCGAATCCCCAGCACGTCCTTCAGGTTCGGGCGGACGCACCGGGGACTTAGTGCATCCGCCCGGCCGCTACCCGGCCGCTACCCGATCACTCCGCGCCGCTCACCGGGCCGCGTAGTGCTCCCGTGCCCGGCGGGCCAGGTCCTTGGTGGCGGCCGAGTTCACCCAGGTGCCGAGCACCACGCCGGCGCCCGGCACGAGTTTGGCGAACATCTTGCGGGCCGCGCGCACTCCGGCCATCTGGGCGAGCTTGAGGCTGAGCTTGAGCAGCGTCCCGCCGAGCGGGCCGCCCTGCGAGCCGGTGAAGATCCGGCTGGCGCGTTCCCGGCCGGCCGCCACCCCGAGCGCGGTCCGCGCGGTCTCGGCCACCTTGTGCACCCGCTGCAGGACCAGCAGGTCGGTGGCGCGCTCCGGTGCGGCCGGTTCGGCGTCGTACGCCGCGGCGATGTGCAGCACCATCCGGGCCTGGGTCCAGGCCAGCACACCGACGTCGAGCACCGCGCCGGGCAGGCCGGCCGCGCCGGAGACCGCGCCGGAGAGGCGGGCCAGTGTGGTGAAGTGCTTGACGGCCAGGCCGGCCAGCTCGTCCGGGGTGATGCCGGGGCGGTCGGCGCGGATCCGGGCGGCCCAGCCGGCCGCTTCCGGGCCGAGCCGGCGGACGGCGTCCAGCGCGAGGTGCTCGGCGGCGTACTGCGGGTCGGCCTTCATCCGGGACCAGAGGGTGCCGGGCGGGACGGAGGTGTCGTCGGTGGGCGGGGAGACCGGTACCGGGTGCTGGCTCAACGATCACTCCTGGGGGGCGAGGCGGCGACCTACCCCCATAGTGGCGACCGGGCGCACGTCGGTTGCTCGTACCCGGGAACTTTTCGTGTTCACCGCCACAGCGCGGGCAGCGTCGGAAATCCGGCACGATCCACTGCGGCACGCCTGACGGGCGCTGTTCGTACGCCATGATTCGGGCATGGTCCCGCAGCGGTCCGGAATGAACTCCCCGGCCTCGCTGTTCCCAGCGGAAAGCCCGCGTCAGCGGGCATCGTCTTCGAGGAGGTCCGCAGCGTGCTCGACCCACACGGGCTCTACGACGTGGCCGGCGAGCTGCCGGCCCTGGACGGCCCGGTGCTCATCCAGGCGCTCACCGGGTTCGTCGACGCGGGCAGCGCGATCCAGCTCTCCCGGGAGAACCTCCTGGAGAACCTGGAGAGCGAGGTCGTCGCGACCTTCGACCTGGACCAGCTCCTCGACTACCGGTCCCGCCGCCCTCCGATGATCTTCGTGGCTGATCACTTCGAGAGCTACGAGGACCCGGTCCTCGCCCTGCACCTGGTCAAGGACCAGCTGGGCACCCCGTTCCTGCTGCTCGCCGGCCCCGAGCCGGACCTGCAGTGGGAGCGCTTCATCGCGGCCGTGACCGGCCTGATCGAGAAGCTCGGCGTCAAGGTCACGGTCGGGCTGAACGCGATACCGATGGCCGTGCCGCACACCCGGCCGGTCAGCCTCACCGCGCACGCCACCGACCGCAGCCTGATCGGTCAGCACGAGTCCTGGCTGCAGCGGGTCCAGGTGCCGGCCAGCGTGGGCAACCTGCTGGAGTTCCGGCTCGGGCAGAACGGGCACGACGCGCTCGGGTACGCCGCGCACGTTCCGCACTACCTGGCACAGACCGGCTATCCGGCCGCCGCCGAGCTGCTGCTCGACTCGGTCTCCGGGGTGACCGGGCTGGCCCTGCCGACCGGCAAGCTGCGCGACTCGGCCGAGCTGGTCCGCGAGGAAGTGGACAAGCAGATCGCCGACGACGAGCAGGCGGCCCGGCTGGTCACCTCGCTGGAGGCGCAGTACGACGCGTTCCTGCGCGGCCGGCAGAACAACCTGCTCGTCGACTCCGACCAGGCGCTGCCGACCGCTGAGGAGCTCGGCGCGGAGCTGGAGCGATTCCTGGCCGAGCAGACGCGGGACGAGAACTAGTTTTTCCGGCTTTTTCCGGTTAATTCAGTCTTTTCGAGTTTTCGTCCGGTTCAACAGGAAGTCGATGACGGCCGGGAGTTGCGCGTCCCAGTAGTCCCAGGCGTGCTCTCCCGGCCCGAACGCCGCGTCCAGCTCCACCCCGTTGGTCCGGCACGCGGCGGCGAACCGCCGGTTCTGCGCCAGCAGGTGGTCCTCGGTGCCGCAGCGCAGCATCAGCCGGGGCAGGCGTACCGGGTCGGCCTCGCGCAGCAGGTGCATCAGGTCCTCGTCGCCGCCGGCCACCACGCGATCACCGAAGACCCGCGCCACCAGGGCGCGCATGTGCGGCCGCAGGTCATGATCCTGGATGTACGCCAGGTCGAGCGCACCGGACAGCGTCGCCGCCGCCGCGAACCGCTCCGGCTCGCGCAGCGCCCACTTCATCGCGCCGTAGCCGCCCATCGACAACCCGGCGACGAACGTGTCCTCGCGCCGCCCGGAGACCCGGAAGAACTCCCCGACCTTGGCCGGCAGCTCGGCGGAGAGAAAATCCCAGAACCTCATTCCGTACGCTTCGTTGGCGTAGAAGCTGCGGTGCACCTGCGGCATGACCACGGCCAGCCCCTGCGCGGCGGCGTACCGCTCGACCGAGGTGAACCGGCTCCACGCGCTGTGATCGTCGGACAGCCCGTGCAGCAGATAGAGCACCGGAGGCGGATCACCGGCCCGGGTGTCGGGCAGCAGAACGGTCATCGAGGTGCGCAGTTCCAGCGCCTCGGAGTCGAAATCACACCGGATCAGGGCCACCCCGCCATTCTCTGCCACGGACGACGCCCGTCCGCCCAGATCCCCCCTGATCGATGGTTGAGCGGTTGGGAATGTCGTACCCCTCGATTAGTATGTATGTACGAAAGAGGGGCCCTGAGCTGCTGATCTTCGGCTGATCCTTCGGGTGATTCCGGCTGTGCAGCGCGAGTGAGGAGACCGACGTGACCACGTCCACCCTGTCCACGATCTCGACCAACCCCGTGCCCGTCATCCCGCCCTACGCCACCATGCTCGGCTTCACCCGGTACATCTCCCGCACCGGTCCCGCGAAGGCGACGTTCGTCGGCGGGCTGCGCAAGCAGCGGGAGCGGCGCACCGGTTTCAACCCGCACAGCCAGCTGGTCAAGGCGCTCAAGGCGGACATCGCGTTCCGCACCGGCGGGAGCTATCTCGGCGGCGTCGTCGACCTGGTGAAAGACCGCTGGAAGCCGTTGTACGAGTCGCTGCGCGCCGGCGCCCGCACCTACCTCACGTCCCTCGGCGATCCCGAGCAGATCACCCTGATCCAGACCCGCGACGCCCTGGCCAGCGTCGGCCCGCTCGCCGTGAAGATCAACCCGCACTTCGGGCTGCGCTTCGCCGACGGCCACCGCGAGGCGGTCCGGATCCACTTCGACGAGGAGCCGCCGAACCCGGAGCTGCTCACCGCCATGCTCCACCTGATGGCCCGCCACATGGAGCAGATCCTCCCGGACGCCGAGCCGGTCCTCGTCGACCTGCGCCGCGGCGTCACCCACCGCCTGAGCCCGGCCGCCCGGCCGGGCGACGTCGAGAGCTGGCTGGCCGGCGAGGCGGCCGCTTTCACCGCCATGTGGTCCACCACCGCCGCCTGACCGTTCCCGCGGCACCCTGCAACTCCCGGCCACGCCGGCCGCCCGGCCTGGCCGGGTCCCACCCTCTGCCGTGCTCACCCCGGGCTCGCTGCCCGGGGTGGGTCGTTAGGGTGGGTGGTGTGAGTCAGTTCTCCGGCGTTCTGTCGCCGCCGCGCCGCTGAGTGGAGCGCGTGCCGCGCCGTCCGGGCTGAGCTCGGACGGCTGTTCTGGGCTGCGTTCCGCTGCCGGTCCAGACCGACTCACACCAGCGGAGCAATCGTGTTCTCGTTCTTTCCCTCGCGCCCGTCCCGCCCCTCGCATTCCTCGCATTCCTCGCATTCCTCGCATTCCTCGCGCCCCTCGCATTCCCCGCGGCCTTCGCGCCCCTCGCGCCACCCGTGGCTTTCGGGCTCCTCGGCCGGTGCTCGGCTGAGCCTGCTGCAGTTGTCCGTCGCCGGGGTTCTCTGGGGCACCGCGGGCGTCGTCGTCCAGGTCGTCGCCCGGCGTACCGGGCTCGGCGCCGTCGCGATCGGGTTCTATCGGCTGCTGTTCGCGGCCGGGGCCATGCTGATTCTCGGGCGGGGTTCCCGGCGGCAGATCGGGGCGGCGTTCCGGTCCGCCCCGGTGGCGGTGATCGCGGGCGGGGTCGGGCTCGCCGCGTACCAGGCCCTGTATTTTCTCGCGGTGCGCCTCACCGGGGTCAGCGTCGCCACGGTGGTCAGTCTCGGGCTCGCTCCGGTGCTGCTCAGCGCGTGGGAGACGATCCGCACCCGGCAACGGCCCGGCAACGCCGAACTCGGGGCCACCGCGGCGGCGATCATCGGCCTGGTGCTGATCTCGGCCGTCGCCGGCACGGGTTCCGCCGAGACCCTGGGGTTGCTCGCCGCGGTCGCGTCCGGCACCGTCTACGCCGGGGCGACGGCACTCAGCCGGCGCACCACGCAGGGTGTCCCGCCGCTCGTCCTGACCACGCTGTCCTGCACGATCGGCGCGATCACGCTGGCGCCGATCGCGCTGGCGCAGGGCGTGACGTTCACGCCGAGCGGCGAGACCCTCGCGCTGCTGACCTACCTGGGCGTAATCACCACGGCCCTGGCGTACGCATGCTTCTACACCGGACTGCGGCACACCACCGGCAGCGTGGCCGTGGTCGTGACCCTGCTGGAACCGCTCGCCGCCGCACTGCTGGCGGTCGTGCTGCTCGGCGAGCCGTTGGCCGTGCCGACGATCGTCGGGGGTCTGCTGCTGCTCGGCGCGGTGACCACCCTCTACCTGGACACCGGCCGGCCCAGCAAAGACGTCCTGCCTGAACCCGTGACTGACTGACTGACCGCGCCGCGCGCAGGCCCCTCGGCTGGTGCTCACGGTCGCCTCGACGGCCTTGAGGCAGCCGCCACCACCAGCCGTCCGGGGCCGGGCGGCTGGCGCTCACGGTCGCCTCAACCCGCTCGAGACAGCCACCAGCACCAGCCGAGGCCGCTTCCGCTCTGGCCGTGGAGCTCATTCCGGCCTCGGCTGGGTTCCAGGGGTGTGTCAGTGGGGGTGAGACACCCCTGAGGGCCAGCCTACTTCCGCGGGCTGGCCCTCAGCGGTGTTTCCCGGGTCGGGAGACACCGCTGAGGGCCAGCCGAGGGTCGTGACTCGCGCTTGGGGCGGGAGTGGGGCGGGCGTCGCGGGCTTTACCTCGTACCGAAGAAATTTGATCGGTGCGAGCTGGGTCACAATCCGCTACGGCTGGTCAACGTGGTCTCACGCATTGCTAATGTAGTCGGCCGAACGGGGGGAACATATGCGTTGCGATAAATGCGGTACCGCACTCGAGCACGCCGGGCAGGGGCACACCTGTCGATCCACCACGATCGTCCCGGACAGACCGCCGGGCGCCTGGGCCGAGGCCACCGGTGCGCTGATCGGATTGATCGCCTTGGCCGTGATCGCCGACCTGGCCAACGGCGTGCTGCGCCTGACCGGCCGGAGCGGATCGCTGGTCAGCGTCGCGAGCGCGATCTGGCTGGTCGGGATCGTGGGCGTGCTGATCATGGGGTTCGTCTGGAACAACCGGACCCGGCGGCTGGCCGAGGCCTACAGCGCCGACCAGGAGACCTACGTCTGGAGCCTCGGCTGGCGGCTCGTCATCGTGGCGCCGATGCTGGCCTCGATCCTCGGCATGTGGCGCGACTCCGACGACCACACCAAGATCCTGGTCGGGATGGCGGCGCGCGCGGTGGTCGGGCTGGGCGTGCTGACCGCCGTGCTGATCAGCCGTGCCCGGGTGCTGCGCCTGATCCGCGACTCGGCGGCGGCACAGCAGTCCGCGGGGCAGCACGCCCCGGCATAAAAGCGGCGGCACAGCGATCCGCGGGGCAACACACCCCGGCGTGACGGGCCGCGGTGGAACAAGGCCGCGTCAGCGGGCCTCCAGCGGCAGCCGGACCAGCACCGTGGTCCCGCTGTCGCCGCCGGTCAGCTCGATGCTGCCGTTGTGCCGCTCCACCACAGCCCGGCTCAGGGTCAGACCCAGCCCACTGCCCGGCAACACTCGATCATGGCCGCGGCTTGTCCGATACCGGCCAGTGAAGAGCTGTTCCCGCTCGTCGCGCGGCACGTCGGCGGCGGCGTCCGAGACGGCCAGCTCGGCAGCCCGGCCGGTGTGGCGCAGGGTCACTTCGACGTGCCCGCCGTCCGGGCTGTACCGGATCGCGCTGCCCAGCAGGTTCTCCACGATGTGCCGCAGCCGGTCCCGGTCACCGGGCACGATCAGCTCCCCGGGCAGGTCCGCGTCGATGATCACCGGGGCGGCGCCGATCGCCACCCGGGTGCGCTCCACCACGTCACGGACCACTGCGGCCAGGTCCATCGGCGTACGGCGTACGTCAGCATGCCCGGCGTCCAGCGCGGACAGCTCCAGCAGCTCGTTGATGATCTCGCGCAGGGTGAGGGCGTTGCGCTCCACCACGGCGATCAGTCGCGGACCCTCCCGCACCAGGGTCGCCTCGTCGGCCTCACGCAGCAGCTCGGTGTACGCGCTGATCGAGGTGAGCGGGGTGCGCAGCTCGTGCCCGATCAGCGCCAGGTACTCGTTCTTGCTGCGGACCAGCTGCCGCTGCAGGTTCTCGACCCGGCGCCGCTCGACGAACTGCCCGAGGTGCGCGGCGACACCGGACATCAGCGCGACCAGCTCGTCCTCGGGGTCCTCGACCGCGTCGGCGAAAACGGTCAGCACGCCGATCGTCCCGGTCCCGTCGTGCACCGGGATGGCCAGCGCGGTGTGCAGGCGTTCGGCCGCGGTGTCCGGGGAGATCAGGCTCTGCGGGCGGCCCACGTCCCGGATCCACAGCGGCTTGTCGACCTGCCAGGAGCGGCCGGCCAGCCCCTGGCCGTACTCCAGTTCGTCCGGCACCGTGATCCCGGTCGGCCAGCCCGGCGTGCTCCAGCGCGCGACGGCCCGGACCACCTCGGCCGCCGTGTCGACCAGCCACAGTTCGGCGTGCACCCAGTCCAGGGTCGCGACCACCGCCTCGAGGACCCGCGGGCCGGCCGCCTCGATGCTCGGCGCCTCGGCGAGCGCCGTGGTGACCGCCAGCTCGCACGACCGGAAACGTTCAGCCCGCCGCTGCCGGGTGACGTCCTGCAGCGCCTGCACCGCCCCGACCACCCGCCCGTCCGGGCCGAGGATCGGCTGCGCGTCCATCAGGTAGTGCCGGGTCTTCTTGGTCCGCCCGGGCCGGACCACCGGCTCGTCCCGGAGCCGTTCACCGTTCAGCGCCCGGAACAAACCGGGCTCGCCCGGCAACGAACCAGGCTCGCCCGGCAACGGGTCGTCGGCGCGCATCCGGCGCATCCGCTCGTTCGCGAAGACCACCTTCCCGGCCACGTCACACGCGGTCACCCCGTCGTGCAGGCTGTCCAGCACCGCGTCCAGGAACCGGTGCTGCTGTTCCAGCTCGTGCCGGGCGAGTTGCTCGCCGATCAGCAGGGCGGCCACCTCGGCCGCCTCGGCCACCGCGGTGATCTGCTCCGGCGCCCATTCCCGGGGCCGCAGGTCGTAGGCGCAGCACACGCCGACCACCTGCCCGTGCCGGTCGTGCACCGGGTACCCCAGGTAGGCGCCGCCGTGTTTGCGGAGCACCCCGGGCGGGACCCGGTCGTCCGCCGTCGCGTCGTCGACGATGATCGCGCCGCTGCCGCGGACCACCATCCCGCCGAGTGAGCCGTCCAGCGGCATGTCGGCGATCGACTCCCAGTCCTCGGCGACGCCCCAGCTGCCGTACAGGCGGAGCCGGTCACTCTCGATGAACTGGATGCAGGCGCTCGGGGTCTGCGCGCCCCGCGCGGTGAGCGCGGCGAGCTGGTCGGCGGTCCCGCTGGTCAGCACCCCGCGATGCAGTGCCGGGCGGGCGGCGGCTTCGGCCAGCACGTCCCGCAGCCGGTGCACTCCGCCGGGCACCTGCCAGCCGGCCGGCGCCCGCGGGTCGGTGGCGGCCGCCGACATGGTGTGCTCGTCGACGGCCGTCCCCCCGTACAGGTCGGCCGGGCGTGCGAGAGCTGCGGCTTCCGCCGCCCGCGCCCTTTCGGACCGTCCGGCCCCGTTGCCGGGGTCTTCTCGCCGCATGGCCGACCTCCAGGGCTAAGCCTAGAGGTGCGAAAAGGCTAAAACCGGCAATTCCCCGCGAGGTTCTTCCGCTCACTGTTTCCTTTGGTACGGCCGCCGCGCCGCGCGCACTCCCGACCGCGACGCGCCTTCCGCCCGCGGGCGGCCGCTCCCCCGGCGGGCGCGGTGGCATTGCGGGGCTCTGGCGGTCACCCGTGCTCGCCAGGACGGGTGGGCGAGCGCTCGTGGTGGTGTGGCCGGTGGGTCAGGTGCGGGCGTAGCGGAGGTCGGTGATGGGGCGGCCGGCTTCGGTGCCGCGGCGTTCGAACTTCGTCTCCGGACGAGGGTGCGGTGTCGACGGGAGGCGGCGCAGGCCCGGGTCGGCGTTCAGGGTCTCGGCCATGGCCTCGGCGTATTCCGGCCAGTCGGTGGCGCAGTGCAGGACGCCGCCGGGGTGCAGGCGTTCGCGGAGCAGGGTGACGTTGCCGGGCTGGATCAGGCGGCGCTTGTGGTGGCGGGCCTTCGGCCACGGGTCGGGGAAGTAGACGTGCACGGCGTCCAGCGAAGCCGGCGCCAGGCGGTGGACGAGCTGCATGGCGTCGCCCTCGGCCACCCGGAGGTTGGTCAGCGACAGCTCGCCGGCCAGCGCGAGGAGGTTGCCGATGCCCGGGGTGTGCACCTCGACGGCCAGGTAGTTCCGCTCCGGGTCGGCAGCGGCCATCGCGGCCGTCGCGTCGCCCATCCCGAAACCGATCTCCAGGACGGTCGGGGCGTCCCGGCCGAAGAGCTCGGGAAGGTCGAGCGGGGTGCGGTCGCCGTCGAGCACGGTGAGGCCGAGAGTGGGCCAGAGGGCGGCGTGCGCGTCGGCGTGCCGGGAGCTCATCCGGCCACGGCGGGGGTGGAAGGTCCGGATCGGCCGGTCAGCGTCCGCGGGGACGGTCTCAGCTGCGGTTCCGGGCACGGCGGCGGTCTCAGTCATGGCAGCGCCCACGATACGGCGGCCCGCAGCCCCGGCCAAAACAGCGAGCAGCCACCCCAGCGTGGGGACTTTCGGCCCGCAGCGCACCACAACTTCACACACTCGCCGCTGCACAACCCAGCGTGGGGACTTTCGGCGCGCAGCGCACCACAACTTCACACACTCGCGGCCGCACGACCCAGCGTGGGGACTTTCGGCGCGCAGCGCACCACAACTTCACACACTCGGGGCTGCACTACCGGCGGTGGGGCGTGGGTTCAGGGTTGGGGGGTGGGCTGGGAACCCGGGTGGAGTGGGGTTCGGGTGCCGGTGGTGAGGTCCAGCAGGGTGATCCAGGAGCCGTTGCGGTAGCGGGCGGTGATCAGGGCGTGGGTGGGGTCGAGGTAGGCCGGTTCGCGGTCGAGGGCGGTGCCGATCGTGCGCTTGGCGCCGGTGCGCGGGTCGTACTCGACCACGTGCAGGGGTTCGTTCTGTGCGGTGGTCTCGCCCTCCTGGTAGGCGGTGAAGGCCAGCCGGGCGCCGTCCGGGCGCCAGGCCGGCAGCACGGCGAAGCCACGGTTCTGCAGGCTGCCGCCGCCGTAGGCGGCCACCGTCCGTTCCGCGCCGGAGCTGATCGTGCCGATGCTCAGGCAGGCGTCGTAGATCGCGTCACACTCGCCGCCGCGGAACGCGATCTGTTTGCCGTCCGGGGACCACGCCACCGCGTCGTCGGCCCGCAACCGATCAACCAGCGAAGCCGACACCGCCACCACAGAGGCCGGGGCCGAGGAGACCGCCGAGATCGACGTCGTCTCGGGGAGGGGCTCGCTGCGGCAGTCGACGGGGAACAGGACTTCCGGCGGGCCGGTGGTGGCGGAGATGCGGTAGACGCCGGGGCCGCCGGTGCAGGAGAGGGAGGCGAAGGCCAGCCATTTGCCGTCCGGGGACCAGGACGGGGCGGCCGCCGGGCGGGTGGTCAGGCGACGGCGGGCGGTGCCGTCGGCTTTCATGGTCCAGAGCTGGCCGTCGCGGAGCACGGCGAGTTGCTTGCCGTCGGGGGACCAGCGCGGGCGGGCGTATCCGGCCCCGGTAGTGAGGCGCTTCTCGGCGGGACCGGCACTGACGTAGACGTCGCCGTCCCGTACGTACGAAACATGACGAACCAACAGCGGCGCGGCAGGGGCCGCGGGCGCGGCAGGGACCGGGAGTGCGGCGGAGGCCGGCGTCGGGCCGAGCATCAGCCCGATGAGAAAAGCTGCCGTCTTGATCATGGCTGACCGCCCCCCGATGGTCCCGCATGTACATCCAGTGACATCGTCGCAACCGATCTGCACCTAAGGAGTTCGGGCACCGGTTCGGCGCCCGAACTCCCCACGGCTCAGCTCGCCGGATGGACCACGGCGGCGGATCCGCTGCCGCGCCGGACCGGTTCGGCGACGGCCAGCTGGCCGCCGTGCCGGGTGAACTCGATAGCGGTGGCGGCGCCGATCTCCGGCGCGTCCGCGGCGAAGACGTGACCGCGAGCGGTCAGCTCCGGCCCGTACGTCGTATGGAACGCCGGCTCCGCCTGGATCCCGGCGGTGTTGCGCTGCGCGGCCCGCGGCGCGGCGACCGCCTGCGGCAGGGTCATCCCCAGTTCCAGCCGGTTGACCAGGATCTGCAGCACCGTGGTGATGATCGTCGAGCCGCCGGGCGCGCCGGTGGCCAGGAACGGCTTGCCGTCCTTGAGCACGATCGTGGGCGACATCGAGCTGCGCGGGCGCTTGCCGGGGCCGGGCAGGTTCGGGTCGGGCGCGGTGCCCTGCGTGCCGGTGAAGTTGAAGTCGGTCAGCTCGTTGTTGAGCATGAACCCGCGACCGGGAACGACCATCCCGTTGCCGCCGAACTGCTCCAGCGTGAGCGTGTACTCGACCACGTTGCCCCACTTGTCGGCGACGGTGAGGTTGGTGGTGCTCATCCCGTTGTCCGGGGCGGCGGCCGCCGTCGCGGGAGTGCAGCCCGGTCCCGGCGCGACCGGCTTGGCCAGGGCCTTCTTCGGGTCGATCGCGCAGGCCCGGCCCTTCGCCCAGCGGTCCGAGATCAGATCCTTGAGTACGGACGGCGCGGTGTACGCCCCGACGTACCGCCCCCGGTCGGCGAAGGACAGTGCGGACGCCTCGAGGTAGTAGTGCAGCTTGTCGACGGTCGTCGCGGAGTCCAGCGGCGACGCCTCGAGGATGTTCAGCGCCTCACCGACGGCGGTGCCGCCACTGGACGGGGTGGACATCCCGTACACCGAAAGGCCCTTGAAATCGGACCTGGTGGGCGCCGGGTGCCGCACCTGATAGGCGGCCAGGTCCCGGGCGGTGAGCACGCCGGGCCGGATCGGGTACGCCCACGGCGACGTCGGGCTGGACGAGACGGCCGGTTGGGCGACCGTCCTCAGCAGGTCCCGGCCGATCGCCCCGCGGTAGAACGCCCCGGTCCCCTGCCGGGCGATCTGCCGGTACGTGGCGGCCAGGTCCGGGTTGCGGATCGTGGTGCCGACCGCCGGCGGTACGCCACCCGGCAGGTACAGCGCCTTGCTCGCGTCGAACTGCCCGAACGCGGCCGCGTTCTCGGTGACCTGGCGGCGGAACTCACCGTCGACGGTGTACCCGCGATCGGCCACCTCGGCGGCGGTGCTCAGCGCGCTGCCCAGCGGCCGGGTGCCCCACTGCTTCGCGGCGGACTCCCAGGTCGCCAGCGTGCCGGGCACGCCGACCGACAGGCCGCTGACCCGGGCCTCGTCGAACACGTACGGCAGCCCGGTGGCCGGGTTGACGAAGTATGTCGGCGTCATCGTCGCCGGGCCGGTCTCCCGCCCGTCGATGGTGTAGACCCGCTGCTTGCGGGCGTCGTAGTAGACGAAGAAACCGCCGCCGCCGATCCCGGACGCGAACGGCTCGGTCACCCCGAGCGTGGCGGCGGCCGCGACCGCGGCGTCGACCGCGTTGCCGCCGCGGCGCAGCACCTCGAGACCGGCCGCGGTGGCGGTGGCGTCCACGGTGGCGATCGCGCCGCCGTACCCGGAAGCCGTCGAACCGGAGACTTGCTCAGCACCCGGATGTGCGTACGCGGGCGCTGTCAACCCGAGTGTGGTCAGCGAAACAGCTGCTAACGCGGAGATGAACCGCATCGGCCCTCCAGACAGGACAGTGTCGGTTGTCGATTCCTGCCTACCGCTGAAGACGGCCGGACACAACCGCTACAACGATCAGCCGACACCGAACGGCGCGGGTTCGACGGCGGGACAGGTGGTGCCGGGCGCCGGCGGGGTCAGGTCGACCAGGTAGCGCTCGACCGCGGCCTTGACGCAGGGGCTGTGCGAATACGCGATGTGGCCCCAGCCCTGATAGGTCAGCAGCCGGGCGTTCGGGCCGAGCTGGGCGGCGGTCTGCTGGGCCCATACGTACCCGGTCGCCGGGTCGTGCCGCGCGTTGACCAGCAACATCGGCATCTTCGCCGGGGACAGCCGGCGCTGCGGGCTGGACGGCGGGACCGGCCAGCCGACGCACCCGGCCGCCGCCGACAGGGCCAGCGGGGACGCGCGGACCTGCGGCGCGATCACCGCGAGGGCGTCGAGGCGTTTCCGGTACGCGGTGAAGTCACCCACCGGCAGCGCCCAGTCCCCGCAGAACACCGCCGGGAAACTGTTCGGGGTCAGGTCGAGCGGCACGGCCGTGCGCGCCCGTCGCCCGGTGGCCGCCGCGGGCACGGCCGCGTCCTTCAGGTAGTGCGCGAACGAGAACCACTGCGGATCGTAGAACGCGCTGAACGCCGCCGAGATCAGCTCCCAGACGCCGAGCTTGGCGGGCGGGTCGTACGGGTCCTCGAGCGTGCCGGCCTGCGCGCGGGCCAGCAGCGCGGCCCAGAGTTTCGGGATGTCCTGGCCACGCAGCACGCACCGGGTGTCCCGGGCGCACCAGGCGACGAACTCGTTGAACGAGTCCTGCACCGCGGCGGTCTCCTGGGTGAGGAACGTGTCCACGTCGACGCTGTGGTCCATCACGCTGTCCAGCACCACCGCGCGCAGCGTGGCCGGGTGGGTCTCGCCGTAGAGCTCGCCGATCAGCGAGCCGTAGGACGCGCCGAAGATGCTGATCCTCGGTTCACCGAGCGCGCGCCGCAGCGCCTCGACATCGCGGATCACGCTGCCGGTGTCGGCGTGCTCGACGACCGGGCCGCTGCGGGTCGTGCAGTCGGCGGCCAGCTTCCGGTTGTAGGCGCCGAGCGCGGTGAACGCGGCCGCGTCGGCGACCAGCGGCGACGGTTTCGCGTCGACCAGGGCCTGCGAGCAGAGCACCGGGGCGCTGCGGCCCACCCCGCGCGGGTCGAGGCCGATGATGTCGAACCGTTTCCGCAGCTCCGGGGTGAAGAACTCGCCGTCGAGGGCCATGTTGACGGCCGAGCCGCCGGGCCCGCCCGGGTTGACGATCAGCACACCGATCCGGCGCGCCGGGTCCTCGGCCGGCCGCCGGGCCATCGACAGCTCGATCGACGTCCCGTACGGGTCGGCCCAGTTCGCCGGCACCCGCATGGTGCCGCACTGCACCTGCTCGTCCTCCGGACAGACCGCCCAGGTCACCGCCGGTCTCGTCTCGGCCCGGGCCGGTTCGCGCCCGAGGAGAGACGGCAGACACCCGAGAAGGGTGGTGAGGGTGAGGATCACGGCCGTGCCCGGCCGCCGGAAAGCTCGCAAAACCCAAATCTCCGCCCTGCGCGGTGGGACTCGACCACGCGGCACCATCTTGGGCCGCACCCCTGCAACGATTCCGGATTTTGCCCGTTTTTGCGGCTTATGGGGCATTCTCTACCGGATGATCATGGCAGGGTTGAACGATGTCGACCGTCACGCGTCTCGCCATCGCGGCGGCCGGAGCCGCCCTGCTGACCGCCTGCTCCGCCGACGAGAGCGCCGCACCACCGACCGTCGATCCAGTGCCGTCGATCTCGTCCCCCGTGACCGAGTCGGCGGGCGCGGCAAAACCGAGCGGCAGCCCCGACCTGAGCGCCACCCCGCAGACCGTCGCCACCGGGATCGAGGTGCCGTGGGGGCTGGCCTTCCTGCCGGACGGCAGCGCGCTGGTCGCCGAGCGGGAGACCGGCCACATCTTCCAGGTCCGGCCGGGTGCGGCGAAGAAGCAGGTCTACACGGTCCCGGGTGTCCAGCCGGGCGGCGAGGGCGGCCTGCTCGGCCTGGCCCTGTCCGGCGACTGGGTGTATGCGTACTTCACCGGCGCGGACGACAACCGGATCGTGCGCTTCAAGCTGACCGGCGGCGGCGACCCGGAAGTGATCTTCAAGGGGCTGGACCGCGGGTCGCGGCACAACGGCGGGCGGCTCGCGTTCGGGCCGGACGGGATGCTCTACGTGGGCACCGGTGACGCCGGCGAGGAGCCACAGGCCCAGGACCGGGACGACCCGAACGGCAAGATCCTGCGGCTGACACCGGCGGGCAAGGCCGCGCCCGGCAACCCGTGGCCGGGCTCACCGGTCTGGAGTCTGGGCCACCGCAACGTGCAGGGCCTGGCCTGGGACGCGCAGGGCCGGATGTACGGCATCGAGTTCGGCCAGGACACCTGGGACGAGGTGAACATCATCCAGCCCGGCAAGAACTACGGATGGCCCGAGGTCGAGGGCAAGGCCGGCGACGCGAAGTTCACCGACCCGATCGTGCAGTGGCGCACCGACGAGGCGTCACCGAGCGGCGCGGCGGTCTCCGGCAGCACGTTGTACGTGGCCGCGCTGAAGGGCGAACGACTATGGGCCGTCCCACTCGGCGGCGGGACGGCTCAGGCGGAGTTGGACGGAAAATACGGGCGGCTCCGCACGGTCGCCGTGGCCGCCGATGGTTCGCTGTGGGTGACCACGTCGAACTCGGACGGCCGCGGCGATCCGCGTGACGGCGACGACCGGATCCTTCGCTTCCCGGCGCGGTGAACGTTTACCGCTTGGTGTTCGGCGGGAGCTGGGGCAGGGACGAGATGGCCGCGGCGTAGATGGCCATCTGCTTCGCGTTCGGCACCACGCCGAAGACCCGCAGTTGGTCCTGCAGAGCCTGCTTGACCTGGTCTTCGGTCTGACCACGGTGAGTCTGGGTCACTTTGTTCACGACGAAGTCGACACGGAGCTGCGCCTGCCACCCAACGGCACGCGTGCCGCCGGAGGCGAGGCTGCTGACTGAGGCGAGGGGTTCCATGCCCCCGGTATCGGTCGCACAGGTACCTGGCTTAAAGGTATGAGGACCCTGTGCAACCAGACGGCTCCCGTCGAGCCCCCCGCCGTAGATCAGCTGTCGCGGTCGGACGATTCCCCGGCCGGTTCCTCCGCCACCGGCGGCGGCGGGTTCAGGCGCAGCCAGAGCAGCATGAGCAGGCCCAGCGCGAGCATGGCCAGGCCCATCCACAGGTTGATCCGGACGCCCTGCGCCTTCTCGATCTCGGCCGGGCTGTCGAAGATGCCGAGCGCGGTGACGATCACCCCGTAGACCACGAAGATCCCGCCGATGACCGCGCGAACGTCGAAGAGCCGATTCATCTTGACCTCACCAGAAGGGGATGTAGAGGAGGACGGCGAGCACCACCGCGATGGCGCCCAGCAGGACCGGGTTGCGCCACCAGACCTTGTCCGCGGAGACGATCACGTCGACTCCGGTGCTCGGACCGGCCAGGCCGTAGACCAGGCCGCGCAGCTCGTCCTCGGGCTTGCTCCGGGTGAACAGGGTGACCACCACGGCCACCACCACGGCGGTGACGAACGCCGTGCCCGCGCCCCAGAAGCTCTCCTCCAGGTCGGAGTTGAACGCGAAGACGTCACCCAGGTAGCCCAGGTAGAGCGTCAGCGAGGCGAGGAAGCCGAGCACCAGCGAGTAGAAACCGGCCCACGGCGTCATCCGCTTCCAGAACATGCCGACGATGAACGTGGCGAACAGCGGCGCGTTGAACAGGCTGAACAGGGCCTGGATGTAGTTCATGATGTTGTCGAACCCGGCCGCGATGAACGCCGTGCCGATGCCGATCACCACGCCCACGATGGTCGCGATCCGGCCGACCTTCAGGTAGTGCTTGTCGTCCCGGTCCCTGCGGATGTACTGCTGCCAGATGTCGTACGTGAAAACGGTGTTGAATCCGCTCACGTTGGCCGCCATGCCGGCCATGAACGACGCCACCAGCCCGGTGACCGCCACGCCGAGCACGCCGTTCGGCAGCAGGTCGCGCATCAGCAACGGGATGGCGTTGTTGTAGGTGAGGTCGCCCTCCTCGGCACCCAGCCCCTGCACGGTGACCAGGGCGATCAGGCCGGGGATCACGGTGACCACCGGGATCAGCAGCTTCGGGAACGCGCCGATGATCGGGGTACGCCGGGCGGCGCTCATGTCCTTGGCGCTGAGTGCCCGCTGCACCTCGGCGAAGTTCGTCGTCCAGTACCCGAACGACAGCACGAACCCGAGTCCGAAGATGATCCCGATCCAGTTCGCGCCGAGCGGGTTGTCCGAGGTGGCCGTGTTGCTGAAGGTGTGCAACGCGGCGTCGCCCAGCTGGGTGTCCCGCACCTTCTCCACCAGGCCGTTCCAGCCACCGACCTTGACCAGGCCGATCACCGTGATCGGGATGAGGCCGGCCAGGATCACGAAGAACTGCAGCACCTCGTTGTAGATGGCCGAGGAGAGACCGCCGAGCGTGATGTACGACAGCACGATCGCCGCGCCGATCACGATGGACAGCCAGAGCGGCCAGCCGAGCAGGGCCTGCAGGATCAGGGCCAGCGCGTAGAGGTTGACGCCGGCGATCAGCACCTGGGCCACCGCGAAGCTGAGCGCGTTGAACAGGTGGGTCGGCCGGTTGAACCGCCGCCGGAGGAACTCCGGAACGCTGTGCACCTTGGAGCCGTAGTAGAAGGGCATCATCACGATGCCGAGGAAGACCATCGCCGGCACCGCGCCGACCCAGTAGTAGTGCAGGGTCATCAGGCCGTACTGCGCGCCGTTGGCGGCCATGCCGATGATCTCGAGGGCGCCGAGGTTGGCCGAGACGAAGGCCAAGCCGGTCACCCAGGCCGGCATCGACCGGCCGGAGAGGAAGAAGTCGGAGCTGCTGCGGATCGCCCGCCGGGCTGCGAACCCGACGCCCAGAACAGTGATGAAATAGATCGCGAGGATCAGATAGTCGACGAAATCAACGTCGAGCCGGAGTCCGCTCACGGGCTCACCTCCCAGGTTTCGGCCCGGGACTACCCCGATCGAGAATCTTTCACACTCGCCTGTTTCCGTTGTGTCACGAGGCGTTCAAGACCGTCCAGGATCCGCTCGAGTCCGAATCGGAATGCCTGGTCGTGACCGCCGCGCACGGCGATGTCGGCGAGCGCCGCGGAGATCGCCGGGAAGCGCGCGGCGTGCTCGGTGAGCGCGGCGAGCATCCCGCTCTCGCCGGGTTGCACCACGATGGAGCGGACGTGCCCGGCGACCACCGCGACCGCGTCCATCCGCTCGGCGCCGGTCAGCCCGTCGGGCAGCCGGGCCAGCGCGGCCTCCATCCAGCCCAATTCGTGCGGGCCGACCGGCCGACTGCCGCTGGACGCCTCCAGCGACCAGGGATGAGCGGCGAATACCGACATGAGCGATTCCGCCCACACGGCCAGCGCGGCGCGCCAATCCCCCGGTGGCAGGTCGGGGGGCTCACCCATGCCGCGCTCCAACATCACCGCCACCAGGCTCGATTTGCCGTCTAAATAGCGATAAAGAGCCATTTTGGTGCAGCCCAGGTCGGCGGCCACCCGCTGCATCGAGACCGCGGACAGCCCCTCGGCGTCCGCCACCGCGATCGCCACATCCGCGATCGCAGGCAGGGTGAACGCCGGCTTCGGCCCGCGCTTGCCGCCGGCCCGCTCCTGCCACAGGAAATCCATCTTGCCCTCCCCGCCAACTGCGTCTACCGTACACAGAAGTAACTGAGTCCAATGGAAACAGTTTTGACGGAGGAGACCGACATGGATGTCCTGATCTCGGGCGCCGGTATCGCCGGCCCGGCGCTCGCCTACTGGCTGGGCCGTTCCGGGCACCGGCCGACGATCGTGGAGACCGCTCCGGGGCTGCGCACCGGCGGGCAGGCGGTCGACTTCCGCGGCCCGCTGCACATGGGTGTGCTCACCAAGATGGGTGTGCTCGACGCGCTGCGGGCGGTGCAGACCCGTGGCACCGCGATGCGGTTCGTCGACGAGCACGGCGCGAAGCTGATGGAGTGGCCGGCCGGGCTGGCCGGCGGCGACCTGGAGGTGCTCCGCGGCGACCTGTCCCGGATCCTCAGCGAGGCCGGCAACGGTCACACCACCTATCTGTTCGGCGACCGGATCACCGCGCTGGACGAGACCGCCGACGGCGTCGACGTCACCTTCGCCTCCGGCCTGCGACGCCGGTTCGACCTGGTGGTCGGCGCCGACGGGGTGCACTCCGGCGTGCGGCGGCTGGCCTTCGGCCCGGAGGAGCAGTTCGTCAAGCACCTCGGTTACTACGTGGCCACCTGGCCGGTGCCGAACGAGTGGGAGCTGACCCGGGACAGCGTGTTGCACAACTCCCCCGGCCGGATGATCAGCGTCGGCGGCGACCACCGCGACCCGTCCCGGGCCGGCGTCTTCGCCGCGTTCGCCTCACCCGCCCTGCGCTACGACAGGGGCGATCCCGGCGCGGTCAAGGCGATCCTGCGCGACCGGTTCGCCGGCATGGGCTGGCTGGCCCCGCGCCTGCTGGCCGAGCTCGATCACGTGGACGACGTCTACTTCGACCAGATCTGCCGGGTCGACGCCCCGGAGTGGACCCGTGGCCGGATCGCGCTGGTCGGCGACGCCGCCTGCGGCGCCACCATCGGCGGCCAGGGCAACGGCACCGCGATCGTCAGCGCCTACGTCCTGGCCGGCGAACTCGCCGCGGCCGGCGGCGACCACCGGATCGCGTTCCCCCGCTACGTCGACCGGATCGCCCGCTTCGCCCGCGGCACCCAGAAGGGCGGCGACACCACCGGCCGCTTCCTCGCCCCGAGGACCGCCCGCGGCATCCGCGCCCGCAACTGGTTCAACAACCAGCAATGGTTCCTGAACCTGACCTTCAAGATCACCGCCGACCGCAGCACGAACCTGCGCCTTCCGGATTACCCCTTTTAGGGTACGAGCAGGGAGCGCCCCGCCGCAGGCTACGAGCCACGCCCCGGGCCGGTCCCGCGCGACACCGCCCCCACTCCGGCCGCAGCGCGCCGCCAGGTCGTCGGCTGGCTCCCAGGGGTGTCTCCGTGCCGTCGACACACCCCTGGAAGCCAGCCGGGGAACGAAAGGCGGGGGTCGCGTTACACATCGGAACGACCGGGGGCATCTTTAACGGCGTGAATCCGCGCGCACGCCCCGACTCCGATGACCGATGGCCGCTGAACAGCAACGCTGCGTATCGGTACCCGGGCCGGACAACCGTGACCCGCGCGTTCGACATACCGACCGGCATCCGGTGGCCGGTGCAACAGCCCAGCGGCAACGCCCCGGCGAACCGGCCGCACCTGCGCCCGCCGGCACAGCCCGACGAGCGGGTGGTCGCGCCGGAGCACCTGAGCGTCCCGGGTTCCCGGTTCCGGGCCGGCCTCCGGCTCTCCGGTGAGCTGGCGATGACGTTCGTCCTGGTCGTCATGCTGTTCGTGGCCTATGAGGTGTTCGGTCACGCCGCCGCGGTGCAGGCCCGCTGACGTGACCCGATCCCGGCTGGTCCGCAGGGGTGTCTCCGTGCTCTCGAGACACCCCTGCGAACCAGCCGACCACCGGGCGGCGCCCCGCGGCCCGGGCTGAGAGCGGTGTCGCGCGAGGCAGCCACGGGACTCGGCTTGTAGCCTGCGGGCGGGCGCTCCGTATTCGTACCGCATGGGGTTCAGCGGAGAGCGGCCACCGCATCCACGGTGACCTCGGTGACGGCCTTGACGACCAGCGATGCCTGGGCGAGCGCGTCCGGAGCCGGCGGGTAGACGCCGTGCGGGACGGCGATCACCGCGAGCCCGGCGGACCCGGCCGAGCGCAGGCCGTTGCTGGAGTCCTCGACGGCGGCGCAGACCTCGGGCGTGAGGCCCAGCTCGGCGACGGCCTTGAGGTAGACGTCCGGCGCGGGCTTGCCCCGGGCGACCTCCTCGGTCGACAGGGTGAGCTCGAACGCGTCGGTCAGCCCGGCGGTGTCGAGGACCTGGTCGATCAGCAGGCGGGCGGACGAGCTGGCCAGCGCGAGCCGATAGCGGGCACCGAGCGCGCGGACCGTCTCGACCGAGCCGGGGATCAGCGGCAGGGATTCCCTGTAGCGCTCCGCCATCTTGCCGAGCACGTCCGTGGCGACCTGAGCGGGCGGCAGCGGGACGCCGACCTCCTCGGCCAGGTGGGTGGACCACTCGACGGTGCTCATCCCCATCATCCGGTCCTGGCTGTCCGGGAGGAACTCGCGGCCGTGCCCGGCCACGTAGGCCCGGCGGACCTCCTCCCAGACCTCCTCGGTGTCGATGATCACGCCGTCCAGGTCGAAGACGATCGCCTCGATGCTCACAGTGCCTCCGCCGCCGGGATGATCTCGTCCCGGAAGATGTCGAATCGTTTGGTGTCCCAGGCGTCGCGGACGCCGCCGTGGGTGACAGTGATGCCCATCGCGGCGAACCGGCGCATGTCGTCGATGACCTCGCCGACCTTCTCGCCACGCTCGCCGATCGCGAAGCGGTGCAGCACCGTCTTCTCGATCTCGTCGTAGTCCCGGCCGACCGCGTCGCAGTGCCGCTTCAGCACGTCCAGCTTGTGCTGCAGCTCCGGGCCGGGGAACAGGTTGCAGGCGTCCGCGTACTTCGCGACCAGCAGCAACGTCTTCTTCTCGCCACCGCCGCCGACCAGGATCGGCGGGCGCGGGCGGGACAGCGGCAGCGGCGAGTTCAGCGGCCGGCCGAGCCGGTAGTGCTGCCCGTCGAACGCGGACTCGTCGCCGTCGAACATCTGCCGGCAGATCTTCAGCGCCTCCTCGAGACGCTCGAAACGCTCCGCGGTCGGCGGGAACGGCAGGCCCAGCCCGGCCGACTCGTCGGCGTTCCAGGCCGCGCCGATGCCGAGGATGGCCCGGCCGCCGGAGAGCACGTCGAGCGTGGTCACCGCCTTGGCGAGCAGGCCCGGCTCACGGTAGACCACGCCGGTGACCAGGGTCAGCAGCTTGGCCCGGCGGGTGTGCGCGGCCAGGAAACCCAGAGTCGTATAGGCCTCGAGCATCTCGTGCTCGGGCGGCCCGATCATCCCGATCTGCCAGAGGTGGTCCATCACACTGATCCGCTCGAAACCCGCCTCGTCGGCGGCCGACGCGATCTCGGCGAGCGTCGTCCCGAGATGGGACGTGCCGTCCGGCCAGGTGAAGTTCGAGATGTGCAGTCCCAGTCGCATCACCGGACAAACCCTACTCTTCGTACGGACAGTGACGACGCCCGTCGGAGCGCCGAGCGAGCCGCGCAGATGATCACGATCCACCGTTCAGAGGGGTTGCGAGCAGGTTGCGGACCGGTAGCTTCGTCGGGAGCACTGCACCAGACCGGGGGAGCCAGTCACCCATGCCCGTTGTACCCCACCGCCCTTCGTCACCGTCCGTGAGCATCGTGATCCCGGCCGGGACGGCAGCCCTGCCGGTCCTGCTCGCCGCCCTGCCACCGGTCGCCGAAGTGATCGTGGTGGTCGGGCGGGACGACGACACCACCGCCACCGCGCCGCGCGCCGCCCGGGTGATCCGGCAGACCCGTACCGGCGTCGGCAACGCGCTGGCCTGCGGGGTCGCCGCCAGCACCGGCGACATCGTGATCACCCTGGCCGGGGACGGCTCGTGCGACCCGGCCGAGATCCCGCGGTACCTGCGCGCGCTGCAGGACGGCGCGGACGTGGCACAGGGCTCCCGGTTCCGGCTCGGCGGACGCGACCTGTCCGGCGGGCGGGCGTCCCAGGTGAACGCGCGGGTGCTGCTCTGGTTCATGACCGTGCTATTCGGCTGCCGGCGCACCGACCCCGGGTTCGGGTTCCGGGCGTTCTGGCGGGACGTGGCCGGGACGATCGGGCTGCCCCGGGTGGCCGGCGTCGACCCGGTACGCGGGGACGGCGCCGAGATCGAGGCGCTGCTGACCGTACGGGCCGGGGCGAACGGGCTGTTCGTGACGGAGGTGCCGGCGGTGGCGTACCCGCGTACCGCCCGGGCGGCGCGGGCCGGGCTGGTGCCGGCGGTGGCCGCGCTGGTCGCCGAGCGGCGCGAGCGCGGCCGGGTGGAGAAACCCGGGCAGGCGGACAGCATCGTGGTGATGACCGGGCAGGCGCTCGACCGGACCGGGACGGATGCGGCCGGGCTCGCGGCGCGCTGGCCGTCGGCCGATCCGCGGACGGCGGCGGCTGATCAGGAGCGGCTCGGTTTCGGGCAGTTCGGTGGGTTCGGCTCCGGCACGCCTCCCGTCCAGCGGAGCACGCCTCCCGTGCAGCGGACGTTGAGTGAGGCGACGACGGTGCGCCGCCGGTGGCGGGACAACCAGGGGACGGCGAACGGGCGTGAGGTGGGCGCCGGGCGGCGACGGCTCCAGGGGCGGCCGAACCTGCGCGTGATCAACGGCGAGGGGGGCGGGGGCGGTGGTCGTACCGGGCAGTTGCGGGCCGTGCCGCCGGTGGACCCGGACCGGTAGACGACGATCGCCGCCCGGCCTGAGGCCGGACGGCGATCACGAGCAGAAACCTGATCAGCTCCGGTCGCGGAGGCGGGGCAGGATCTCGGTGGAGTAGAGGCGCAGGAAGCGCTCCTGGTCCGGCCCCGGCGCGTGGAACACCAGGTGCTTGAAGCCCATGTCGAGATACTCGACGACCTTGGCGGCGTGCTCCTCCGGGTCGGACGAGACGATCCACCGGGTCGCGGTCCGCTCGACCGGGAGCGCGTCGGCCAGCCGCTGCATCTCGACCGGGTCCTCGACGCCGGTCTTCTCCTCCGGCGACAGGGCGAGCGCGCCCCAGTAGTGCGTGTCGTTGCGCGCCCGGTCCAGGTCGTCGTCGAAGGAGACCTTGACCTCGATCATCAGGTCCAGGTCGTCGATCTTGCGACCGGCCTTCTCGGCGCCCTCGGTGACGGCCGGCAGCAGCGTGTCGGTGTAGAGGCCGTGGCCCTTGCCGCTGGTGGTGATGAAGCCGTCGGCGATCCGGCCGGCCATCCGGGTCGCGGCCGGGCCGGACGCCCCGATGTAGATCGGGACCGGCGTCTCCGGCTTGTCGTAGATGGTGGCGTTCTCGGTGGAGAAGAACTGCCCCTCGTGCGTCACCCGGTCCTCGGCCCACAGCTTCTGGATCAGCAGCACGGCCTCCTTGAGCCGGGCGAATCGCTCCTTGCCGTCCGGCCACGCGATGCCCAGCGGCACCTCGTTGAGCGACTCGCCGGAGCCGACGCCGAGGATCGCCCGGCCCGGCGCGAGGCAGCCCAGGGTCGCGAAGGCCTGCGCGACCACGGCCGGGTGGTAGCGGAACGTCGGCGTCAGCACGCTCGTGCCGACCAGGATCCGCTCGGTCCGCGCGGCGAGCGCTCCGAGCCAGGGCAGCGCGGCCGGGGCGTGCCCGCCGTCGTGGCGCCACGGTTGCAGGTGGTCGCTGACGAACACCGAGTCGAAGCCGAGCTCCTCCGCGAGGATGCCGTACCTGAGCAGTTCAGCCGGCGCGAACTGCTCCGCCGACGCCTTGTACCCGAACCGAATCATGAAACTCAGCCTAACCCGCGGCCCGGTACGCCTTGCCCGCCTCGGTCGGGGTTGTCCCATCCCGATAAAGGCCGAAGTTCACGCTGTCGCCCACCGCCGGCAGCCCGAACCACGCGTACCGCTCGACGAACGACCGTTTCTCCAGGCCCGCCGTGGTGCCCTTGATGAACGTGACCTTCTGCGGGTCGGTCGGGTACTTCGGCGAACCGGAGAAGTTCATCAGGCCGTACTCGGTGATCCAGATCGGCTTGCCGTACCGCTCGTGCACCGCGTCGACGTAGCCGAGGAACTGGTTGACCGAGGCGGCGCTGAAGTCCGAGCCGTACCAGTGCAGCGCGATCGCGTCGACCCGCAGCCCCTTGTCCTTCGCACCCTTCATGAACCGGTCGAGCCACCCGCCCGCGGTGTCCCCGCCGAACGCGACAGCCGGGCTGATCATGCGCATCCCGGTCGCCTCCAGCTGCGGCCAGGCGGCCAGGGCGTCCTCGACACTCATGTCCGCCTGCCCGGGCATGTCCGGCTCGTTGAAGCCGAGCAGCACGTCACCCTCGGCCTTCGCCTGCTTCAGGGTCGCGCTGGTGACGTTCGCCTTGCCCCAGATCATCGGGACGAACTCGACGTCGGCCGGGCCGGGGATCTCGTCGTTCTGCGCCGCCCAGTCGTAATACCAGCCGGCGCCCACGTCCGACAGCGCCGCTTTCGCGCCGGTGAACTTCCAGACGCCGACGCCCTTCTTGGCCGAGACCGCTGCGGCCGGCACGGCAGGCTTCGGGGTCGGTTTTTTCGATTTTGTACGGGTGGGAGCCGGCGACGCGGACGACGGGGCGATCGACGGCGCCGTGCTGACGGCGGCCGGGGACGGCACCACGAGGGCCTGCGGGATCGCCGGCGAGGCCGGGTCGTTCTGCCCCTGCAGGACGTAGACGGCCGCGCCCGCGCCACCGACCACGCTCGCCGCCAGCGCGGTGACCAGCACCTTCTGCGCCACGCTGACACCGGCCTTGGCGGCCAGCTTGCCGAGGACGACCTTGCCGCCACCCACGACGGCCTTCGCTCCCCCGGCCGTGGTCAGCCCGGCGGTCAGCGCCGACGGCGGCACGATCAGGGCCAGACCCGCCAGCAGGCGTTCCGCCGCGACCAGGTCGTGCCAGGCCGGCGCGCAGTGCCGGCACTCCCGGGTGTGCCGGGCGATCCGTTTGCGCCAGAGCGCGTTCGGCCGGCGGTCCCACGGCTCGAGCAGCACAACCAGATCCGGGCAGACCGGGGTGTGGTGCAGCGCCCGGACCACCGCCCGGGCCGTCTCGAGTTGACCCTTCATCCGCTGGATGCGGACCGCGGCGTGCTGCCGGCCGAGACCGGTGCCGTCCACGATCTCGTCCCGGGTCAGCTCGCCGGAGGCCTCCAGCCACCAGAGCGAGAGCAGCTCCCGGTTCTCCTCGTCCAGCCAGCGGGTCGCCTCGGCGGTCTCCCGGCGCTGGCCGGAGAGTTCCAGCCGGGTGATCGCCAGGTCGGTGAAGTCGGCGCCCGGGTCGCGCAGGTCCGGATCGAGCAGGGCGTCCGGTGCGACCTGCCGGCTGCGGAACCGGTCCCGCACCTGGCGCACCGTGATCGCCACCAGCCAGGAGCGGAACGCCTCCGGCTCGCGCAGCTCACCGAGGTTCCGCAGGACCCGGATCATGGTCTCCTGCACCACGTCGTCGACGTCCGCGTGACCCTCCAGGGCCCGGCCCACGATGGTGTAGACGAGCGGGAGGTAACCGGCCACGAGCCGGTCGACCGCGGCCGGGTCGCCGGCTCGCGCGGCCAGCACGGTCGCGGTGTCGGGTTGGTTCGCCATCTTCCTGCCTTTCGTCCGGCGTGGGGGCGCCGGGAAGGGAGACGGGTGCAGGGGATCATGGATAACACGAATCGGGGACGTCATCTCCCTCACGGTTAGCCGGCTGATCGATCGGGAACGTTAATCGCCATGCGCATGTCCGTTCGGCTCAACCTTCCCCGCGAGGTGGACAGTGTCCCCGCCGTGCGCCGCCTGCTGCGGTGCGCGCTGACGACGCTCCGGGTGGACCGGCAGGCGGGCGCCGATCTGGAGATCGCCCTGACCGAGGCGTGCGCGAACGTGGTCCATCACGCGGACGGCGCGGAGGGCTACCAGGTCCGGCTGGACGTCGGCGAGGCGCACTGCGCGATCGACGTGGTCGACAACGGCAGCGGCTTCGACCTGACCGACAAGCCGGCGCCCACCGCGACCAGCGAGCGCGGGCGGGGCCTGTTCCTGATCCGGGCCCTGGCCGAGAACGTGCGGATGCAGTCCAGCCCGCGCACCGGTTCATTGATCCACTTCGAGAAGTCCTTCGCCTGACGCACCGCACGGCGTTGCCGCCGTGGCGGTCTGCCCGCACGCCTTTTATTTGCCGTATAACAAATATCGACTCAGGAGAGACCTTCTCGAGACACGCCCAGGAGAGGAGTACAGGTTGTCCGACAGACCGGCGCCCCTAGGCGCTCTGCTGCGCGCCACGGCGCCCGACCGCCTGCCGGAGGTGGCCGCGGATCATCTGCGCCGCCACCTCGCGGCCGAGCAGGTGGAGGTGCTGGTCGCCGATCTGACGCTGCGAAGACTCGTGCCGCTGCTCGGCCCGACCGGCCCGGAGACCGACCCGGGTGCGCTGCGCTGCCTGCACAGCCAGCGCTCCGGCACCGAGGTCGGCGTCACCGGCCGGACCCGGCTGCACCTGCCGCTGTCCTGCTGGGGCGAGCGGCTCGGGGTGCTCCGGGTGGTGCTGCCCGGCCGGCCCGGCCCGGACCAGGCCGAGCAACTGCGGCACCACGCGGACGAACTGGCGGTGGCCCTGCGCGCCGCCGACCGGATGACCGACCGATACCGCCAGGCCCAGCGCCTGCAGCGGCTCACCATGGCCGCCGAGCTGCAGTGGGACCTGCTGCCCGGCCGGTCCCTCGCCGACGAGCGCTTCCACCTCGCCGGCCAGCTGGAACCGGCGTACGACGTGCACGGCGACCACTACGACTGGGCGCTCAGCGGCGACCGGCTGACGCTGACCGTGCTCAACGGCGGCGGGGAGGGCATGGACGCCGCGATGCTCACCACCGTCGCGGTGAACGCGATGCGCAACGCCCGGCGCTGCGGCGCGGACATCGTCGAGCAGGCCGAGCTGGCCTCCGACGCGCTGCACACCCGGTACGCCGGCGGCCGGCACGCGTCCGCCCTGCTGCTCGAGATCGACCTGGTCGGCGGCTGGGTGGATGCCGTCGACGCCGGCTCCCCGCACTGCCTGATCGGCCGGGGCAACGAGATCACCCAGGTCCGGCTGGAGCAGCAGCTGCCGCTCGGCATGTTCGGCGAGGCGCGCTACGAGATCGAGCGGTTCCGGCTCGAACCCGGCGACCGGATGCTGGTGGTGAGTGACGGCGTGCACGCCGCGGCACCTGGCGGTAGCACCCCGTTCGGGGAGTCCGCCCTGCTCACAGCGTTGCGCGGGACTAGGTTGCAACCGGCCACCGAAGCGGTCGGTACGGTTATGCGAGGGCTGCGCGAGTTCCACGCCGGCGCCGAGCCGGAGGACGACGCGGTCACGGTCTGCTTGGATTGGCGGCGCTGACAGGTTTGCGCCGGCCCCGAGCGGGGTACGGAGTAGGTCTTTGACAACGTGACTTCGCGACGGGGAACTCCATGGAGCACGCCACCGATGTCGCCGCGGCGATCGAGTCGTCGGTGGAAGCGCTGGTCGCTGTGCTGGAACGGGCACGACTGACGCACACTCCGGTGATCCCACCCGCTCAGCTGCGGGTGCTGACGATCGTCGCGGAGAACCGGCACACCAACATGAGCCGGCTCGCCGAGGCCCTCGACGTGGTGCCCTCCTCGGCCAGCCGGCTCTGCGACCGTCTCGAGGCCACCGGCCTGCTGCGCCGGGTCGCCGACCCGCGGGACCGTCGCGAGGTGCGCCTGCTGCTCACCGCCGCGTCCCGCCGGCTCCTCTCCGACCTGCGCGAACGCCGCCGGGAGGCACTCGCCGGGGTGCTCGAGCGGATGCCGGCCTCGGCCCGTCAGGACCTGCTCCGGGCGTTGCGCGCGTTCGAGGCGGCCTCCGGCGACCTCGGCGCCGAAGCCCCGGCCGACGACGACCTGCGGACCGCCTAGTCTGTGACGATGCGTTTCGGCATCGTGATCCTTCCCGACCAGCGCTGGTCCGAGTCGAGCCGGCGTTGGCGCCTGGCCGAGGAGTACGGCTTCGACCACGCCTGGACCTACGACCACCTCGGCTGGCGTGACCTGGTCTCCGGACCCTGGTTCGACGCCGTGCCCACCCTGACCGCGGCCGCCATGGTCACCGAGCGGATCCGGCTCGGCACCTACGTCGCCTCGCCCAACTTCCGGCATCCGGTGCACTTCGCCCGCGAGGCGACCGCGCTCGACGACATCTCCGGCGGCCGGCTGCTGCTCGGCCTGGGCGCCGGTGGGATCGGCTTCGACTCGGCGGTGCTCGGCAACCCGGAGCTGAGCCCACGCGAACGGGTCGACCGGTTCACCGAGTTCCTGGACCTGTTCGACACCATCCTGCGCTCGGAGTCCACCACGTGGTCCGGGTCGTACTTCTCGGCGGTCGACGCGCGCAGCACACCGGGGCCGGTCCAGCAGCCCCGGCCGCCGTTCGTGATCGCCGCCAACGGCCCGCGCGCGCTGCGACTGGCCGTCAAGCACGGCGACGGCTGGGTCACCACCGGACCGCAGGCCGACACCGCCGACGAATGGTGGCAGGCGGTCGCCGAGATCCGGGACCGTTTCGAAAACACCCTGGCTGCGGCCGGGCGGCCCCCGGAATCGGTGGAACGTTACCTCAATCTGGACTCGTCACCGGTGTTCTCGTTGAGCAGTGTCGACGCGTTCCAGGACGCCACCGGCCGGGCCGCAGCGCTCGGATTCACCGATGTGATCACGCATTGGCCACGCCAGTCCAGTTGGTATGCGGGCGAAGAGAAGACACTGGAGGCGGTGGCCGCGGAGCTGCCGCGCCTGCGCGCGACTATTTAAAACCGTCCAATTCGGACGGGATGCCATTCCGGCGTGGCGGGGGTCAGCGGCCGTGTGCCGCCCGATAGGCGCTGCTGACCTCCTGCGGAATGCGGCCCCGCTCGGAGATTTTGTGACCGTTGCTGATGGCCCACTCGCGGACCAGCCGGTTCTCGTCCCGGGAGCCGGCCGAACGCACCGGTGCGGCACCGCGGGCCGGGATGCGCCCCGCGGCGTTGCGACCCAGCCGCGTGCCCGCGTTGATGTACGGATCCAGAGCCTTGCGCAGCTTTCCGGCATTCGACTCGGAAAGGTCGATCGTGTAGCTGACTCCGTCGAGACTGAACTCGACGGTGCGATCTGCCTTCTTGCCGTCCAGATCGTCGATCAGGGTGGTGATTACCTGCCGCGCCATAACGACTCCCGAAAGAATTTAATCGCCCGCGCACAGTCTGGCCCCCGAACCGCTTCCGGCGCAACTCCCCGGCACGATCCGGCAATTCTTAGTTCCGGTCGACAGGTCCCTTATCAGAATGTGCTGAGGGTATTCGCACCGAATCCTGAGAAAGCCCGGTTGGCCTCCGGCCCGGAAGCCACGTTAGGGTCGGCGCCATGCAGGACGAGCATGCCGCCTGGCTGGCGCAGCACCGGCAAGCCGTGGCCGGCCGCGCCGCCGCGCTGGACGCCGGGCGCAGCGCCGAGGCCCGGCACGCCGCGACGCTCCTCGAGGACTTCGTGCGCCGCGCCGCCGAGCGCGGGCTGGCGCCGCACCCGCTCAACGCGACCAGCTACGACGGCCGGTGGACCTACCGGACCCGGGTCCGCGGGTGGTACCTGAAGTCGAACCGGTCGGTCGCCGTCGGCGAGGACGCGGCGTATTACGTGCTCACCGTCCCGGCCTCGCTGCGCTCCCGGTTCGCCGGGGCCGACCTGTCGCCGAGCCTGCCCCGGCTGATCGTCGGCGCCGGTGGCGGCGACGGCGAGACGGTGCCGCTCGACCAGCTGCTGGACCGCCGGCTGGACGCGGGAGCGCTCTGGCCGTGACGGTTCCCCGCGCAGCAGCCGCCCTGTCGCTGATCGCCGCCCTCGTCGCCATGCCGGTGAGCCCGGCGCAGGCCGCCGAGATCCCCTGCCCCAAGCCGAAGATCGCCAAGCCCAGCGCACCGCCGCGCCCGGTCCCGCCGGCCGACGACCCGGTGGCGTCCCGGGTCGGTGGCGACGCTCTGGCCACCCACGGGCTGATCGTCCCGACCGGCGCGAAGCAGCCGCCGGCCGTCACCGCGACCACCTGGATCGTCGCCGACCTGGACACCGGTGAGGTGCTCGGCGCGTGCGGCCCGCACGTCTACCAGACCCCGGCCAGCGTGCAGAAGACACTGCTCGCGGCGACCGCGATCGACAAGCTCGACCCGAAGCAGAAGATCAAGGTGGTGCCGAGCGACCTCGACATCGAGGTGAACAGCTCGGCGGTCGGGATCGTGGTCGGCGGCACCTACCCGATCTCCACGCTCTGGCTCGGCCTGCTGCTCAACTCCGGCAACGACGCGGCCAACGCGCTGGCCCGGATGGCCGGTGGCGGCGGCGCCGACGGCGTGGCCACCACGGTCGCCGCGATGAACGCCAAGGCACGGGCGATCGGCGCGTTCCAGACGCACGCGGTCACCCCGTCCGGGCTGGACGGCAAGGGGCAGTTCACCAGTTCGTACGATCTCGCGCTGATCGCCCGGGTCTGCTTCGCCAACGCCGACTTCCGCAAGTACGTGCTGACCAAGAGCGCGCAGATGCCGGCGCAGAAGGCGCGCAAGGTCGGCGGGTTCCAGTTCCAGAACGAGAACAAGCTGATCTACAACTACCCGGGGGCGATGGGCGGCAAGACCGGGTTCACCACTGTCGCCCGGCACAGCTACGTGGGCGCGGCCCAGCGCGGCGGCCGGCGCCTGGTGGTCACCCTGCTCGGCGCCGAGGCCCACCCGATGCGCGGCTGGCAGCAGGGCGCGGCCCTGCTGGACTGGGGTTTCGCCCAGCCGAAGGGCACCTCGGTGGGTCACCTGGTGACCCCGGCGGAGGTGGCCGCGGCGGCGAGCAGCGCGACCGCGACCGCGGAGAAGGCCACCACCAGCCCGGCCGGTGCCGCGGCGGCGCCGGCCGGCGGCACGTCGCGCGGGCTGTCGGTGCTCGTGGCCGGCACGGTGGCCGTGGTGCTGGCCGCGATCCCGCTCCTGCTGCTGATCGCCCAGCGCCGCCGCCGCTCCCGCACCACCGCCTGACTCACCGGAGGTTGGCTGGTTCTCAGGGGTGTCTCCGGGGCCCGGAGACACCCCTGAGAACCAGCCAGGACCTCGCGCCTGCCGCAGACCCGGACCCGCACGTGGTTCCGCCCCGGGTTCCGGGTTCCGCTTACGGCCTCCGGGTTTCGGGGTCTGGGACCGGGGATGGTCAGCCGAGGATCAGGCCGAAGACCCAGATGACCGCGATGGCCAGTGACGCGGCGAACTCGACGAGCAGGGACAGTCCGACCGCGGCGAGCGCACGGCGGGCCGACGGCCACGCCTGATCGCCGCCCAGCCGGCCGGCCTCCATGGCCCACACACCGAGCAGGAAGCCGAGCACCAGGCCGACCACCGGCACCACGAAGAACCCGACCAGGCCGACCAGCCCGCCGACCATCAGGGTCGAGGCCGGCACGCCGCTGTCCTTGAGCTTGCGGCCCGGCCAGACGAACTTGGCGATCATCCCGGCCCCGGCGATCACCGTGGCCAGCGCCAGCACGGTCCACCGGGCACCCGGGGCGGCATCCGACAGGAACGCCCAGAGCAGCACCCCGGACCAGGTCAGGAGGAGCCCGGGGATCACCGGCAGGATCACGCCGATCACCCCGGCGGCGATCAGCACCCCGGCGATGACGTTGACGGCCGTGCCGCTGTCGCTCAGTTCCATGCGGCACACCGTACCGGCGGAGGGAAAGTCTCATACCGGTCCGTGCGCCGCCGATGGCTCCGGCAACGCGGACGACCGGCCCGGTTTTCAAGCAACCGGGAGGCAACTGTCCGTGACCTGCTCCCGCACCACCGCGTCGTCAAAGTTTCTCCCTGTCAGCCGGTGCTCTTCCAGCCAATGAGCGCCGACAACAACCGGGGGATACAACATGACCAGCACCGTGACGACCGTTGCCGACCTCACCGCCGACACCGCGCCCGCCGTTCCGGTGCTCACCGCCCGCGAGCAGGAGGAGCTGATCCGTACGCACATGCCGCTCGTCGGCCACCTGGTGCGGGACATGCTCAGCCGGATTCCGAACCACATCCACCGCGACGACCTGACCAGCGCCGGTCTGCACGCCCTGTGCACCGCCGCCCGCGGCTGGGACCCGCAGCGCGGTGTGCCGTTCCACCGCTTCGCCGGCACCCGGATCCGCGGTGGCCTGCTCGACGAGCTGCGCTCGCTGGACTGGGCGACCCGCTCGGTGCGGTCCAAGGCCCGCAGCACCGACACCACCCGGCAGAGCCTGACCACCAGCCTGGGCCGTACGCCGACGGCGGAGGAACTCGCCCAGGCGCTCGGCACCACCACCACCGACCTGCAGCAGACCGACACCGACGTGCAGCGCGCCACCGTGCTGTCGCTGCAGGGCTTCACCACCAGCAGCGCCGACGACCTGGTCACCGAGCGCACCCCGGGCCCGGAGGAGATGCTGCTGCGCCGCGAGCAGATCGGGTACCTGCACCACGCGATCAGCTCGCTGCCGGAGCGCCTGCAGACCGTGGTCACCGAGTACTTCCTGCAGGAGCGCCCGATGGCCGACATCGCCAAGGACCTGGGCGTCACCGAGTCCCGGGTCTCCCAGCTGCGCGCCGAGGCGCTCTCGCTGCTCCGCGACGGCCTGAACACCCACCTCGACCCGGAGATGGCGCCGATCCCGGAGAACCCGGACAGCATCACGGCCCGCCGCCGCGCGTCCTACTACGCGACCATCGCCAGCAACACCACCATGCACAGCCGCCTGGCGATGACCAACGCCCACGGCCACACCTCGCTCGGCCGCGGCGCCCGCACCGCGACGGCCGCCTGACGACCCGGAGGGTTCGGCGTTCCCCCGCCGAACCCTCCGTTTCATCCGGTTTTACTCCCGCTTTTTATCTCGTGGCGGGACCGCCCCGATATCCGTAGGTTCCGGGCATGCCTGACGCGTGCTTCGACCATCCCCGGCTCGCCGGGATCTACGACGCCTTCGACGGCGGCCGCACCGACCTGGACGCCTATCTGACGATCGTCGGCACGCTGGATCCCGCGCGCATCCTCGACATCGGCTGCGGCACCGGGACCCCCGCCCTGCGGCTCGCACGCACCGGCCGCACCGTGATCGGCGCGGATCCCGCCGCGGCGTCGCTGGAGGTGGCCCGGGCCAAACCGGACAGCTCCTCGGTCACCTGGCTGCACGCCGGCGCCGCGGAACTGCCCGGCGTGTGGGCCGGCCGGGAACCGGTGGACCTGGCCCTGATGATCGGGAACGTCGCACAGGTCTTCCGCACCGACGACGACTGGGCCGCCGCGCTGCGCGGCGTCCGCCGGGTGACGCGTCCCGGTGGCCATCTGGTCTTCGAGTCCCGCCGCCCGGAATTCCGCGGCTGGGAGGAATGGGTCGAGGTGAACGTTCCCACGACCCGGGACGTGGCGGGCGTCGGCGCGGTGGAACGCCGTTTCTCCCTCACCGAGGTGAAACTCCCGTTCGTTACATTCCACTACGAGTATCGCTTCCACGCCGACGGGACGATCCTGACCTCGGACTCGACCCTGCGATTCCGTTCCGAGGACGAGATCGCCACGTCGCTGGTGGATGCCGGATTCGACGTTCTGGACGTCCGTGAGGCCCCGGACCGGCCCGGCCGTGAATACGTCTTCCTGGCCCGGGTCGCCGGCTGAGGCCGTACCGGAAAAATTGTGGGACCGGCCGCGGTCCGAGGCCGCGGCCGGTTCCGGAAGAACCGTCAGCCGAGCGAGGACAGCACGCCGGGCAGCGGCCCGGTGTGCAGGATCCCGAGACGCTGGGTGGCCCGGGTCACCGCGACGTAGAGATCGGACAGACCCCGCGGGCTCTCCGCGATGATCTCATCCGGACAGACCACCAGCACGGAGTCGAACTCCAGGCCCTTGGCCTGCTGCACGGTCATCAGCACCACGTGGTTGAGCAGGTCGGGCTGCTCCCCCACGGCCGCGCCGGGCACCGCCGCGACCAGCTCGGCGCCGAGCGACGACTCGAGGCGGGCCGGCACCAGGACACCCACCCGGCCCGGCTCGACCGCGCCGGCCTCCTTGCGGACGTCCGCGATCAGCTCCTCGGCGAGCCCTTCCGGCGCGACCCGCCGGGCCCACGGGGTGACCCCGGCCGACCGCACCGACCGCGGCGGCCTCAGCGCCGGGTCGATCGCCGCGAGGATGTCACCGGCGACCGTCATCACCTCGGCCGGCGTCCGGTAGTTGACGCTCAGCTCGACCAGCCGCCAGCGCTGCGCGACGTACGGTTCGAAGACCTGGTCCCAGGTCGTGCTGCCGGACAGCTCCGAGGTCTGCGCCACGTCACCGACCGCGGTCATCGACCGGCTCGGGCAGCGGCGCATCAGCAGCCGCCAGGCCATCGGCGACAGCTCCTGCGCCTCGTCCACGATCACGTGCCCGAACACCCAGGTCCGGTCGGCCGCCGCCCGCTCCGCCGCGGTCCGGGTGTCGATCACCTCGTGGCGTTCCACGAACGCGCTCGCGTCGACCACGTCGATGGCGGAGAGGATCTCCTCCTCGACGTCCTCGAAGTCCAGCGACCGGGAGCCCTCGACGATCTCCAGCACGCCCTCGGCGTACTCGATGGCGGCCTTGCGCTGCCGGCTCTGCTCACGGACCTTGAGCGTGTCGTCGACCCCGAGCAGCTCGGCCAGCTCGTCGAGCAGCGGCACGTCGGCCGGGGTCCAGCCGGCCGACTCGTCGCGCAGCAGCGCCGGCGGCAGACCGGCCGACTCCAGCCGGCCGGCGTCGGTGAGCAGGTCACGCAGCACCTGCCGGGGCGTCAGCACCGGCCAGAAGTCGAACAGCGCCTGCTGGACGTCGACGTCCTCGCGCAGCTCCCGGCGGGTCTCGGCGAGATCCGCCTCGGAGAGCAGGTTGTCACCGCCCAGCGGGTCGGCGCCGATCCGGTCGGCGATCTGCTGGGACAGCTGGTGGATCGCCTCGGTGACGAAGACCGCCCGGGCCACGTTGTGCGGGCGGCCGGTGCGGCGGGCCGCGGACCGCGCGTCCTCCAGCACCGTACGGTCGATCCGCAGCGGGTACCCGTCGTGGTCGACCTCGGCGAAGTCGTCCGGCACGGTCTGCCGGTCGGCGACCGCGTTCTCCAGGGCCGGGAGCATCAGCTCGAGGTCGCCCTTGAGCGCGGCGACGGCGCCCGGCTCGACGGCGCGGGCACGGACACCCGGGAACATGTCGCCGAGCGTGGCCAGCAGCACACCGGTCTCGGCGAGCGACGGCAGCACCTGGGAGATGTAGCGCAGGAACGTGGTGTTCGGCCCGAGGATCAGCACGCCGGACCGGGTCAGCTGCTGCCGGTACGTGTAGAGCAGGTAGGCCGCCCGGTGCAGCGCCACCGCGGTCTTGCCGGTCCCCGGCCCGCCCTGCACGACCAGTGCACCGGCCAGCCCGGACCGGATCACCTCGTCCTGCTCGGCCTGGATGGTCTCGACGATGTCCCGCATCCGGCCGGTGCGGTTCGCGGTGAGCGCGGAGAGCAGCGCGGCCTCGCCGGTCACGTCCTCCCGGCCGGTCCCGTCGCCGGACTCGATGTCGAGCACCTCGTCGTCGACACCGGTGAGCACCCGGCCGCGGGTGCGCAGGTGCCGCCGCCGGGTGACGCCCTCCGGGCTGACCGCGGTGGCGAGGTAGAACGGCCGGGCCGCCGCCGCGCGCCAGTCGATCAGGAGCGGGTCCTGGTCACGGTCCTCGGCGAACAGGCCGATCCGGCCGATGTAGCGCGGAACGTCCGCGGAGAAGTCCAGCCGCCCGAAACAGAGCCCGTTCTCGACGGAATTCATCTGGGCGAGCTGTTCGGCGTAGTGGGAGCGGGTGGCCTCGCGCTGGGTGCGGCCCTGCGGGGTGCCACCGGCCTCCAGCAGGATCGCTTTGAGCCGGCCGTCGGCCTGCTCCCGCAATTGATCGAGTCGCTGGTAGAGCGCGGTCAAGTACGCCTGCTCGGAATCGACGTCGGCGTTCGAGCTTGACAAAATCGCCCCTTTTCGTGCTATCATTCCGGCCGCTGGCAACCACATTTTCTGTGGTTGCCTTTTCTGTTTACGGCAAACGACCAGACTAGCTGAAGCCCGCGGGGTTACGGCCGCGACGGCAAGTGTCCGTAACCCGTCATCGACACGCCGGGGCCGTTACGCGGAACCCCGTGCCGGGCTTAACCGGGACATGGACAACAACCGCCCGTACCGCCGACTTGCCGTCCTCGCTCTCGCCGCCGTCGCCACCCTCGGCGTCACCTCGGCCTGCTCCGACGACGACGACCCGGCCGGCAACGCCGCCGCGGCCGCCGCCGGAGGCCCGGAGCAGAAGACCGTCGACGGTGCGAAGAACGCCGCGCAGACCGTGTTCGACCGGTTCAGCGGTGGCGACTTCGCCGGCGCCTGGGAGATGTACACCTCGGCCGGCAAGCAGGCGATCAGCAAGGACGACTACGTCAAGCTCAACACCGCGTGCTCCCGCAAGGGCCTGGCGATCCAGCTGACCAGCGCCCGGATGGAGGGCACCGACAAGGCCATCGTGATCGCGAAGCAGCTGGTCGCGGCGCAGTCGTACACCATGGTCTACGAGGCGGACGCGTGGAAGCTGGAGCCGGCCCCGGAGGGCCTGGCGCTCTACAAGATGGGCGCGGTGAAGGCGATCGCGGCGCAGAAGAAGGCCGGCACCTGCGCGAACGCTTGATCAACAGGTTGGGGCCCGTCGCGAACCGCGACGGGCCCCGGCAACCTGCTGAATGTCTAGGCCGCCACCGGCAGTCCGTCCGGGCCGGTCAGGGCGAGCCGGGTGCTCAGCGTGCCGCGGCTGGCGATCCGGTCGTAGTACGCCGCCCGGCGCCGGGCCACGCAGCCCTCCTTGGGTGGGTCCTGTGCGGCCATCGCCGGGTCCAGGTGGGTGTTCATCCCGTCCCGCAGCAGGACCAGCGCCTCGGCGCGCAGTTGCGACACGCGCGACTCGCTGACCCCGAGATCGGTGGCGATCTCGGCCATCGGGCGCTCCTCGAAGAAGTAGCCCTGGACCACCGCGCGCAGCCGCTCCGGCAGAGCCTCCACGGCGTGCCGCAGATACCCGAGCCGCTCCCGGATGATCAGCATCTCCTCCGGGCCGGCGGTCGGCTCGGTGACGATGTCGTCCGCCGTCGCCGTCGCGAAGCCCTGAAGGCTGAACACCGTGGCGCGATGTACGTCACCTTCGGCGTTCTCGATGTCCTCGACCGTGCAGCCGAGCCGGCCCGCCAGCTCCGGCACGGTGGGGGTCCGGCCCAGCTCGGCGATCAGCTCCTCACGGGCCGCGTCGGTACGCCGGGCCCGCTGCCGTACCGAGCGGCTCGCCCAGTCCAGCCCGCGCAATTCGTCCAACAGCGCGCCGCGTACCCGGGCCGCGGCGAACCTCGGGAAGGGGACGCCGCGCTCCACGTCGAAGCCACGAGCGGCGGCGACCAGGGCGGCGTACCCGGCGGACAGCAGATCGTCGCGATTGACGTGGGCGGGGACCCGCGCCAGCATCTCGCGGACCAGGTGCCCGACGAGCGGCATGTTCGCCCGTACGATGTCCTCACGACGCCGATCGACGGCAGGTGCCTCACCGTTCATCAGGGGTCTCCTCAGTACAAGCCGGAGAGGGGTTCCGGCGCTGAGGAAAAAGATCTGCGAGGCTGAGAGCATCCTGGTTCGATACCGGGTGCAGAGTGGTTGCCACGGGTGACCAGTAGGATTGATCTCCAACTGACCTACGGAGTTACCCCCTTAATGACATCGTTCATCGAGCTAGGCGTCCCTGCCGTTCTGTCCGGCGCCCTCGCCGAGCTCGGCATCACCTCACCGTTCCCGATCCAGGCGGCCACGCTGCCAGATTCGCTCGCCGGGCGTGACCTGCTCGGACGAGGGCGAACCGGATCCGGGAAGACGTACGCGTTCGCATTGCCGGTGGTGGCCCGTCTGGCCGCCGCCAACAAGCCGCGACGCCCCGGCCGCCCGCGTGCGCTGATCCTGGCGCCCACCCGGGAACTGGCCACACAGATCGAGGCCGCCGTGCGCCCGCTCGCCGACGCGGCCGGGCTGCGCACCATGACCGTCTTCGGCGGTGTCGGAGCGAACCCGCAGATCAACGCGCTGCGCAACGGCGTCGACATCCTGGTCGCCTGCCCGGGCCGGCTCGACGACCACATCCGCAACGGGCACGCGTCGCTGGACGCTGTCGAGATCACCGTGCTCGACGAGGCCGACCACATGGCCGACCTGGGCTTCCTTCCGGTGGTCAAGCGTCTGCTCGGGCAGACCCCGGCCGGCGGCCAGCGGCTGCTGTTCTCGGCGACCCTGGACAACGGGATCGACATCCTGGTCCGCCAGTTCCTGCGCAAGCCGGTCACCCACCACGTCGACTCGGCCGCCCAGGCGCCGGTCGAGATGGACCACCACGTGCTGCACGTGCACCCGGACGACCGGTTCGGCGTGCTCGTCGACCTGCTCGCCGCGCCCGGCCGGTCGGTCGTCTTCACCCGGACCAAGCGCCGGGCGAAGGTGCTCACCAAGCAGCTGATCTCGGCCGGGGTGCCGGCCGTCGAACTGCACGGCAACCTGGCGCAGAACGCCCGGAACCGCAACCTGTCGGCGTTCTCCGACGGCAGCGCGGCCACCCTGGTGGCCACCGACATCGCGGCTCGCGGCATCCACGTCGACGACGTGCTGCTGGTGATCCACGCGGACCCGCCGGTGGAGCACAAGGCGTACCTGCACCGCTCCGGCCGCACCGCACGGGCCGGTGCGCGCGGCACGGTGATCACGCTGATGACCGACGACCAGCAGGCCGACGTACGGGACCTGACCCGCAAGGCCGGCATCAAGCCGATCACGCGGCGGGCGCGTCCGGGTGACGCGCTGCTGGCCGACCTGGCGCCGGGTGAGCGGACGTTCGTGGCGTACACGCCGCCGGCACCCGAGGCGCCGGACCGCAGCAGTGGCGGCACCAGCACCGGGGACTCCGCGGCCGGCGGTCGCTCCGCCTCCCGGCGCCGGCGTCCGGCCGGCCCGTCCCAGTCGACCGGCGGTTCGGCCGGCGGACGGCGCGGATCGGGCGGCGCACCGGCGGCGACCGGCGACAAGTCCGGTTCCGCACGCCGGCACACGTCCACCACCGGTGACGGTGGCGGTCAGCGTGCCGGTTCCGGCACGCCGCGGGGCGGTGCTACCGGTGGGCGATCCGCTTCCGGCACGCCGCGCTCCACCCGCTCCGGCACACCGGCACCACGCCCGGCCGCGGGCGGTGGCGGCGCTGCCGCGTTCTCGTCCCGATCCGGGGGTCGCCGCGCGGGCCGCTGATCCGCACAACGCACGTGTTCACTGGGAGCGCCGGCCTGTCGGGCCGCGCTCCCAGTGGCGTTTCACCAACCGACCGACCGTTCCCACCAGGTGGGCGACCGGTCCCGGCAGGCGACCCGGTCCCGGCAGACGGCCCGGCCCCGCCAGGCGGCCCGTCCCGGCTTGGCCGGCCAGGCGAGGTGCCGGTTGGTTGCGGTCCGCCACGCCGCTCGCCGCTCGTCGCCGGGCACGACCGTCCCGAGAGGTGGTCGTCCGGTCCCGGCAGATGGTCCGCTCGGGGTTGTCGCGGGCTGCGCCCATCCTCTGGTACGTCATGAGCCACGCAATGTCCCGCGCCCAGGGCGGCAGCAGCCCACCACGCGCCCCGGCTGGCGCTCAGGGTGGTATCCCGGCCGCCGATACCACCACCAGCACCAGCCGGACACACCAAGCTGGCCCTGAGCGCCATAATCGCCCCCGATAACGGCCCTCAGAGCCAGCCGGACACACCGAGCTGGCTCTGAGGGCCGTAATCCGCACCCGTTAAGGGCCGCCAGGGCCAGCCGGGCACACCGCGCTGGCTCTGAGGGCCGTAATCCGCACCTGTTGAGGGCCGCCAGGGCCAGCCGAGCTGGCTCTGGGGAGCCCAGGCGCCCCGGGGCAGGCTGGGCCGGCCTCCGTGGCTGCTGGGTGGCTCTGGGGGTGGGTGGGCTTCCGGGCGTACCGGAAAGAGCTTGAGGGAGGCCGCCTGGTGGGGCGCGGGGGCCTTGAGAGGCCTGGGCCGGGCGGCCTCCCGGGGTCAGGCGTCCGGGACCCGGACCGCGATCTCGTCGCTGAGGGTGAAGCCGGCGTTGAGTTCGAGTTCGTCGCCGGACCAGAAGCGGCCCGGGTCGTACCAGTTGGCTTTGCGGTTGTGCGGGAGCAGGCCCATGTCCTCGTAGGTGACCGCGACGACCTCGGCGCAGTATGCCCGCTCCAGTGTCGCGTCGGAGGACTCGGAGGGCTTCCACGGCGGGCGGATCTGGGGCACCCGGCCACGGACCCAGCGCATGGCGAGCTGGGAGGTGGACGGGAACGGGGTGCCGTCCAGACGGGCGACTGTTTTGAGTGCTTTGTCCTCCATGGCCCGGGTAACGCCGGGTTCGAGTTGGCGGAGCCAGCCGCGCTGGCCGTAGCGGCGGGCCCAGACGGTGACCGCGTCGCGGAGATCGTGCAGCTGGACGCCGCGCTGGAAGGTCCCGGACCACATGTCGGGCAGGGACCGGCCCAGCTCGGCATGCCACATCAGGGGTGGCATGTCCTCGATCACCAAGGACATCCCGACATGGTTGACCGGGCTGTTGGTGAGGGTCTGAATGGCTCGATCCGGACCGGAACGACCCCGGAAGATCCAGATGTCACCCGTGCGGGTCAGTTCAATGGCCTCGTCGAGGCTGATGTCGGCAACCACGGTGTCTATTCTCAGCTGATGCGGTGGTGGAAGGTAGCGGGACTGGCGGGGCTGGCGGGAGTCGCGGCGACCGGGGCGGTGATCGCCCGGGCGGAACGCAAGCGCCGGGCGTACTCCGCGGACGAGATCCGGGCGCGGTTGCACGACCGGGTGGCCGAGGCCGCGACGACACCGTCGCCCTCGCCGGAGAAGCCCGAGTAGGAACTCATTCGGCGAGGTCGGTGTCGCGCAGAAGGGACCAGAGGCCGGCGCCGTCCGGGGCGGAGAACCATGTCTTGCCACCGGACGGCACCGCCTCCGGAGTCTCGGTCGGGCCGGGGATCGCACCGGCCAGCACCGCCTGGGTGGGTGAGAGCCGGCGGATCGCCACGGCCGCGACATTTTCCGGGTGCTCGCGGGCGAACTCGGAGTAGATCTCCTGGTCGTGCTGGCCGTCGTCGCCGACCAGCAGCCACTTCACCGACGGGAACTCCTCGGCGAGCCGGCGCAGCGAGGTGCGCTTGTGCTCCTGCCCGCTGCGGAACCAGCGGTCCGGGGTCGGGCCCCAGTCGGTGAGCAGGATCGGGCCGGCCGGGTAGAGGTGCCGGCTGAGGAACCGGGTGAGCGCGGGAGCGACGTTCCACGCGCCGGTGGAGAGATAGATCACCGGGGCGCCGGGGTTCGCGTTGATCAGCCGCTCGTAGAGCACCGCCATGCCGGGCACCGCGGCGCGGGCGTGCTCGTCGAGGACAAACGTGTTCCACGCGGCGAGCAGCGGCCGGGGCAGTGTGGTGACCATCACGGTGTCGTCGATGTCGGAGATCAGGCCGACCGTGACGGCCGGGTCGATCACCCGGATCGGCGCGTCCACCGGGGTGGCGCCGTCACAGCTGAGCCGGACGCTGGCCCAGCCCGGTTCGAGGTCGCCCTTGACCCGGCAGTCGACATACCCACTACGGTCCGTCCGGGTCTCGGTGACGACGCCGCCGACCTCGATGCGCACCACCGCGCCGCTGACCGGGGTGGTGGTGAAGCTGCGCCAGCCGCGCACCTTCTCCCGCCGCTTGCGGACCAGGCGGGGCCGGGAGAGCAGCACCCGGCCCATCACCCGGGCCCAGCCGGGCGCGCCGTAGCCGGTATAGGCCGTGATGTACGGCTTCCAGCCCCGGTTGCGCAGACTCCGCTCGATGACCTCGTGCACGGCGTCCTCGACCAGGGCCGCCCGATGCATCCGGGCCACTGCCTGGGCCGTCTCCGCCGGTGTCACCGCCACCATCTCCTCCTCGCCGTCCCGCCGCGCAGGCAACGTTACCGGGCCGGTGCGACAGTCCGCCCCGGAACGTGAACCCGCTCCAGGATGGACATCAGGCCGCTGCCGGGAGTTCGGTCGTCGTCCATTGCTCGGCCCACCACTGCTGGTCGACCGGCTCCGGGACGTCCACGAGCAGCGGTGCGGCCATCGCCTCGGCCCGCAGGCTGCTCAGCGCGTCGGCGGCGGCCTCGGCGCCACGCCAGGCCGACCGCTCCTCCTCCACCGCGGCGAGGTAGTCCTCCAGCCGGTGGGCCCGGACCGCCTGGGTGAGCACCGCCTCCTGCTGGATCGGGTGCAGCCGCGGATTCCAGCCGCGGTGCGCGAAGACGTCGTTGAGCTGGTCGATGGAGAGGTCGTGACTGCGGCACAGGGCGCTGGCGGCGCGGTGCAGGTAGCGCTGCCGGTCGACGTTCTCGCCGGGCTTGCGGCGGCGGCTCATCACCGGGTACGCCCCGGCGGCGGCGATCCGCCGGGTGATCTGGTCGGCTTTCTCGTACGCGCTCCAGGCCTCGTCGACCGCGACCTGGGCGGCCTCCCACTCGGCGCGCCGCCGGGCAGCGGTGCCGGCCGCGCGACCGGCGGCGAGCGCGACCTCGGTGGCGTACTTCTCCCGGTCGGTCACCGCCGGGGTCGGCTCGGTGAGCAGGCGTGGCACCGACACGGTCGCCGCGGCGACGGCGAGGAGCAGCACGATGATCAGCCAGATCCCGACGGCTTGCGGGACGGAATTCAGGAATGCGGTATCCACGGAACACCCCCAGAAAAGCGAAAAATCGACAGGCCGACGTACGGCGGACAGGTCACGTCCGGACCGGGAGGGTCAGCGGGTCGGGGGGCCCCGGGGATCGCCGGTGACCGGGACGATGCCGGTCAGTACAACCGGCGCCGGAACCGGAGCCGGGACAACAAGTGCGTCGACCGGCGGGAGCGGGTCGACACGCTCCTGCTCCACGGGGGCGACGGCGACCTCGGCCACCACGACCGCCGCCGGAGCGGCCTCAGCCGCTGTGGTGACGGTGGCGGCGGGCAGCTGCAGGGTGACGGCCAGGGCCAGCATCGCCAGGCTGGTGAGGAACCGCAGCAGCCGGCGACCGTCCCACGGACGGTTCGCCTCCTGCGCCTCAGCGGTCACACCAGTCAACCTACAGGCAGGCCGGTGAACGCGGCGGGACCGTTCCGATGACGCCCACCGGACGGAGGTCACCCGGGAGAGGGACCATTACCGTCATGGACCTCGAACTGCTGGATCAGGTGGCCCGCCTCGACGGCTGGCTCGGCGAGGGCGGCGTGGTGGTGCTCAGCGGGGCCGGCCTCTCCACCGAGTCCGGCATCCCGGACTACCGGGGCCCGTCCGGCTCGGCCCGGCGCAACACCCCGATGACCTATCAGACGTTCACCGGCGATCCGCTGGCCCGGCGCCGCTACTGGGCGCGCAGCCACCTCGGCTGGCACACCATCGGCCTGGCCCGGCCGAACGACGGCCACCGCGCGGTGGCTCGCTGGCAGGAGCAGGGCCTGCTGCACGGCGTGATCACCCAGAACGTGGACGGCCTGCACCAGGCGGCCGGCGCCCGGAGCGTGGTCGAGCTGCACGGCAACCTGGCCCGGGTCACCTGCCTGGACTGCGGTGACCTGACCGGGCGGGCCGAGCTGGAGCAGCGGCTGACCGCGGCGAACCCGGACTTCACCGCGACCGCGTCGGCGATGAACGCGGACGGCGACGTGGAGCTGGACGACGCCGCGCTGGACGGCTTCGCGGTGGTGGACTGCCGGGCCTGCGCCGGGACTCTCAAACCGGACGTGGTGTATTTCGGCGAGACCGTGCCGGCCGACCGGGTGTCCCGGGCCTTCGAGCTGGTCGCCGGCGCGCGGACGCTGCTGGTCCTGGGCTCCTCGCTGACCGTGATGTCCGGGCGGCGGTTCGTGCTGCGGGCGGTGAAGCAGGGTCTCCGGGTGGCGATCGTGAACCGGGGCGTGACCCGCGGGGAGCCGTACGCGGACCTGTTGATCGATGCCCCGCTCGGGGTGGTCCTCCCGAATCTTGCCTCGGGGACCGATACGTACCGTTTGTTAGCTGGGTAAACGAAGCCGGCTCGCGCCGGTTATCGGAACGAAACCTAAATAGATCTCTCGGCACATTGACGTGACCGCCCTCACTGAGGTTGACTGCCGAAACCGGTACCGAAACCGGTTCCGAACCCCAGCGCAACCCGCTGGTCACAAATCCTCGGAGGAGCTGTGCCGATCACCATCGCCGACGTGGCGGCTCGGGCGAAGGTCAGCAAGACGACCGTGTCCCGGGTGCTCAACGGCAAGGGTGAGCTGGACGAGTCGACCGCCGCGCGAGTCCGCGCCGTGATCGACGAACTCGGCTACGTCCCCAGTGCCCGCGCGGTCAACCTGGCCCGCGGCCGCACCCGGGTGGTCGGCATGCTGGTGCCCTCGCTCACCTGGCCCTGGATGGGCGAGGTGCTGCAGGGCGCGGTGGACGTGCTGGAGGCCGAGGAATACGGCCTGCTGCTGTTCACCTGCAACCGGGGCGACGACTCGATGCGCCAGTTCGGTGCGCAGGTCGCCGCCAAGTCGTTCGACGGCCTGCTGGTGATCGAGCCGGAGGGGACCCTGGACTACATCACCACGTTGCACTCCCGGGGCCTGCCGATGGTGCTGATCGACGACCGCGATCAGCTGTCCGGTGGCCAGATCCCGACCATCGGCACCACCAACCACAGTGGGGCGGCCGACGCCGCCCGGCACCTGCTGGCGATCGGGCGCCACAAGCCGCTCGTGATCACCGGCCCGGCCCGCTTCGGCTGCACCGTGCAGCGGACCGACGGCTTCTCCTCGGTCTACGCCGAGGCCGGCCACCCCATCTCGGACGCGCACGTGATGACCGGCGACTTCACCGTCGCGTGTGGCGCCGACGGGGTCAAGCAGGCGATCGCCCTCGGCCTCGAATTCGACGCGGTGTTCTGCCACAACGACCTCTCCGCCTTCGGCGTCGTCCAGGCCATCCAGGACAGTGGCCGGCGGGTGCCGGACGACGTCGCGGTGGTCGGCTTCGACGACATCCCGATGGCGGCGCACCACCAGCCACCCCTGAGTACGGTGCACCAGCCGATGCGCGAGATGGGCGAGGCCGCGGCCCGTACCCTGCTCGCGCACTTCGACGGCACCCCGGTCCCGAACCGGCAGACCATCATCCCGGCGACGTTCACCGTGCGCGCCTCGACCCAGGCCTGACACACCAGCTCGTCCGCACCTAGATCACACATCGCTCCGACCGGCCGTCAGGCCGGTCGGGCACCCCCGCGCACCTCGGGGCCGGCTGCCGCCGGTCACGCGATGCCGCACGCCCTCGGGCACCCCTCCCACCTCTCAAAATCAGTAATCGAGGAGATTCTCCGATGCAGAGAAGGAAGCTGTTCGCGGTCGCTCTGGCGGGCGTGCTCGCCACCGGCGGCGTGGCGGCGTGCGGTGATTCGCCGAACGCCAACAAGAACGCCGACAACAGCAAGGCCGCGGACTTCCTGTCGATCGGCATGCCGAACGGCACGGTCACCGACAACAACAACCCGTTCATCGGCACCTCGGCGGGCGCGTCGCTCGGTTACCGCTGGACCATCTACGAGCCGCTGGGCATGTGGAACAACGTCAAGCCGGCCGACCCCGCGAAGCCGTGGCTGGCCAGCGAGATCAAGTGGGCCGACGACTACAAGGCCCTCGACGTCACCATCCGCGACAACGCCACCTGGTCGGACGGCCAGAAGCTGACCGCCGAGGACGTCGCGTACACGTTCAACCTGATCAAGTCGAAGGACGCGCTGAACGTCTTCGCGATCCCGATCGACCAGGTCACGGTGACCGGCAACAAGGTCACCGTCACGTTCAAGAGCTCGCAGTTCACCGCGTGGCACAAGATCATCAGCCAGATCCCGATCGTGCCGAAGCACCTCTGGGAGAAGATCGCGGACCCGGCCACCGACCCGATCAAGGAGCCGGTCGGCAGCGGCCCGTACACGCTGAAGACGTTCAGCCAGCAGGGCATCGTGCTCGAGCGCCGGGAGAGCGGTTACTGGCAGGAGAAGCCGGCCGTCAAGGAGCTGCGCTACACGTCGTACACCGACAACAACGCGCAGACCACGGCACTGGCCACCGGCGCCTCCGAGTGGAGCTTCGTCTTCATCCCGGCGTACCAGCAGACCTTCATCGCCAAGGACCCGGAGCACTTCAAGGTCTGGGCGCCGGGCGTGCTGGGCATCCACGGCCTCTACATCAACACCACCCGCAAGCCGTTCGACGACCCGGCGCTGCGCAACGCCATGAACATGGTCATCAACCGGGCGGACATCTTCAACCAGGCCGAGGCCGGCTACTTCCACCCGGAGCTGAAGAGCGTCACGGGTCTGCCGGAGGGCGCTGGTGACGCGTTCGTCACCGAGGCCTACAAGGGCAAGACCCTCTCGGTCGACGTCGCGGGGGCCAAGACCCTGCTCACCGGCGCCGGCTACAAGCTGGACGGCGACACCCTGAAGGACAAGTCCGGCAAGCCGGTCACCCTGAAGCTGAGCGACCCGGCGCCGTGGTCGGACTACCAGACCACGCTCGAGATCATCAAGAGCAACCTGGCCGAGATCGGCATCAAGGCCACGGTGGACAAGCCGAACCAGAACGTCTGGGACGCCAACGTGCAGAAGGGCGACTTCGACGCCGTCATGCGCTGGACGAACGGTGGCTCGACGCCGTTCGACATCTACCAGACGGTGATGGACGGCGACCTGATGAAGCCGATCGGCACCCCGGCCCAGCAGGGCAACTTCGGCCGCTTCAAGAGCCCGGAGGCGACCGCCGCGCTCAAGGCGTACGCGAACGCCACCAGCGACGCGGACCGCATCCCCGCTCTGGCCACGATCCAGAAGATCTTCGTGGAGCAGGCGCCGATGCTGCCGATCGGCTCGGACAACGTCGGTGGCGCGATCAGCACCAAGAACTGGATCGGCTGGCCGTCGGAGACCGACCCGTACGCCCCGCTGCAGCCCACCCAGTCCGGTGCGCTCGACGTGATCATGCACCTCAAGCCCGCCACTTCCTGATCGTCCCGCGGGCGCCCCGGATCTTCTCCGGGGCGCCCGTGCCCCTCCCCAGCCTGTAAGGAAACCGGCCATGACGTCGATTCCCGACGCGAAGGCGCCGGCCGGCGAGGTGGTGCTTGAGGCGATCGGCCTGACCAAGCACTTCCCCGTCCGCCGGAAGCTGCGCGACCTCTTCTCCCACCGGCACGACGTGGTCCACGCCGTCGACGATGTGGACCTCACTCTCCGCCGCGGCCAGGTGGTGGCCCTGGTCGGCGAATCCGGTTCGGGCAAGTCCACCATCGCCCGGCTCCTCGCCCAGCTGTACCCGCGTACCGGCGGGGACATCCAGCTGCACGGCGAGACGACGAAGGTCCGGGGTGGTGCGGCGTTCCGCCGGTACTGCTCCCAGGTCCAGATGATCTTCCAGGACCCGTTCGCGTCGCTGAACCCGACGCACACCATCCGCTATCACCTGACCCGGTCGCTGAAGATCCACGGCAACGCCGGGACCACCGCGGGCGACCTGGCCCAGGCCCTCGACGACCTGCTCGAGCGGGTGCAGCTGACCCCGCCGGAGCGGTACCTGGACAAGTTCCCGCACGAGCTCTCCGGCGGCCAGCGGCAACGCGTGGCGATCGCCCGGGCGCTCGGCGCGGGCCCCGAGGCCCTGCTCGCCGACGAGCCGGTGTCCATGCTGGACGTGTCGATCCGGCTCGGCGTGCTGAACCTGCTGCGCGACCTGCGCGACCGGCTCGACCTGGCGATCCTCTACATCACCCACGACATCGCGTCGGCGCGCTATTTCGCGGATCAGACGATGGTCATGTACGCCGGCCGGCTGGTCGAGGGTGGCGACAGCGAGACGGTCACCCAGTCGCCGGCTCACCCGTACACAAAATTGCTCATCCACTCGGCGCCGGACCCGGACCGGATGATCGGCGGATCCGAAGCCGAAGGCGAGGACGCCGGGAACGGTGAGCCGCCGAGCCTGATCCACCCGCCGACCGGATGCCGGTTCCACCCCCGCTGCCCGGTCGCCATGGAACGGTGCCGCACCGACCTGCCGGTGCCGCTGCAGATCGGCGACGTGCCCGGCCACTGGGCCGCCTGCTGGCTCTACGACAGCGACGACAAGGCCGAGGTGAAGCAGTGAAGTACTTCCTCCAGCGCGTGGCCTTCTACCTCTTCACCGCGTGGGCCGCGATCACGCTAAACTTCTTCATCCCGCGGATGGTCCCCGGCGACCCGGTACAGGCGCTGATCACCAAGTTCCAGGGCCAGCTCAGCAGCAAGGCGATCGAGTCGCTGTACGTCCTGTTCGGACTGGACAAGGACAAGAGCGTCTGGCAGGAGTACCTCGACTACTGGAACCAGCTGTTCCACGGCGACCTGGGCCTGTCCTTCACGTTCTTCCCGACCCCGGTCTCGGAGATCATCTCCAGCAGCCTGCCGTGGACGCTGACGCTCGTCGGCATCACCACCGTGATCAGCTTCTTCCTCGGCACCGGTCTGGGCGTGCTGGCCGGCTGGCGCCGCGGCTCCTGGGCCGACGGCCTGCTGCCGGTGACCACGTTCCTCTCCTCGGTGCCGTACTTCTGGCTCGGCATCATCGCGATCTACCTGCTCACCGGACCGGACAGCTTCTTCCCGTCGTCCGGCGGTTTCGGCAGCGGCCTGGTGCCGGCCTGGGACCAGTACTTCATCCCGAGCGCGATCCAGCACAGCCTGCTGCCCGCGCTGACCATCCTGATCTCCTCGGTCAGCGGCTGGATCCTCAGCATGCGCAACATGATGGTGACGGTGTCCTCCGAGGACTACATCACCGTGGCGCACGCCAAGGGCCTCTCCGACCGCCGGGTGGCCCTGAGCTACGCGGCCCGCAACGCGCTGCTGCCGAACGTGTCCGGTTTCGCACTGTCGCTCGGCTTCATCGTCGGCGGCACCCTGCTCGTGGAGATCGTCTTCTCCTACCCGGGCGTCGGCTTCCAGCTCTTCCAGGCGCTCGGCGCCCAGGACTACCCGCTGATGCAGGGCATCTTCCTGATCATCACGATCTCGGTGCTGGTGGCGAACCTGATCGCGGACGTGGCCTACCTGCTCCTCGACCCGCGCACCCGCAAGGAGGGCTGAGCGATGACGGTTCTCACCCCCAGCATCGAGCGGAGGGCGGCCCGATGACCATTCCCACCTCCAGCCTCGAACAGGTCATCCCCGGCCAGGGCTCGATGGCGCAGCCGGAGGCCGACAAGCCGACCAAGGCCAAGCGCCAGCGGTTCCGCTTCATCAGCAACAAGAAGGCCGCGGCCGGCCTGATCATCCTCGGCATCTACGTGGTCATCGCGATCATCGGACCGTGGGTGGCGCCGTACGACCCGGACGCCCGCGGCAACGACCTGGTCCAGCCCCCGTCGGGCGCGCACTGGCTCGGCACCACGCACCTCGGCCAGGACGTCTTCAGCCAGCTGCTGAGCGGCACCCGCAGCGTGATGTTCGTCGGCTTCTTCGCCGGGACCGTGGCCACCGTGCTCTCGGTGCTGATCGGAGTGACCGCCGGCTACCTGGGCGGCCGGACCGACGAGGGCCTGTCCGCGCTCTCCAACGTCTTCCTGGTCATCCCGGCGCTGCCACTGATCATCATCATCACGTCCACTCTGGAGAGCGCCGAGGACTGGCTGATCGCCCTGGTGATCGGCTTCACCTCGTGGTCCTGGAACGCCCGGGTGCTGCGCGCGCAGACGCTGTCGCTGCGCCGGCGGGACTTCGTCGACGCGTCCCGGGCCACCGGCGAGAAGACCTGGCGTGTGATCGTCTTCGAGCTGATGCCGAACCTGACCGCGGTGATCGCGTCCGGCTTCGTCGGCACGGTGATCTTCGCGGTGCTCTCCGAGATCACCCTGGCGTTCATCGGCGTCACCTCCGGCACCACCTGGAACTGGGGCACCATCCTGTTCTGGGCGCAGGGCCAGCAGGCGCTCGCCCAGGAGGCCTGGTGGTGGTTCATCCCGGCCGGTCTGGCGATCGCGATCCTCGGCACCGCGCTCTCGCTGATCAACTTCGGTATCGACGAGTTCGTCAGCCCACGGTTGCGCAGCGTCGGCAAGACGAAGATCAAGACCGTGGACGGCCGGACCGTACGGATGCGCATCGGCTTCACCCCGGTGCTCAGCCGCTCGGCAGCGCCACACACCCACGCCACCCCGACGCCCGTCATTCGGAAGGAGGTCACCCAGTGAGCAGCACCCCGGTTCTGGAGATCCGCAACCTGAACGTCGAGTACGGCCTGGGCGACCAGGCGGTCCGCGCCGTCCGCGACGTCAACCTCACCCTGCACCGCGGGGAGGTGCTCGGCCTGGCCGGCGAGAGCGGCTCCGGCAAGTCCACCCTGGCGTACGGGATGACCCGCCTGCTCGCCCCGCCCGGCGTGATCACCGGCGGCGAGGTGATCTACCACCCGGAGAAGGGCGAGGCGTACGACGTGCTCGGCCTCTCCGACCGGCACCTGCAGGCGTTCCGCTGGGCCGAGACGGCGATCGTGTTCCAGGGCGCGATGAACTCGCTCAACCCGGTGCACAAGATCTCCACCCAGCTCACCGACGTGCTCCGGGCGCACCGCCCGGAGATGTCCGAGGCGGCCCGCAACGCCCGGGCCCGGGAGATGCTCAAGCTGGTCGGTATCGCGGCCGACCGGATGGAGGCGTACCCGCACCAGCTCTCCGGCGGCATGCGCCAGCGCGTGATGATCGGCATGGCGCTGATCCTGCAGCCGCAGGTCGTGATCATGGATGAGCCGACCACCGCGCTCGACGTGGTGATGCAGCGGCAGATCCTCGGTCAGCTGATCGAGCTGCGGGAACGGCTCGGCTTCTCGGTCATCTTCATCACGCACGACCTGTCGCTGCTCGTCGAGTTCTCGAACCGGATCGCGATCATGTACGGCGGCCGGATCGTCGAGGAGGCCGCGGCGGCGGCGATCTACAAGGACTCGCTGCACCCGTACTCGCAGGGTCTGCTCGGGTCGTTCCCGTCCCTGCGCGGGCCGCGCCGCGAGCTGACCGGCATCCCGGGCACCCCGCCCGACCTGAAGGGGATGCCGAGCGGCTGCTCGTTCCACCCGCGCTGCCCGAAGGCGTTCGAGCCGTGCTCGACGAACATCCCGGTGCTGGCCCGGCCGGACGACTCGCCGCGATCGGTGGCGTGCTGGTTGCACCCCGTGAAAGAGCCGGTCGGCTAGATGAAGCAGAGGGCCGGTCCCCTGCCGTCGGGACCGGCCCTCACCATGTCCACCTCCAGCTGAAACGGGAGAAGAAGTGACATTCACCTGGGGTGTGGCCACCTCCGCGTACCAGATCGAGGGCGCCGCCGCCGAGGACGGCCGGACACCGTCCATCTGGGACACGTTCGGTCACCGGGTCGTCGGCGAGCACGGCGACGTGGCCTGCGACCACTACCACCGGATGCCGGCCGACGTGCAGCTGATCAAGAGCCTGGGTGTTGACGCGTACCGGTTCTCGGTCTCCTGGCCGCGGGTGCAGCCCGGTGGGCGCGGCCCGGCCAACCCGGCCGGGCTGGCGTTCTACGACCGTCTCGTGGACGAGCTGCTGGGCAACGGGATCGCGCCGTGGCTCACGCTCTACCACTGGGACCTGCCGCAGGAGCTGGAGGACGCCGGTGGCTGGCCGGAGCGGGACACCGCGTACCGGTTCGCGGACTTCTCCGCGCTGGTCTTCGACAGGTTGCAGGACCGGGTCAAGAACTGGCAGACCCTGAACGAGCCGTGGTGCGCGGCGTATCTCGGGTATCAGCACGGGGTGCACGCGCCCGGCCGCCGCAGCCTGACAGACGCGCTGGCCGCCACTCATCACCTGCTACTGGGACACGGGCTGGCCGCTTCCATCCTGAAGAAACCGGACAATTCTGTCGGCATTGCGCTCAACATCGGCACGGCAACCCCGCACACCGACGACCCGCTGGACATCGCCGCGGCCCGCCGCGCGGACGGCAACGTCACCCGGATCTTCCTCGACCCGATCGTTTTCGGCCACTACCCCGCCGACGTGCTGGCCGACCTGCACCAGCAGGGCCACACCCTCCCCGTCCTCGACGGGGACCTGGCGATCATCGCGCAGCGACCCGACGTGCTCGGCGTCAACTTCTACTTCGGACAGGACTTCGCCGGCCGCGACGAGCAGGGCCGTACGCACGACGCGCAGGGCCTGCCGATCGTCCGGGAGATCAAGCCGGACGTGCCGACCACCGCGATGGGCTGGCCGATCACCGCGGACCGGTTCACCACGCTGCTGCTGCGCCTGCACCACGACTACGGCGTGCCGCTGGCCGTGACCGAGAACGGCGCGGTCTACGACGACGTCCCTTCCGCTGATGGTTTCGTCGCCGACAAGGAGCGGACCGCGTACTTGGAGGCGCACATCGAGGCGGCTCTCGCGGCCCGGGCACAGGGCGCCGACCTGCGCGGATATTTCGCCTGGTCACTGATGGACAACTTCGAGTGGGCCGAGGGTTACGGCCGCCGGTTCGGCCTGGTCGCGGTCAATTACGAGACCCAGACGCGTACGCCGAAACAGAGTGCGCTGTGGTTCCGGGATCGCATAAAGTCCGGCGCGTGAGCGACTATCTGACCGTCAACCGGGCCAACTGGGACGAGCGGGCCCCCGCACACGCCGCGTCGGAGGGCTACGAGGTGTCGCGCTTCGTGGCCGACCCCGAGCACCTGAGCCGGGTGGTCCGCTTCGACCTCCCGCTGCTCGGCGACATCACCGGGCTGCGCGGGGTGCACCTGCAGTGCCACATCGGCACCGACACGCTCTCGCTGTCCCGCCTCGGTGCCCGGATGACCGGGCTGGACTTCTCCGGCGAGTCGCTGAAGCAGGCGCGGGACCTGGCCGCACGGGCGGGCGCCGACATCCCGTTCGTGCAGAGTGACGTGTACGCCGCGCGGGACGTCCTGGACGGCGAGTTCGACCTGGTCTTCACCGGGATCGGTGCGCTCGGCTGGCTGCCCGACATCAAGCGCTGGGCGGCCACCGTGGCGTCGCTGCTGGCGCCGGGCGGGCGGCTGTTCATCCGGGAGGGCCACCCGGTGCTGTGGACGTGCGAGTACGACCGTACCGACGACGTGATCGCGCTGGACGAGCCGTACTTCGAGCAGGCCGAGCCGCAGGTGTACGACGAGCCGGGGACGTACGTCGCCACCGACCACGAGTTCACCCACACCGTCACGCACGAGTGGAACCACGGGCTCGGCGAGATCGTCACCGCGGTGCTGGAGGCCGGGCTGACCCTGACCGGGCTGGTCGAGCACCAGAGCGTGCCGTGGAACGCGCTGCCCGGCCGGATGCGGCAACTCGACAACGGCGAGTGGCAGCTGGCGCAGCGGCCGGAGCGGTTGCCGCACACGTACACCTTGCAGGCCCGCAAGGCGGGTTAGCAGACTTCGACCCGGTTCCGGCCGGTGCGCTTCGCCGCGTACAGAAAATCGTCGGCCCGCAGCAGCGCATCGGCCCGGTCCTCGCCGGGCCGTACCTCGGTGAGCCCGATGCTGGCCGTCACCGCGAGTCCGTCGACGACCTCGGCCCACGCATGTCCCTCGATCGCGGCGCGCAGCGCCGAGCAGTACCCGGTCGCGGCGTCCAGCCCGGCCCGGAAGATCAGCACGAACTCCTCGCCGCCCAGCCGGCCGGCGAATCCCGGCGTCGCGGCCAGCAGCCGGGCCACCCGGCGCAGCACCTCGTCGCCGGTGGCGTGCGAGAACGTGTCGTTGACCAGCTTGAAGTGATCCAGGTCGACGAGCGCGACGGTGACCGGTCCGGCGCCCTGCACCGCGGCGGCCAGCTCCGCGTCGGAGCGGCGCCGGTTGCCCAGGCCGGTCAGCGGGTCCCGCTCGGCCATCTCCTGCGCCTGCTCGACGGAGAACTGCGCGTGCGCGAACCGGGCCGCGACCGCGCTCTGCTGCGTCCGCAGGACCTCCCACGCCTCGTGGAACTCGCACATGGTCCGGTACGCCGCCTCGAAGTCCCCGGCCTCGGCGTGGCAGGACGCCAGCCCACGCAGCGCCTCGGCGCCGGCGTCCGGCCGGTCGCTCTCAGCCGCCATCTTCCGGACCCGGTCGAGCGTCCGGATCGCGCCGGCCAGGTCACCCTGCCGGCGCTCGATCTCGGCGAGGGTCAGCAGCGCGGCCGGTACCGCGTCCGAGTCGGTGGCCGGCGCGTTCTCGATCGCGTCCAGGATCACCGACTCGGCCTTCTCCGGGCGGCCGGTCTCCAGCAGCACCCGGGCGACGGTGTCCGCGCACGAGCAGTTCAGCCCGAGGCCGGACGACTCCACCCGGGCCCGCATCCGCTCGACCATCACGGCGGCGGCGTCCAGGTCGCCGCCCTCGTAGGCGTACCAGGCCCAGTTGTTCAGGTTCGCGATCTCCAGCGTCGGCCGGCCGGACGCCTCCGCCTCGACCTGCGCGGCGGCGAACTCGGCCGACTCGAAACCGCCCACCCGCTGGTCGTTCACCATCACGGCCAGGATGATCGCGTGGTCGGCGCGGATCGGCGCCGGGTCCTCCGGCCGGAGCATCCGGGTCGCCCAGAGCGCGTGCCGCACCCCGGTCGCGGTGTCCCCGATCCGCCACACGCCACCGGCGATGCGCGCGTGCGCGTGTGCCCGCACCAGCCGGTCGTCGCTCGCGTCGAGCAGGTCACGGGCGGTGGCGACGCCCTCGATGGCCCGGCCGCCGCGGTTGTCCAGCTCGGCGAGGACCAGGCGGGCCAGGTCGGCGCTCTGCCGGTCGCCAGCCGCGTCGGCGCTCGCGATCAGCGCCGTGGCACGCTCGGCGAGCCCGGTATGAGACTGATAGAGGTCCCCGATCAGGGTCACCACCGACGAGAGCACGCTGGTCCATCGCCCGTGCCGGGCCGCTCTTTAGGGATCCCGTTTAAAGATCGACGGGTTGCGGGTACCTGCGGTGCATACCCCCAAGGAGGCTCTCGATGCGTATCGGTGCGGTAATCATCATCGTCTGGCTCGTGCTCGGCGCGGTCGCGGCAGCCCAGCGCGGCTATTTCAAGGACACCGGCGACACGAGTTGCGCGGAGGCCGGCACGGTCATCGTCACCGTGGTCGCGGGCCCGCTGAACTGGCTCGGCGTCAACCCGAAGATCAAGTGCGACATCCCGGAGCCGAGCAAGTAGGCGTTCCGCTCTTGTGCTGGAGCGCGCTCCAGGTCCTACCGTCCGCACCATGGAACTACGGGACTTCGGACGACTCGGCCGGATCAGCGCACTGACCCTGGGCGGCGGCGGCATCGCCGGCGTCTGGGGCTCGACCGGACGCGCGGAGGCGGTGGCCACCATCCATGCCGCCCTCGACGCCGGCATCACCATGCTGGACCTGGCGCCCTCCTACGGCGCCGACCACGAATCGGAGCGGGCGGCCGGCGAGGCCCTCCGCTCCGTCTCCGCACCGGACCTCATGATCACGTCGAAGGTCTCGCTCGAGGACGACACCGAGCGGGACTTCGCCGCCCGGATCCGCCGCGGCCTCACCGCCAGCCTCGGCCGGATCGGCCGCGACCACCTCGACCTCTTCCTGCTGCACACGCAGATCCGGGTGGAGGGCCCGCACCCCGGTTCGATCGGCCCGGACGGCTACCTCGAGGCGGCCGCCACCTTCGAGCGGCTGCGCGACGAGGGCCTGATCCGGGCCTGGGGCATCACCGCGGTCGGCCACCCGGACGGCGTGCTCACCGCACTGCGGAACACCCCGCGTCCGGACGCCGCGCAGATCGTGGTCAACCCGCTCGACTTCAACGGGGACCTCTGGTTCTTCCCCGGCGTCCGGCCGCGGACCGACGACATCGTCCGCTCCGCGACCGAGAACGGGGTCCAGGTGATCGGCATCCGCGCGGTCGCCGCCGGGTCACTGACCGCGAGCCTTGATCGTACGCTCGAGGCCGCTCATCCCGCGGCCATCGATTTTGTACGGGCGGAGCCGTTCCGGAAGCTGGCCGCCGAGTGGGGCACGGCCCCCGCCGTGCTGGCCCACCGCTACGCCCTGTCCGTGCCCGGGGTGTCCACAGTGGTGCTCGGCGTGAAGAACCGCACCGAGCTGACCGAGTGCCTCGCGGCCGAAGCGGCCGGCCCGCTCCCCGAAGCGGAAATGAACGCCCTGACGACCTTGCGCACCACCACCTAACCCCTGCGTGGGGACTTTCGGCGCGCTCCGCACCACAACTCCCCACGCAACAGCCGTCACAACCCTGCGTGGGGACTTTCGGCGCGCTCCGCACCACAACTCCCCACGCAACAGCCGCCCCAACCCTGCGTGGGGACTTTCGGCGCGCTCCGCACCGAAACTCCCCACGCAACGGCTGTTGCGACCCTGCGTGGGGAGTTTCGGTGCGGAGCGCGCCACAACTCCCCACGGTCGGGTCAGCGGACCCAGGGTGGGCTGATCACGGAGCCGTCCGGGAGCGTCGCCGTCAGCCCGACGCTGGTGGTCACCCACGCCTGCGCCGTCTCGGTGCTCGGGTTGTCGACACCGAACACCGACCCGGCCGGCACCCGCAGCACGTCCCCGGCGGCCATGCCCTCGGACACTCCGTCCAGGGACACCCGGATCTGGCCGGCGAGCAACAGGAACACCTCTTCCCGGTCGACCCGGTGCGTCAGCCCCTCCACGCCGCCGGCGATCTCCAGCCGCCAGGCGCAGAGCTCCGTGCTCCCGGTCGCCGGCGCCACGTACGAATGGAAGACCGAACCGTGCAGCCGGTGCACAACAGCCTCGTCCCGCCGATGAATCGCCATGATCTCTCCCCGCAAATAGACAAGCTTCTTGACTACATAGTCAACCGGCTTGACCTTCATGTCAAACTGTTACGGTGCGACGTGATCTTCTGGACCTCCCGGTGCTGCTGCTCGGCGCCGCATCCACCCTGGTCGACGGCATCGACGCCGGCGTCCGGGCCCGTGGCTTCACCGACATCCGCCCGGCGCACGGCTACGCGTTCGTCCGCCTCGCCCCGGACGGCGCCACCATCGTCGAACTCGCCGAGCACCTGGGCGTCACCAAGCAGGCCGCCAGCCAGATGGCCGACGAGCTGGTCCGCAAGGGCTACGTCGAACGCCGCCCGCACCCGGCCGACGCCCGCGCCCGCCTGCTGACCCTCACCGACCGGGGCTGGGCCTGCACCCGCGCCGCCGACGAGGCCGCCGAGCAGGTCCTCCGCCCCTGGGCCGACTCCCTCGGCCCGGAACAGCTGGCCACGGTCCGCACAGCCCTCTCCCGCCTCACCGTCCCCGGCCGTATCCGCCCGGCATGGTGACCGCCGCCGCGCCGGTCTGGCTGCTGGACGTCGACGGTGTCCTGAACGCGAACCGTCCCGGCTGGAGCGCCGCGCCCCGCCGCGGCATGGCCTACGCCGGGGGCACCGGCTTCCTGATGCGCTGGGCCCCGGCCCGGCTCGGCCGGACCCTGCTGATCGCGCCGGCCCCGAACCGCGGGCTCCAGCCGGAGCACCTCACCACCATCGAAGCCTTCGTCGCCGCGCCACCCACGTAGCAGCCCTGTCTCGGCGAGATCGAGCGGCGGGAGACGGCAGGCGAGCGGCGAGGTGTGGCCGGTCGGAAAGCGAACGGCCCGCCGGGAGGAACCGGCGGGCCGTCGTCGTACCAAAAAAATCAGTCGCGCTCGATGTGGTGGCCGATCAGCTGAGGGCCCATGATGACCGCGACGCCGGAGCCGTCGCGGCGGGCGTCCGGCTCGGGGAGCTCGACCGGGTCGCCGGTGCTGCTGGCGCCGACCGGGCGCGGGCCGACCCACGCCACCACCAGCTCGGTCTCGCCCTTGAGGAACCGCTGCACCCGCACACCGCCGGTGGCACGACCCTTGGCCGGGTAGGACGAGAACGGTGACACCTTCACCTGGGTGCCGGTCGACGTGACGACCATCGGCTCGCCGTGCGAGGCCTCCGACGTGGACACCACGTTGAACGAGACCACCGACGACCCCGCGGTCAGGTTGATGCCGGCCATGCCGCCGCCCTTGAGTCCCTGCGGCCGGACCAGCTTGGCCGGGAACCGCAGCAGCGACGCGTCGGTGGTGACGAAGACCAGCGCCTCCGCACCGTCGGTGAGCCAGGTCGCCTGCAGCACCTCGTCACCCTCCTTGAGGGTGATCACCTCGAACTCGTCGGAGCGCACCGGCCACTCCGGCGCGCACACCTTGACCACGCCGAGCCGGGTGCCCAGCGCGAGGCCGGGCGACTCGCCGGGGGTCAGCGGCGCGAGCCCGACCACCTGCTCGCCCTTCTCCAGCGGCACCAGCTCGGACGCGGACATGCCGCCGCGCAGCGAGACCGTCCCGGACTGCTCCGGCAGCACCGGCAGTGGCAGCACATCGGTCTTGAACGCCCGCCCCCGGTTGGTGATCAGCAGGATCCGGCCGCGCGCGGTGGCGTGGATGATCGCGCGGACCGTGTCGTGCTTGACCCGGCCGCTGCGCTTGCGGGCCTCGGCCGACTCCTCGCTCTCCGCCGCGGTCCGGGCGATCAGCCCGGTGGCGGAGAGGATGATCTGGCACGGGTCGTCGGCAACCTCGAGCGGCCCGGCCGGTATCGAGGCGGCGAGCACCTCCTTGAGGTCACCGTCGATCAGCGTGGTGTTGCGCGGCCGGCCGAACTCGCTGGTCACCGCGGCCAGCTCGTCCGAGACGACCTGCTTGAGCACGTCCTCGTTGTCGAGGATCCGGCTGAGCTCGGCGATCTCGCCGCGCAGCTTCTCCTGCTCGGTCTCCAGCTCGATCCGGTCGAACCGGGTGAGCCGCCGCAGCGGCGTGTCCAGGATGTACGTCGCCTGGATGTCGCTGAGCCCGAACTCGCTCATCAGCGAGGTCTTGGCGGCGCCCGCGTCGTCGCTGGCCCGGATCAGCGCGACCACCCGGTCGATGTCGATCAGGGCGATCAGCAGGCCGTCGACCAGGTGCAGCCGGTCCTCGCGCTTGGTCCGCCGGTACGTCGTCCGCCGGGTGACCACCTCGTACCGGTGCTGGACGAACACCTCGAGCAGCGCCTTGAGCCCGAGAGTCCGCGGCTGCCCGTCGACCAGCACCAGGTTGTTGATGCCGAACGAGCTCTCCAGCGGGGTCAGCCGATAGAGGTCGGCCAGCAGCGCCTGCGGGTTGACGCCGACCTTGCACTCGATCACCAGCCGGGTGCCGTGCTCGCGGTCGGTGAGGTCCTTGACGTCGGCGATGCCCTGCAGCCGCACCGCCTGCCGCTGCCCGCGCCGCGGACCGGAGGTGATCAGCTTGCCCTTCACCTCGTCGGTGATCGCCTCGATGATCTTCTCGGTGCCGACGCCGTAGGGCAGCTCGGTGACCGTGATCGCCTGGCGTCCGCGGCCACCCTCGAGCAGGCCGGTCTGCGCCTTGGCCCGGATCCGGACCACACCGCGGCCGGTCTCGTACGCCCGGCGCACCTCGTCCAGGCCGAGCAGCTGACCGCCGGTGGGTAGGTCGGGGCCGGGCACGAAGCGCATCAGCTCGTCGAGGTCGGCCTCCGGGTTGGTGATCAGGTGCCGGGCGGCCGCGACCACCTCGCCCAGGTTGTGCGGGATCATGTTGGTGGCCATCCCGACCGCGATCCCGGACGTGCCGTTGACCAGCAGGTTCGGGAAGGCGGCCGGCAGCACCTTGGGTTCGAGGTCGGAGCCGTCGTAGGTCGGCTTGAAGTCGACCGTGCCCTCGCCCAGTTCGCCGACCAGCAGCATCGCCTCGCGCGACATCCGGGCCTCGGTGTACCGGGAGGCGGCCGGGCCGTCGTCCGGCGAGCCGAAGTTGCCGTGCCCGTCGATCAGCGGCGTGTTCAGGGAGAAATCCTGGGCGAGCCGGACCAGGGCGTCGTAGATCGCCACGTCGCCGTGCGGGTGGTACTTGCCCATCACGTCGCCGACGACGCGGGCGGACTTCACATACGCCCGGTCGGGGCGGTGCCCCTGCTCGGACATCGACCAGAGGATCCGCCGGTGCACCGGCTTGAGGCCGTCACGGGCGTCCGGCAGGGCCCGGGAGTGGATGACCGAGTAGGCGTACTCCAGGTAGGAGTCCTCCACCTCGGTGGTGAGCGGATTGTCGATGACCCGGGCGCCGGCCTGGTCGAATGCCGACAGGTCGACGCGGTTCTCGGTCTTGCGGCGTGCCACTTCTCAACAACCCCTCAGGCGTCGATCGTCTCTTGGTCGATCCGGCCGGCGGCCTCGATCAACCAGTTCTTCCGGGGCTCGACCCGCTCACCCATCAGCAGCTCGAGCGTCGCCTCGGCGCGCTCGACGTCGTCCAGCGTGATCCGCCGGACGGTCCGGGTGGCGGGGTTCATCGTGGTGTCCCACAGCTCGTCGGCGTCCATCTCGCCGAGACCCTTGAACCGGCTCACCGGCGCCAGAGTCTTGCCGGCCCGCTGGAGCTTGCCGAGGGTCGCCTCCATCTCCTGCTGGGTGTACGTGAAGATGGTTTCCGGGTTGCGGCCCTTGGTGGTCATCTTGTGCAGCGGCGGCATCGCGGCGTAGAGCCGGCCGTCCTCGATCACCGGTCGCATGTACTTGGCGAACAGCGTGATCAGCAGGGTCCGGATGTGCGAGCCGTCCACGTCGGCGTCGGCCATCAGCATGACCCGGCCGTAGCGCATCGCGCCGATGTCGAAGGTGCGGCCGGAGCCGGCCCCGAGCACCTGCACGATCGCCGAGCACTCGGCGTTGTCGAGCACCTGCTGCAGGCTGGCCTTCTGCACGTTCAGGATCTTGCCGCGGATCGGCAGCAGGGCCTGGTACTCCGAGGAGCGGGCCATCCGGGCGGTGCCGAGCGCGCTGTCACCCTCGACGATGTAGAGCTCGCTGCGGGCGATGCCGGTGGTGCGGCAGTCGACGAGTTTCGGCGGCATCGACGCGCCCTCGAGGGCGGTCTTGCGGCGGGCCGCGTCCTTCTGCTGCTTCTGGGTCAGCCGGACCCGGGCCGCGTCCACCACCTTCTGCAGGACCGTGCGGGCCTCGACCTTGGTGCGCCGGTCGTCGATCCAGCCCTTGACGAACGTCTCGACCAGGGTCTGCATCACCCGGGTGATGCCGGCCGTGGACAGCTCGTCCTTGGTCTGCGAGGTGAACTGCGGCTCCGGCACCCGCACGTGGATGACCGCGGTCATGCCCTCCAGGAGGTCGTCCAGGACGGGCGGCTCCTCCTTCGGCTTGAGCAGGCCACGGGCGTTGCGGATGGCCTCGGTCAGGGAGCGGACCAGGGCCCGCTCGAAGCCCTTGCGGTGGGTGCCGCCGTGCACGTTGCGGATCGTGTTGGTGAAGCACTCGACGTTGCGCTCATAGCCCGTGCCCCAGCGGAAGGCGACCTCGATCTGGGCCTGCCGGACCACGTTGGACTGCATCACGCCGTTCGCGTCGGCGGCGTTTTCCTTGTACGTCCCCTCACCCGTCACCAGCAGGATGCCGGAGACCGGCTTGTCCGACGCGGGGGTGAGGAACTCCACCATGTCGGTCAGGCCGTTGGGGTAGTGGAACTCCTCGGTGGCCGGTTCCTCGGCGGTCGCGTCGAAGACGGTGTACTGCACGCCGGGGACCAGGAACGCGGTGTTGCGCAGCTTGGTGCGGACCGCGTCGACGTCCAGCCGGGCGCCGGTCTCGAAATACCGGGCGTCGTACCAGTACCGGATCGCGGTGCCGGTCGGCTCGCCGCGTTTCATCTTGCGGACGATCCGCAGACCGGCCTCCGGGCGGAACGTCGCCGCCGGGCCGGGACCGTCGAAGACGCCCGGCACCCCACGCTGGAACGAGATCTCGTGCACCTTGCCGTCACGCTTGACGGTGACGTCGAAGCGCAGCGACAGCGCGTTGACCGCGGAGGCGCCGACGCCGTGCAGGCCGCCGGAGGCCTTGTAGCCCGAGCCGCCGAACTTGCCGCCGGCGTGCAGGCGGGTCAGCACCAGCTCGACGCCGCTGATCCCGGACTTGGCGTGCACGTCGGTCGGGATGCCCCGGCCGTCGTCGTCGACCTGGACCGAGCCGTCGCTGTGCAGCGTGATGGCGATCCGGGTGGCGTGACCACCGACACCCTCGTCGGTGCAGTTGTCGATGATCTCGTTGGCCAGGTGGTTGATGCCCCGGCTGTCGGTCGACCCGATGTACATCCCTGGGCGTTTCCGGACAGCGTCCAGCCCTTCCAGGTGCGTGAGGTCGTCAGCCCCGTACAAGGTGTCTGGCTGTGCGGTCACAGGGCGGCACTCCCGATCGGCCAAGGTGGTCAAGGACGGCGCGAGCCTACCCGGAGCCTCCGACACTTCTGCCCCAGGCGAGGCAGGTCGTGACCACCCGACCCGAAAATACCGGAAAAAACCCACAAAAAGGCTAGCCGACCGCCACCAGCGGGGCAGACTGAGGCTGTAGCGCTCGCCACAGGTCCAGCGGATAGGACTTGCCGGGCACCGACACGGGTGGCAGTTCCTGATAGGCGATAAGCGCGTCGGTGACGTCCCGGGTCGACGAGCAGACCACCACGGTGTCGTGCGGCGCGTAGGCCTGCAGCCGCGCCGCGGTGCTCACCACGCTGCCGCTGATCATCCCGTAGCCGCCGTTGAAGGTCATCACCGGATCGACGATCACCTCGCCGGTGGCCAGCCCGACCCGGGTCCGCACCCGGTGCCTGCCGGCCAGGAGCCGCCCCCTCAACGACTCCTGGACCGACAGACCCGCGCGCACGGCCGAGGCGGCCGCTTCCGGCTCGAAGCCGTCCTCGCCGGCGCCGAAGACCGCCATCACCGCATCCCCCACGTACTTCTCGATGATGCCGCCGCAGTCACGGACCACCTCGGACACGACCGAGAAGTAGTCCCGCTGCAACGCCCGGACCTCCGCGCAGTCCAGCCGGTCCACCAGAGCGGTGAAACCGACCATGTCGATGAACAGCACGGTCACGGTCTGGCGCCGCTCCTGGACGGCTACGGTGATGGTGGTCATGTCTCACGCTCCCCCAGATCACTGCGTTGACCGGGAGTACGGTGCCAGCCGTTGTTCACCAGCGGATCCGCAGAACGACGTATCTGTGACGGCTATCGGCGCTCGTCATTTTTGTGACGCAGAACAGTCCGAACCGACGACAACGTGGTACGTGCTTTCGCACTAGGCTGCCGGACATGGCCAGCCAGGGGGACGACGGGCCGCTTGTCGGGCGCACCGGCATGCTGGCCGATATTCAGTCCTACCTGCGCAACGTCGGTCCTGGTGGAACCGCCGCGGTATTCGTGACCGGCGAGAGTGGTGTCGGCAAGAGCCGGCTGCTGCGCGAGACCGCCGACGCGTTGCGCGGTGGGGATTTCGCGGTGCTGCTCGGCACCTGCCTGGACATCGGCGACGCCTCACCGCTGCACCCGGTGCTGCAGGCGCTGCGCCGGCACGACAGTGCGACCACGACGGTCGCCGACGACCCGGGTGCCCTGCTCGAGCGGGTCTCCCGCGACCTGCGGGCGATCGCCGGCGACCGGCAGCTGCTGCTGGTCCTCGACGATCTGCAGTGGGCCGACCGGAGCACCCGCCAGCTGCTGCTCTACCTGCTGGCCGGCCTGGGTGACGTGCGCATCTCGGTGCTGGCCGCGATCCGCGCCGAGGCCCTGCACGGTACTCACCCGCTGCGCCGGGTGCTGGCCGAGCTGCGCCGGCTCCGTTCGGTCCGGGTGGTCGACATCGCGCCGCTGACCGAGGAGCACACCCGGGAGCTGGTCACCGCGATCGTCGGCGGCGACGTGGCCGGCGAGGACGCCGACCGGGTCTACAAGCGCAGCGGCGGCAACCCGTTCGTGGTCGAGGAACTCTCCCGTGACCTGCGCGACGGGCGGGTCGAGTTGTCCGACACGCTGCGCGAGATCTTCCTGGCCCGGGTCGACGAGCTGCCGGTCAACGCGCACGCCGTGGTGCACGCGGTCGCGGCCGGCGTCGAGCCGGTCGACCACGCCGTGCTGGCCAAGGTGGTACGCCTGCCGGAGGACGGCCTGCTGGAGGCGATCCGGGCCGCGGTGGCGTACCGGTTCGTGGTCAGCGACGCCGAGGGGTACCGGCTGCGGCACCGGCTGGTCGCCGAGGTGCTGGAGCAGGAGGTGCTGCCGGCCGAGGGTGCCGCCCTGCACCGGCGGTACGCGGAGGCCCTGGAGCCGGCCGGCGGCGCCGACGACCACGCCCGGCTGGCCCATCACTGGCAGCGGGCCGGCGTGCCGGCCCGGGCGCTGCCGTCGGTGGTCGCCGCGGCCCGCTCCGCCGAGGGCCTGTACGGCTTCGCCGAGGCCCACCGCTACTGGACCATCGCCCTGCGACTGACCGCCGACGACGCCACAGAACGCGCTGAGCTGCTCGGACACGCCGCCGAGTCGGCGCACCAGTGCGGCGAGCACGTGCTGGCCCTGGCCAGGCTGGAGGAGCTGGCCGGCCGCAAGGACGCGCCCAGCGAGTGCGAGCTGCACCTGCGCCGGGCCCGCTACCTGGCCGCCACCGGCCGTTCCGAGATCGCCGAGCGGGAGTACGAACTCGCCCTGCAGGCCCCGGACTGCACCCCGCAGCTGCGCGCCACCGCCGCCGCGTTCCTCGCCGAGCTGCTGCTGCACCTGGGCCGGTACGCGGACGCCAACCAGCGCGCCCGCGACGCCTTGGAGCTGGCCGCGGTCAACGGCTCGACCGCCGACCTGGTCCGGGCGAGCGCCGCGCTGGGTTTCAGCGCCGCGTTCCGCGAGGACCCGGACGCCGGGCTGGCGGTCATCCGGCACGCCGTGGAGATCGCTGAGCGCTCCGGCCACCCGGACGACCTGGGCTGCGCCTATCTGCACCTGGCCGAGCTGCTGACCGGCCCGCTGAACAGCATCGAGGAGGGCGTGCTGGTGGCCCGCCGGGGCGCCGCCACGCTGGCCGCGCGCGGGGTCGGCCGGACGTACCAGACCCGGCTGCTGGCGATCGCCGGCAACGGCTTGTTCCGGATCGGACAGTGGGCCGAGGCGGACTCCATGCTGGAAGCGGCGATGCAGCACCGCCCGTCCGGCGCCGACGCGGTCGAGCTGCTGCTCGCCCGCTGCCGGCTCTGGGTCGGGTTCGGCGAGGTGGACAACGCCCGCCGGGACCTGGACGCGGTCGCGACCCTGCTGGCCGGCGGCGGGGCCCGGCACGTGCTGCCGATGCTCACGCTGCGCGCCGGCCTGGCGATGTGGCAGAAGGAGCACGCCGAGGCCCGCGCCGCGGTGCAGCGCGGCCTGACCGAGACCCGCTCCGACGACCTGGTGCTGCTCGGTGTGCTGGCCTGGCACGGGCTGCGCGCCGAGGCCGAGGCGCACGTGGCCGGCTCACCCGTCGACCCGGCGGCGCTGCGCCGGCTCAACACCGTGGTCGGCCGGCTGCAGGAGGGCGCCGACAACGCCGCGACCGAGGTCAGGGCGGTGCTCGACGGTTATCTCAACCTCTGCGCCGCGGAGCTGAGCCGGATCGAGGATCGCCAGGACCCGGAGCCGTGGGCCCGGGCTGCGGCCATCTGGGATCGCCGGCAGCAGCCGTACCCGGCCGCGTACTCGCGCCTGCGGCACGCCGAGGCGGCGCTGCAGCGCCGGGGGCGGCGGGCGACCGCGATCGCCGGGCTGCGTCAGGCGTACGCGACCACGATCGCGATGGGCGCCCGGCCCCTGGCGAACGAGATCAGGGGCATCGCCCAGCGGTTCCGGGTGTCGCTGGCCGACGACGCGGACACCGTCGCGATGGCGCCGCCGGAGCCGGATCAGGGCGATGAGCTGTCGGTTCTCACCGGCCGCGAGCGCGAGGTGCTGGAAGCGGTGGCCGAGGGGCTGACCAACCGGGAGATCGGCGAGCAGCTGTTCATCAGCGAGCGCACCGTCGGCGTGCACCTGGGCCACATCTTTGACAAACTTCAGGTACGCACTCGCGTGCAGGCCAGTCGCGTCTTCTTGACGGCGGCCTGACCAGGCGTTCGTTATCTCGCCGTGACATACGTACACGGAATACGTCGTTCTACCGATCCCCTCGCGCGGCGCCGGTGAAAGGCTGTTTCGCACGGGGGAGCACCGCCCGGTGGTTCCGGCCGCCGGGCGGTGCTGGGGGCCCTCCGCGTAACCCCGGCAAGTCGCGTGGAGGATCCGATGACCCAGCCCATCTGGGGACCAGTGCAACGTCAGATGTCCACCATCCTGCAGGAGCATCCGGATGACGTGCCCGCCGTCGTCACCCAGCTCCAGGCGTTGCAGGACGTGCTCTGTCAAGTCCCGCCGCTGCTGAACAGCAACCCGCTGGCGGACTTCAACAAGCTCTACCTGGCCATCACCGAGAACGTCCTGGACCGGCTCTACGCGGGCAAGTTCAAGGATCCGGCGTTCCTGTCCCGGCTGGACGTCGAGTTCGCCGGGCGCTATTTCGACGCGCTGCGCTACTGGACCGAGGGCAGCCCGGCCTGTCCCGGCGTCTGGGCCGGCCTGTTCACCCGGATCCCCGGGCCGGACGCCCGCCCGCTGCCGTCGGCGGTCGCCGGGGTCAACGCGCACATCAACTTCGACCTGCCGTTCGCGCTGGTCACCACGTTCGACCACCTGGGCACCGACCCGATCGACGGCAGCGACCAGCACCACGACTACCTGCAGGTCAACGACATCTTCGCGGAGGAGATCCCGGGCCTGCGCCGGGGGTATCTCGACCGCTGGCAGCTGCTCATCGACACGATGAACGGCGACCTGGACGACTGGTGGCAGGGCGAGATGGTGGAATACACCCGCAATGTCGCCTGGCGCAACGCGCAGAAGCTCTGGGCGATCCGGCACGACCTGGCGCAGCTCGACCACGAGCGCCGCCGGCTCGACCGCACCGCCACGGGCCTGGGCAAGCTGCTGCTCTCGCCGTTCGCCGACTTCCTGCAGTAGGGCGGGTTCCGCTCGTGGATCTCGAGGGGGGATCCACGAGCGGGCACCCTACTTCGGCTTCTTCACCACGATCAGCCGGGCCGTGGTCGCCGAGCCGCTCTCGACGCCGCCGACGCCGATCTCGGTGCCGGTCTTCAGCGTGTCCCGCTCCACCTTCTTGCGCTGCTGCACCACGCGCAGCGGGTCGCCGTAGGTCCAGGTGAGCGTGAAGCCGTCGGTGGACTCCACGGTCAGGCCCTTGTCGGTCACCGCGGTGATCTTCCCGCGCTGCACCACGACGGTCTTCTCGCCGTCCTTGGCCTGCACGGTCACCTCGCCGTGGAGCGCGTTGTGACGCAGGAGCTGGCGGACGACTTTCGGTCGTACCCTGTCGGTTGTCGCCGTGGTCTCCTCATCGGTGACAAAACCGACCGCCTGGAGTGCCACGGTCTCGGGGTCGATCTCTTTTTCGGACACCGCGGCCGCGCCGCATCCGGCCAGAGCGAGGGTCGCGGTCGCCGCGACGACAAGAGCTTTTCCGGTACGAATCATGGGTACGAGACTGGCCCCGCCCCGATCGACGCACGTCAGCCGATTGTTCGGGTCCGGTAAGGGAGTTCCACGGTGAACCGCGCCCCGCCCTCGGCGGCGTGCCCGGCCTCGATCCGCCCGCCCAGCCGGCCGACCAGACGGGCCGCCAGCGCCAGCCCGAGCCCGCTGCCCACCTTGCGGATGCCCCGGTAGCGGCGGTTCAGCGCGCCCCGCTCGAACGCCACGGCCAGGTCGTCGTCGGTGAAACCGGGCCCGCCGTCGCGCACCTCGACGACACCGCCGGACTCCCCCGCGCGCACCGCGAGCACCAGCGGCGCACCACCCGGCACCACCCGCAGCGCGTTCTCGCACAGCCCGTCGAGCACCTGCCGGATCCGGCCCGGGTCGGTCGCCACGGTGACCGGCTCGTCCGGCAGGTCGACCGTCAGGTTCGGTCCGTCCGGCGAGCACCGCGCCGACCAGGCCCGGCCGGCCTCCCGGACCAGCTCCACCAGGTCCACCGCGACCACGTCCAGCGGCAGGTCGGCGGCCTCCAGCCGGGACAGCACGAGCAGGTCGGAGATCAGCCGGTCCAGGCGGTCGGCCTCGGCCAGCATGGTCGCGCCGGCCTGCGGGGCGTCGTCCGGGCCGACCACACCGTCGGCGAGGGCCTCGGCGTAACCGCGCAGGGTGGCCAGCGGCGTCCGCAGCTCGTGCGAGACCGACAGCAGGAAGTCACGCTCCCGGCCCTCGCTGGTCTGCAACGCCGCGGCCAGCTGGTTCACCGCCTCGGCCAGCCGCACCGCCTCGGCCGGGCCGTGCCGGGCGATCCGCACCGACCGGTCCCCGGCGGCGAGCCGCCCGGCCGCCGCCGCGGCCAGCTCGATCGGCCGGGAGACGAACCGGGCCAGCAGCGCGCCGGCCAGGATCCCGCCGACCAGGCCGGCCAGCAGCGCCCACCAGACCCCGCCGAGCACCTGCAGCGCGACGCCGGTCGAGGACGGCCGGGTGAGCACCACACCGGCGTCCACCCCGGGCAGCGGGCGACCGGCCACGAACGACCACCGCCCGTCGACCCGGGCCCGCACGTTCACCAGGCTGCCCTCGGTCACCTCCGTGATCACCGCGGCCGGCAGGCCGGCGTGGTCGGGCACGCCCCGCCGGATCAGGTAGATCTCGATGGCGTCCTGGCGCAGCCGCTTGGCGATCTTCTCGCGGGCCGCCGGGCGCTCGTCGGTGAGCAGCTCCACCGCGATCGCGGACTTCTCCACCAGCTCGGCCCGGATCTGCAGGTTCACGGCGCGGACCGCGACCGGGACGGCGACCAGCGCGGTGACGATCACGGCGACCACCGCGGTCGCGACGGTGACCAGCACGGCGCGGCCGGTCAGCGTACGGAAGAAGTCACGCATCGGCGGTGTACCCGACACCCCGGACGGTCCGGATCAGGCCGGCCGCGGCGCCGAGCTTCGCCCGGACCTGCGCCACGTGCACGTCGACGGTGCGGGTGCCGGCGTGTGAGGCGTAACCCCAGACCGCGGCGAGCAGCTCCTCCCGGGTGAACACCCGCCCGGGCCGGCCGGCCAGGTGCGCAAGCAGATCGAATTCGGTCGCGGTCAGGGTCAGGGGCAGCGCGCCGAGGGTGACCGTGCGGCGGCCGAGGTCGAGGGCGAGGGGGCCCAGCTGTCGTACCCGATCGGTTTCCGGCGGGCCCGCGGCCCGGCGCAGCAACGCCTTGACCCGGGTGACCAGCTCCCGCGGGCTGAACGGCTTCGTCACGTAGTCGTCGCCGCCCAGCTCCAGGCCGAGGATCCGGTCCACCTCGTCGTCCCGCGCGGTCAAGAAGATCACCGGCGTCCAGTCGCCGTCGGCCCGCATCCGCCGGCAGATCTCGGTGCCGTCCATCCCGGGCAGCGCGATGTCCAGGATGCACGCCACCGGCCGCAGCCGCCGGGTGGCCGCCAGCCCGGCCGCGCCGTCGTGCTCCACCTGCACACCGAAGCCCTCCCGGCTCAGGTAGAGCCGGACCAGATCGGCGATCGGGCGCTCGTCCTCGACAATCAGAACCAGACCCTTGGACGCGTCAGTCACGGGAGCCATCATGCCGTTCCGGCGGGTTATCCGATGTTCGAGCGAGGTAAGGACGACTAGACAGGACGCATGCGGGAGATCGCGTGCGACGAATCCGGGTACGAGGGCGAAAAGCTGATCGGCTCGACCACCCGGCTGTTCGCGCACGCGTCGGTGCGGATCGCGGATCCCGCCGGGGTGCTGACCGAGCTGCGCGCCCGGATCCGCTCCCCCGCCACCCAGTACAAGGCCAACCATCTGCTCCGCGCGAAACACCACGAAACCCTCGCCTGGTTCCTCGGCCCCTCCGGACCGATGCGCGGCAACGGCCACGTCTTCCTCCTGGACAAACCCGCTTTCGTACGATCGGTAGCCGCGTCCGTCCTCGGCCTCGACCTCCCCGACACCGGCCTCGCGGCGGTGAACGACGCGCTCCGGCTACGCCGCGGTGACCCGCTCCCCTCGATGGCCGCGTCCCCGCCCTTCCCCAGCGCGGCGGGTCCCCCGTCGTTTCCCGGCGCGGCGGCGTTCCGGGAGTGGCTGTGCGAGGACCCGATCGGCCGGTCGGTGCTGGACCCGCTGGTACCGGCTCTGGTCGCGGCGGTCCGCCAGTGGGGCCCGGTGGCCGTCGCACACGACCGGCAGACCCAGCTCCCGCCCCGCCGGATCGACCTGCTGCGCGAACGCTGCGGCGGCGACCTGCTCGGGTTCCGCTTCCTGGACGCCGAGTCGCACCCGCAGATCCAGCTCGCCGACATGCTGGCCGGCACGGTCCGGCACATCGCCGAGACGGGTGAACCCCGATGGAGTGAGCTGATCGCCCCATATCTGCTCAAGTGAGACGCATCGAATTGGGAACGCTCCCAAACACCTGTATAACCCTCGGAAAGCGCTCTCCTACATGCTATAAAGGGCGGCGGCTACGACATGGTCCACCGTCGAGCCCTCGTGTGGGCGTCTGCGCCCCACCACCGGAGAGCCGGGCGAGGCGTCACCACGGGGGGATGCCTCGCCCCACCGAACCGCGGCACCCACCCTGCCCCCACGCAACTCACCCCGCGAGGCAGTTCCCGCCCCGGACCGCAGCGCGCCTCCCGGTACCGGCTGGCGCTCAGGGGTGTCTCCCGGGCTCCGAGGCAGCCCTGAGCACCAGCCGCGCGACTCCGGCTGGTCCTCAGGGGTGCGTCCCGCGGACTTTGGCACCCCTCAGCGCCAGCTGGGTGGTGGGGGTGCGGTGAGTGGGGTGGTGCGGGAGGCGCGGCCGGGTCGGAAGGGGCGCGGTGGGGCGGGCCGCAGTCAGGGGGCTTGGCTTGTGGCCTGCGGGCGGGCGCTCCGCATTCGTACCAGAAAGGGGTTAGCGGAGCAGGGCCTCGAGCATCGCGCGGTAGGCGGTCGTGGTGACGATCGGGATGTTGTACTGGCGGGGGGGGTTGGGGGGGGCGGGAAATGGGGTGGGGGGGGGGGGGGACAGGAAGGGGGGGTTGTTTTGTGGGACATCGAGTCGGGGTCGGCGGCGACCAGCAGGCGGGTCTGTTTGGTGACCTTGCGGGCGGTGCGCAGGCCGTGGGTGAGGGCGTCGACTTCGAGGTGTTCGCGCGGGGGTTGCAGGATGCCGGTGAAGACCACCTGGTCGCCCGGGCTGAGCTGCCACTGGGCGATCGGGGCGGACGGGTGCTCGGCGGCGCCGGCCAGGGCGCGGTCGACGTCGGCGCTGGTCAGGCCGAGCAGCTCGGCGACGCCGTCCAGGTCGAGGCGTTCCGCGGGGGTGAGGATCTGGTCGGCGAGGGCGACCGCGGCCAGGCCGGACAGGTAGCGGTGGTGCAGGAACTCGGCGTCGGCGCGGGACAGGCCGATCCGTTCCGCGGTGGTGACCAGCTGGTCGGCCTCGCTGGCCGAGATGTGCCGGTCCAGCAGGACGCCGTCGAGCAGGGCCAGGTAGGCGTCCGCCTTCGGGTTCAGCTGGCGGGGCAGCCGCTCGACCAGCCGGGTGAGGAAGTGCGGTTCGCGCTCCTCGGTGCGGCCGCGCGCGACCGGCACCACGTCGGTGACCGGCAGCGCGGGCCATTTCATCTGCCGGACCTCGTCGGACAGCTCGGCCCACGGCGGCGGATCACCGGCCCGGCCCAGGTAGTAGGTGAGCAGCTCGGCGGCGGCGCGGGCGCCGTGCAGTGCGGAGTACTCCCGGTGCGGCGGCAGTCCGGCGGCGGCCCGGCAGGCCTTCAGGCTGCGCGACGCGGTGGGCAGGAAGTGCCCGGCCAGGCGCATCGTGCACAGTCCCCAGTCGTCGTCGACCGGCACGGTCACGCCCAGCTTGCCGAACTCGGCGAGCAGGAAACCGGCGTCGAAGAGCAGGTTGTGCGCCACCAGCAGCTGCCCGGCCAGGCGTTCGGCGATCTGGCCGGCCACCTCGGCGAAGACCGGTGCGCGGCGGGCCTCGGCGCCGGTGATCCCGTGCAACGACTGGGGGCCCAGGTCACGGTCCGGGTTGACCAGGGTGCACCACTCGTCCACGACCGTGCCGGTCGCGTCCAGCCGGACGATGGCGATCTCCACGATCCGGTCGTGCCAGCTGGTCCTGGTGCCGGTGGTCTGCAGGTCGACTACGGCGTACATGGAAAAGAAAACTAGGCGACCGGACGGGGGCGGCGCCAGCGGGATCGGAGCAGGCGCTCGACCGGTCCGGTGAGGAACAGCAGGAACAGCGCAAAGTAGTTGATCTGCGGGAACACCGAGCCGATCACCGCGGCGAGCAGCAGGGCGCCGAAGGTCACCAGGGTGCCGACCACCTCGTCGAACGGCAGCGGGGTACGGCCCACGCTCAGCTCCGGGCGGCGGTACACGTAGATCGACAGCACGCTGAGCGAGCCGGTGGCCAGGGCCAGGGTGCCGCAGTACATCGCCACCGAGCCGCTTGACGGCGGGAAGTCGGTGATGACCGCGGTGAGCACCGGCAGCGTCACGATCGCCAGCGTCCACAGGCCACTGAGGATCACGATCGGTCCCCGCAGCTGCGACAGGTGGCCGAACACCCGGTGGTGGCCCCACCAGAAGCGGAAGATCACCGCGAAGCCCAGCAGGAACGCGCCGAACCCGGCCCGGTTGTCGTGGATCAGGTCGGACAGGTCGGTGTGCTCCTCGACGTCCGCGAGCGTCTCCAGCAGCGGCAGGATGAGCAGGGTGATCGCGATCGCGGCCACCGCGTCGGTGAACAGCACCAGACGCTCGGGGGTGGCGGCCGGATCTTCCGGTTCGGTCATGCGCGCCAGTATGCCGGGATGTCGATCTCACCGGTTTTGCCAGGTCCGGCGGGGGCACGATGGGGGGATGGCAACCGGTGAGTACAACCGTGATCAGCGCTACATCTCGACCCGGATCGCCGCGGACGGGCCGTACCCGGTCGAGGCGGGGCGGTACCGGCTGGTGGTGAGCCGGGCCTGCCCGTGGGCGAACCGGGCGATCATCGTACGGCGGCTGCTCGGCCTGGAGGACGTGCTGTCGATGGGTGTCGCCGGCCCGACCCACGACGAGCGGAGCTGGACGTTCGACCTGGATCCGGGTGGCCGGGATCCGGTGCTCGGCATCGAGCGGCTGCAGGAGGCGTTCCTGAAGCGGTTCCCCGACTACGACAAGGGGATCACCGTCCCGGCGATCGTGGACGTGCCGTCCGGCGCCGTGGTCACCAACGACTTCGCGCAGATCACCCTGGACCTGTCGCTGGAGTGGGCCGCGTTCCACCGGCCGGGTGCGCCGCTGCTCTACCCGCCGGAGCTGCGCGCCGAGATCGACGAGGTCAACGCTGTGGTGTTCGCGGACGTGAACAACGGCGTCTACCGGGCCGGGTTCGCGTCGTCGCAGGAGGCGTACGAGAAGGCGTACCACCGGCTGTTCGACCGGCTGGACTGGCTCTCGGCGCGCCTGGCCGACCGGCGTTACCTGGTCGGCGACACGATCACCGAGGCGGACGTACGGCTGTTCACCACGCTGGCGCGCTTCGACGCGGTGTATCACGGGCACTTCAAGTGCAACCGGTCGAAGCTGACCGAGATGCCGGTGCTGTGGGCGTACGCGCGTGATCTTTTTCAGACACCGGGGTTCGGGGACACCATCGACTTCGTGCAGATCAAGCAGCACTACTACCAGGTGCACCGGACCATCAATCCGAGCGGCATCATCCCGGCCGGACCGGATCTGAGCGGCTGGCTGACGCCGCACGGCCGGGAGTCGCTGGGCGGGCGCCCGTTCGGGGACGGCACTCCCCCGGTGCGGGCTGTCTGAGCGCTCACATGTCGGCGTTGGTGACGACGCGGCGCGGGAAACCGGTGCGGGCGGCCCGCAGCATCGCCTGGCCGATCACGTCGGTGCTCGTCACGTACTGCGGCGCTACCCGGCGGAACAACGGGATCAGCGGCGCGGTGACCGTGTAGACCGCGTTGTACCACCCGGTCTTGGAGCGGGCGCCGTGCGTGGGCTGGATGAAGCCGGGGCGGAACGCGTAACCGTGGTGGAAGAGCGCCATCACCTCGTTCTCGGTGCGGCCCTTGACCCGCGACCACATCGTCCGGCTGGCCGCGTCGGTGCCGGCCCCGGAGACGTAGACGAAGGTCATTTCCGGACTCAGCTCGGCCAGGGTTCGCGCGGCGGCCATCGGGAAGTCGTACGACACCCTGGTGTACGCGGCCTCGTCCATCCCGACCGAGGAGACGCCGAGGCAGTAGAAGCAGGCGTCGTACCCGGAAAGCTCGCCCTTGATCGCACTGAGGTCGGCGAAGTCGGCGACCGTCACCTCGCGGAGTTTGGCGTGCCGCACGCCGGTCGGTGACCGGGTCACCACCAGCACCTCGGTCACGTCCGAGGCGAGCAGACACTCCCGCAGCACACCCTGCCCGACCATCCCGGTCGCCCCGAAGACGATCACCCGCATGTCGCTACCTCCACTGATCCGCCGGGTTCTCAGTCTGCCCTGAATCACCGTCGAAAACGTCGTACCCCGGGCCTAGGGTCGTCCCGTGCCCGCCGAACGTTGGTCCCTCGCCCAGGCCGAGTCGCTCGCCGCCGACCCGGCCGCGCTCAAGCGCGCCCGCAGCGTGTCCGGGCAGTTCAGCGTCACCGGGGCGCACGACGACACCCTCCTCTGGGGACTCTGCCGGGGCTATCAGGTCGCCGTCGACCTGGCCGGCCCGGCGTTCAAGTGCTCCTGCCCGACGTTCCAGGCGCCCTGCAAACACGCGGTCGGCCTGGTCCTGCACTGGGCCGAGACCGGCCTCGGCGCCGCCACCGCACCCGATTGGGTGATCTCCTGGCAGACCGCCCGGGCGGCCCGGGCCAAGGCACGGCTGACCCCGCCCGACCCGGTGGCCGCCGCGAAACGCGCCAAGGACCGCGCCGAGCGGGTGGCGAGCGGCATGACCGAGTTGCGCCGCTGGCTCGACGACCAGGTCGAGCAGGGCCTGGCCGGGCTGGGCCGGCGCGGGCACCAGGCCTTCGAGCCGGTCGCCGCCCGGCTGGTCGACGCGCAGGCGCCGGGCGTGGCGAGCACGGTCCGGCGGCTCGGCGAGATCGCCGGCATCGGTCCGCAGTGGGCCGACCGCCTGCTCGGCGAGCTGGCCGTGCTGCACCTGCTGGTTGCCGGGCACGACCGGCTCGACGCGCTCGACCCGGCCACCGCGGCCACCGTCCGCTCCCGGATCGGCTTCCCCACCTCGGCCGAGGAGGTGCTGGCCGGCCCCCGGGTCACCGACCGCTGGCAGGTCCTCGGGCAGCACGACTCCGACGACGGCGTGCTGACCACCCGGCGGACCTGGTTGCACGGTGCGTCGACGTCCCGGTTCGCGCTGGTGCTGTCGTTCGCCGCGCCCGGCCAGACGCTCGCCGCCGACCTGGTGCCGGGCACCGAGTTCCGCGGCGACCTGTGTTTTCATCCCGGTGCCGCGCCGCTGCGGGCGCTGGTCGCCGAGCGCCTGAGCGCCACCGAGCCATTCGGCACACCGGATGGCGCCGGGTCCGTGCGCGCCGCCCTCTCCCGGTGGTCCCGGCTTCTGGCCGATGAGCCTTTTCGGTACGACGGACCGATGCTCCTGGCGGCCGTCACCCCGACGGCCGACGGTTTCCTGGTCGACGAGGAGGGCGCGGCGCTCCCCCTCGCTGCCGGGCACCGGGAGCCGTGGTGGCTGCTGGCGGCCGCGGGCGGGCGACCGGCGGCGGTGGCGGCGGAGTGGTCGCCGGCCGGGCTGCGTCCGCTGGCCGCGTGGGTGGCGGGGCAGTTCGTGCCGGCGGGGTCTGCGGTGCCCGATCCGGGAGCGCCCCGGGAGGCCGAGTTGCCACCTGAGTTGCTGGCAGCGGCCCTGGTGGGGACGGCGCGGCGCCCGTGGAGCGGCGATACGGTGCGGGTCGGTGCGAGCGTCGTCGCGCTGGCTTCCCCGGCGCCCGCTTCTTCCTCGGCGCCTGCTCCTCTGTCGGCGTCTGCTTCTCTGTCGGCGCCTGCTTCTCTGTCGGCGTCTGCTTCCTCCTCGGCGCCCACATCTGCGGCGGGCGCACTTCTGGACGCGGCTGTGGTGGCGCTGGCGACGCGGCGGGCCGGTGTGTTGCCGTCGACGGTGAAGGCGCCGGTCCCCGCGGCGCCGGTCGAGACCGCGCCGGGGTTGCCGGTCGCGGCCGGTGTCCGGCTGGCGCGCATCCTGCGGGGTGGGGCGCCCGGCGGCGCCCACCTGGAGCAGGAGCTGCTCGCGCAGTGGCTGGCCGCGGCGGTGGCGCGGGGTGGCGTGGTGCCGCCGGTGCTGCTGCCGGCGCTGCTGGAGGCCGCCCGGCGCAACACCACGGTCCGGGCCGACGTGGCCCGGGTCGCCGGGCGGCGCGGGGCCTGGCTGGCCGGGCAGCGGGCCGACTGGCGCTGGCTGCTCGACGAGGCCGCGCCGGTCACCGTCACCGACTGGACGACCGCCACCAGCGCGGAACGCCTCGGCCACCTGACCACGCTGCGCCGGTCCGCGCCGGCCCGGGCCCGTCAGCTGGTGGAGAGCACCTGGGACACCGAGTCCTCGGACAACCGCGCCCGGTTCCTCGGCACCTTCACCAACGGGCTCTCGCTCGACGACGAGGAGTTGCTGGAGCGCGGGCTGGACGACCGCCGCAAGGAGGTCCGGCAGGCCGCCGTCGAGCTGTTGCGGCAACTGCCCGGGGCCGCGCTCGGCCGGCGGATGCGGCAGCGGGCGCACGCCGCGGTGCGCCTCGAGCTCAGCGACCCGCCCCGGCTCGCCGTCCGGCCGCCCGGCGAGCTCGACGCCGCCCTGCGGCGCGACGGGGTCGCCGCCACCCCGGCGCACGGCACCGGCACGAGTGCCTGGCTGCTGGAGGAGGTGATCGCGGGCGCGCCGCTGGAGTCCTGGTCCGAGCTGGAGCCGAGCGGCTACCTCGCCCTGGCCCGGGGTAACGACTGGGCCGCCCCGCTGCTGCACGGCTGGGCAAAAGCGGCCACCGCGCAGAACAACCCGGGCTGGGCGCGCGCCCTGCTGGCCGCCGACGCCGGGATGCTGCGCGAGGCGGTGCGCTGGGATCTGCACCTGGTGCTCCCGCCGGACGTACTGGCCCGGCTGGCCGCTCAGGCGTTGCGGACCGAGGACGGCGCGGCGCACCGGCTGCTCGCCCTGCATCCCGGGCCGTGGCCGGAGCCGCTCAGCGTCACCGTGCTGGAGACCGTCGTGACCCGGGCGCGCAACGACCGGCACACCTGGCAGCTGGGCGAGCTGTGCCGGGCCGCCGCGCTGGCCATGCCACCGGCGTATGCCGATCTGACCGGCCGGCTCGCCGCCCAGCTGGAGCCGGAGGTCGACCCGAGCCGGGTCCGGCCGGTCGCCGACCTGGCCCGCACCCTGACATTCCGGGCGGAGATGCTCGACGAGCTCGCCACCGAAAATGTCACACCCCCGCAGTAGTTTGCTGTTCGAGCCACCTACCGAGCTGACGAGATTCAGGAGTTCGCGTGACCGCCCTGCGACCGCACGCCGAGGATGAGTACGCCGACGAGCTCGCCCAGCTGGCGGCCGCCGACGATCGGCCGCGCCCTCCTGGCTGGCGGCTGTCCCCGCAGGCCGTCGTGACGTATCTGCTGGGTGACGGCGCCAAGATCACCCCGAAGTACGTGGGTCCCCGCCGCCTGATCGAGGTCGCCGTCTCCACCCTGGCCACCGACCGGGCGCTGCTGCTGCTCGGCGTCCCCGGCACCGCCAAGACCTGGGTCTCCGAGCACCTGGCCGCGGCCGTCTCGGGCGACTCCACGCTGCTGGTCCAGGGCACCGCCGGCACCCCGGAGGAAGCCATTCGGTATGGGTGGAACTACGCCCGGCTGCTCGCCGAGGGCCCGACCGACGCGGCCCTGGTCCCCAGCCCGATCATGCGGGCCATGCGGACCGGGTCGGTCGCCCGGCTGGAGGAGCTCACCCGGGTCCCGTCCGACGTGCAGGACGCGCTGATCACCATCCTGTCCGAGAAGACGCTGCCGGTCCCCGAGCTGAACACCGAGGTCCAGGCGGAGCGCGGGTTCAACCTGATCGCCACCGCCAACGACCGGGACCGCGGGGTCAACGAGCTGTCCAGCGCCCTGCGCCGGCGGTTCAACACGGTGGTGCTGCCGATGCCGGCCAACGCCGACGACGAGGTCGAGATCGTGGCCCGGCGGGTCGCCCAGCTCGGCGCGTCGCTGGAGCTGCCCGAGGTGCCGGCCGCGCTGGAGGAGATCCGCCGGGTGGTCACGATCTTCCGCGAGCTGCGCGGCGGCCTCACCGAGGACGGCCGGACCAAACTGAAATCGCCGACCGGGTCGCTCTCCACCGCCGAGGCCATCTCGGTGATCACCAACGGGATGGCGCTGGCCGCACACTTCGGCGACGGCACGCTGCACCCGGGTGACGTGGCCGCCGGGATCCTCGGCGCGGTGGTCAAGGACCCGGTCTCCGACGCGGTCGTCTGGCGGGAGTATCTCGAGACCGTGGTCCGGGAGCGACCCGACTGGCTCGACTTCTATCGGGCCTCCCGCGATGCCTGAGAGGTTCTACGGCGTCCGCCATCACGGGCCCGGCTCGGCCCGGGCGGTGGTGCGGGAGCTGGCCGAGCAGCAGCCGGAGATCCTGCTGGTGGAGGGGCCACCGGAGGCCGACGACCTGGTGCGCTGGGTGGCCGCTGGCGGGTTGGAGCCACCGGTCGCCCTGCTGGGTTATGCGGCGGACGATCCGGGGCGGGCGGCGTTCTGGCCGTTCGCGGTCTTCTCACCGGAGTGGCAGGCGATCCGCTGGGCGGTGGCCAACGAGGTGCCGGTCCGCTTCTTCGACCTGCCGTATGCCTACCGGGTGGGCGCCGCCACCACCCCGAAACCCGGCCCGGAGGACGGCAAGCCCGGCGCGCCCGGCATTCCGGAGGACGGGCCGGGGGGCGGCGGGCCCGGCGTACCGGATGGGGGTTTGGCGGCGGACGGGGCCGGCGGCGGCGGGATTCCGGAGGGGACGCCTGGTGGTGGCGAGGCCCCTGCCGAGCCGGCGCGGCCGGTGGATCCGATCGGGGAGCTGGCGGCGGCCGCCGGGTATGACGATCCGGAGCGCTGGTGGGAGGACGTGGTCGAGCATCGCGGGGTGCCGGTGTTCGAGGCGATCGCGGAGGCGATGACGGCGATCCGGGAGGGCGCGCCGGAGGATCCCGACGATCTGCTGCGGGAGGCCTACATGCGCACGGTGTTGCGCGAGGTCCGGCGGCGGCACGAGAACATCGCGGTCGTCTGCGGAGCGTGGCACGTGCCGGCGCTGACTCGGAAGGTGGCCGTCAAGGACGACGCCGCGCTGCTCAAGGGGCGGCGCAAGGGCAAGGTCACGTTCACCTGGGTGCCGTGGACCTACGGCCGGCTCGCGAGCTGGTCGGGCTACGGCGCCGGGGTGAGCTCGCCGGGGTGGTACCACCACCTGTTCACCAGCACCGACGCGGTGGTGCCGCGCTGGCTGGTGGCCGCGGCCGGCGTGCTGCGCGCGGAGGGCGTGCCCACCTCGTCGGCGCACGTCATCGAGGCGACCCGGCTGGCCGAGGCCCTCGCGACGCTGCGCGGGCGGCCGCTGGCCGGGCTGGCCGAGGTCACCGAGGCCGCCGAGGCGGTGATGTGTGACGGGGAGCCGCTGCGGACCGAGCTGATCGCCCGGCGGCTGGTGGTCGGTGAACGCCTCGGCGCGGTGCCGGAGGAGATGCCGGCCGTGCCGCTCGCCCGGGACCTGACCGCACAGCAGCGCACCCTGCGGCTCAAACCCGAGGCCGCCGAGCGCGGCCTCGACCTCGACCTGCGCAAGGACATCGACCTGCGGCGCAGCCGGCTGCTGCACCGGCTGCGCACGCTCGGCCTGCCGTGGGGCGAACCGGCCGCCGGGCGGCGCGGGACCGGGACGTTCCGGGAGGAGTGGGTGCTCCGCTGGCAGCCGGAGTTCGCGGTGCGGCTGGTCGAGGGCAGCATGTGGGGCACCACCGTGCTGGCCGCCGCGACCGCGCGGGCGATCCGGCGGGCCCGGGCCGCGCGGACGCTGGCCGAGGTGACCGGGCTGCTGGAGACATGCCTGCTGGCCGACCTCGGCGAGGCGTATCCCGCGGTGCTCGCCGCGCTCGACACCCGGGCGGCGCTGGACGCGGACGTGCACCACCTGATGGCGGCCCTGCCCGCCCTGGCCCGTACGCTGAGGTACGGGGATGTCCGGCACACCGACGTGGCCGGACTCGCCACGGTGACCGCGAGCCTGCTGAAGCGGATCTGCGCCGGCCTGCCCTCGGCTGCCGGTAGTCTCTCCGACGACGCGGCCAAGCAGTTGCGGGACGGCATGGACGGCGTGCACCAGGCCGTGAGCCTGCTCGCCGACAACGACCTTCGGGAGTTGTGGCTGGCCACCGTGGAATCCCTGGCCCGACGGCCGGACCTGCACGGGCTGCCCGCCGGGCGGATCACCCGGCTGTTGTCCGACGCGGGCCGGCTGGACCCCGCCGAGGTGCGGCGGCGGCTGCGGCTGCCCTTGACCGTGGGAACCCCACCGGCACACGCGGCCGCGTGGGTGGAGGGGTTCCTGGCCGGCGGCGGACTGCTGCTGGTGCACGACGACGCGCTGCTCGGGCTGGTCGACGAGTGGCTGGCGGACGTGCCGGCGGACGCGTTCGACGACGTGTTGCCGCTGCTGAGACGCACGTTCGGGAGTTTCGACCCGGGCGAGCGGCGAGCCATCGGCGAACGGGTGGCCGGGCCACGGGCCGGTGTGGCCACGGCCGATGCGGCATCGATCGACGAGGAGCGGGCGGTGATGGTGCTGCCCGCACTGGGCGCCCTGCTGGGGCGCGAGATCCGGATCCGGGAGGACCCATGAGCGACGAAGTTTCCGAACTCTTCTCGCATTCGGCGGAACCGTCGGCGGCGGGCGCCACCGGCGCTCTGCCTGCGGCGTTGCAGTTCTCGCACCCGACCATGGAGGCGCCGAACGGGCCGGGTGCACACCCGGCCGCGTCCGCCGGGCGGCTCTTCTCCCACCCGCGCGGCGCGGAGGGCGCACGGGGCGGGGAGTTCGACAGCGGACCGGAGAGCACCGGCAGCCGGGACGGCCGGCACCGGCGAACCAGCGGAGGTGACCGGTCTGGCCGGGCGAATGGCGCTGTTCAGAGCAAGGACGGCCGCCGGCGGGACCCGGGCCGCGGCACCCGATCGAGGGGAACGGATGGCTGAGCCGGAGGAGGCGGCGCGAGAACGTTCGCGCCGATGGCGGCTGGTCCTCGGCGGGCCGGCCGAGGAGTCGCTCGGCAAGGTCGAGGGACACGACGGGGCGATGGACGCGGCACTCGCCGCGCTGTACGACGCGACCGGCGACGCCGACGGCACGGCCGGCAAACGGTCCGCCGGACTGGGCGGGTCCGCACCGAAGGTGGCGCGCTGGCTGGGCGACATCCGGGAGTACTTCCCCAGCACCGTGGTGCAGGTGATGCAGGCCGACGCGATCGAGCGGCTCGACCTGACCCGGCTGCTGCTCGAGCCGGAGATGCTCGCCGCGGTCGAACCCGACGTGCACCTGGTCGGCACGCTGCTCTCCCTCAACCGGGTGATGCCGGACGCCACCAAGGACGCCGCCCGGCAGGTCGTGCGCACGGTGGTCGACCAGCTCGAACGGCGGATCACGCAGCAGACCCGGGCCGCGGTGGCCGGCGCGCTGAACCGGGCCGCCCGAATCAACCGGCCCCGGCACGCCGACATCGACTGGGACCGCACGATCCGCGCCAACCTCAAGCACTACCAGGCCGAGCACCGGACCGTGATCCCGGAACGGCTGATCGGGTACGGCCGGCGCAGCACCGCCGTGCAGCGGGACGTGGTGCTCTGCGTGGACCAGTCCGGGTCGATGGCCGCGTCGGTGGTGTTCGCCGGAGTGTTCGCGGCGGTGCTGGCGTCGATGCGGTCGCTGCGGACCTCGCTCGTCGTCTTCGACACCGCGGTGGTGGACCTGACCGAGCAGCTCAGCGACCCGGTCGAGGTGCTGTTCGGCACCCAGCTCGGTGGCGGGACGGACATCAACCGGGCGATCACGTACAGCCAGCAGTTGATCAGCCGGCCGCGGGACAGCATCTTCGTGCTGGTCAGCGACCTGTACGAGGGTGGCGTCCGCGAGGACATGCTGCGGCGGGTCGCCGAGATGACCGCGGCGGGCGTGCAGGTGGTGGTGCTGCTGGCGCTGTCCGACGAGGGTGCTCCGGCGTACGACCACGAGAACGCGGCCGCGCTGGCGGCGCTGGGTGTGCCGGCTTTCGCGTGCACACCCGACGCGTTCCCCGACCTGATGGCCGCCGCGATCGAACGCCGCGACCTGCAGGCCTTCGCCGAGCGCTTCAAGGACCAGCAAGCCTCCCACCCCGCCGGCTGACCACCCTCGGCGCCGGAACGAGGGGTGACCGGAGCGCGGAATGTAACTACCGTGGAGCCTATGACTGCTTACCTGAAGCACCCCCGGATCTGGCAGGAGAGCTGGGACAAGCAACAAGAGGCCTTCATGCCGGACCGCGAGCAGCGGTTCGCCGCGATGCTCACCGCCGTCGCCGCGGCGACCGGTGGCGCTGCGCCCCGGCTGCTCGACCTGGCCGGGGGCACCGGCACCATCTCTCTGCGGACCCTCGCCCGGTTCCCGGCCGCGCAGGTCACCCTGGTCGACCAGGATCCGGTGCTGCTGACCATCGCGGCCGCCTCGCTCGCCGGCCGGGCCACCGTCGTCGACGCGGATCTCGGCGATCCGGGCTGGCGGGCCAAGCTGCCGCACGAGGAGTTCGGCGCGGTGCTCACCGCGACCGCACTGCACTGGCTGCCCGCCGAGCGGACCGCCGCACTCTACGCCGAGGTCCGTGCGGTGCTGCGCCCCGGCGGGATCTTCGTGAACGCCGATCACATGGAGGACGAGGGCCTGGCCGCGTTCTCCGCCCGGCTGCGGGATCAGGCCCGGGACGAGCGCAACGCCCGGTACGACTCGGGTGCCGCAACCTCCTGGAGCGACTGGTGGGCCCGGGCGGCCGCCGACGAGCAGCTGGCGCCGAAGGCCGTGGAACGGCAGCAGATCTACCCGGACGGACACGCCGAAGGGTGGCTTCCGCCGGCGAGCTGGCATCTCGACGCCCTCCGCGCGGCCGGTTACACCGAGACCGGCCTGCTCTGGCGCGGCGGCACCGACGCCGCCGTCATCGGCGTCCGCTGACCCGACCGCGCGGCTGAACAACGCGCGCGGCGCCGCAGGACAGAGCGGCACGGAAGAGGCACGGGAGCCACCATGCCGCCGGGCGCCCCACGAGAGCGGGACGCCCGGTGGCCAGGTGCAACACCGTCAGTCGGCCTTGCGGATCATTTCCACGTGGCGGGCGATCACCGGCTCGGCCTTCTCGGCGAGTTCCTTGATCGAGGGCTCGGTGATGTCCGCCGACCGGATCATCCGCAAGACCTTGCGGTGCCCGGCGAGCTGTGTCGACAGGTAGAGCTTGTCGAACGACGCCGCCCCGGCGGCCTCGTACCGGTCGGCCAGGGCCTGTTGCTCCGCTGTCGGCGAGCCGGGCAGGTAGACGCGGAGCACCGCGCCGTCCGGTAGAGGGCCGCGTCCAGGTGGATGTGGTCGCGCATGATCGCGGCGGCCACGTTCTTCACCTGCGGGTCCGTGGTCTTCTTCCAGGCGATCTGCCCCGTCGCGATCTCGGCGAGGTTCACCTGGTGCGCCGCTTTCAGGAACGCCGCGTCCGCCGCGGTCGGTTCGGCCTGTGCGGCGATGGCGGGAAGAATCAAGAGCCCGGCCATGCCGAGCGCCATGGAAATACGGCGGAAAAGCATACTAATCTCCTTGACTTGGACATCTCGACCCTAGTCAGGAAACGTGTTTGCCATTCGCTTTTCGAGGCTTTGCGGAGTCACTGCGTCCACCGCAGGAACCGGTTGAACAGTTCCGGCGCCGGGGTCTGCGGCATGTCGCGTGCCGCTTCCTCGAGGTAGTCCCACATCACCAGGGCCAGATCGACCCGGCCGTGACCGCGGGCCAGCACCACCTGGGCCGGCTCGCACGGCCAGGGCCGGCCGCACACCCGGCAGTCCCAGGACGGCCGGGCCGGAAGATGCTCGACGCTCCCGGTCATCGCCGGCGGTCCGGACCAGCGCGGAATCGCACCTCGTCACGCCGCACAGGGCCCCCTTCCGTCTTCCGGACACGGCGGGACAACCCCGGATCCGCCCGCCAACGCATCCGTGCACCACACGATGCGCGCGCCGGTTTCCGCGGTCAACCAGGTAGGGGCCGGGCTCCCCCTCCAGGTGACGTGAGCGACCGAAAGTCGACAGTTATGACTGCCCCGGAATGCCTACCGGAATCGGTGGAATACCGCCTTTAAACAGATTCGAACCCGATATGTCCTGATCTTTGAAATCATGGTTGTCGCGGAAGACGAGAGTGAGGACGGTGACATGAGCGACGACCAGCACGAGCACGTACCCGCGGGCAACGTGTACGTCTCGGCGGCGGCTGCCGCTCCGCACCGCCGAGCCCTGCGGCGCAAACAGGCCCTGGTCGGGGTGGCCGGCGCCGCCGCCCTGCTGGCCGGCGCCGGTTTCCTGGCCGCGCAGCTGATGGAGCCGCAGCAGGAGACGCTGCCCGAACCGGCCGCGCTCGCACCGCCGGCCACGGTGGCCACGCCCGGGATCGAGGGGACCGGCCAGTCCGTCGTACCCGGGGATCTTCCGGCGCCGCGCACCACCTACCCGGCGGATCCGGCCCGGCGCACCCCCTCGCCGACGCCGTCGGATCTCCAGACGGAGATCGACGCTTCGGTCGCGGCCGGCGGATTTCCGCAGGCCGCGTCGCCTTCGGCGGCGCAGGGCCAGAGCGGTCCGGTCACCCGCCGCGTCGAAACGGTCCGCAATGGCACGGTACGGGTGTCAAGCGCGCGGTTCGACCTCAGCGACAAGGGTGACCGGCGACTCGCCGCCGATCAGGGGCGCCTCGTCGCGGACGGTGTGCACTGCACGAACCGGGTGCGGTTCGAGGAGGGCGAGACAGCTGTCGTCCGTGACGGCCTGCTGCTCTGCTGGCGCACCTCGGATCAGCGCAGCGTGGTGACCATGGCGATCGTCAAGCAGGGTGTGCCGGACACCGCGGACAGCGTCGCCGTCATCGAACGGGAGTGGGCCGCGCTGGACTGACGAAAAACCGCGACAGGGGCGTGCTGCCCCTGCCGCGGTCGATCAGTCGAACGGTCAGCCGGCCACGATGCCACTCGTCGCGCCCGCGACCGCGGCGGTGCCCGGGACCAGCACCCGGTACTGCTGCCCGGGGGCCAGCCCGCCGATCGTCACCTGGGTGGCGGTCTTCTTGGTGACGAACGAGAACACGGTCTTCCAGGTGCCCCGGACCTGCTGCTGCACCTGCACGGTCAGCCCGGCCGGCGAGGCCAGCTCGACACCCATCGTGCGGTTGCCGCTGCGGAACGCGGACGCCGTGCTGTGCACCGTGTAGGTCGCGGTGGCGGTGGCGGCCTCGTTGACGTCGGTCGCGGCGACCCGGAGCTGCAACTGGTACCCGGCGGTGGCGACCCGGTCGAGGGAGATCACGCCGGCGGCCGAGGTGACCACGTCCACGCACTGGAACGACTTGCCGGTCTCGGCGATGCAGAGCTTGGCGTTCTTCCGGGTCCAGGCCTGGCCACCGGCGGTCACCGTGAACGTGGTGACCGTGCTGCCGTTGTAGGCGACGTCGGCCGCGGTGGTGTCGGCGACGATCACCGGCGTGACCTTCGTGGCCGAGCTGGTGCTCGGGCTCGGAGCCGCCGAGGTGGGCGCGGCGGTCGGCGCCTTCGACGTGGGCGCGGTGGTGGGGGCGCTGGTGGGCGCCTTGGTCGGGGCGGTCGTCGGCGCCTTGGTGGTCGGCGCGGTGGTCGGGGCCTTGGTCGTCGGCGCGGTGGTCGGCGCGGTCGGGGCGGGGGCCGTGGGCTTGGCGGGAGCGGTGGTCGGGGCGCTGGTCGGCGTGCCGACGGTGGCGAGGGCCGCCAGGGCGTCGATCCGGCCGTACCCGAAGTCGTTGTCCTTGCCGGACGGCCCGAGGTCGACGGCGGACGTCTCCAGCGCCTGCTCGATCTGGTCCGGGGTCAGGCTCGGCTTCGCGGCCTTGAGCAGCGCGGCCACCGCGGCGACGTGCGGCGACGCCATCGAGGTGCCGCTCATCGTGCTGTAGCTCTTGCCCAGCGCGGACGGGTACGTGCTCAGGATCGCGCTGCCCGGCGCGGCCACGTCGACGAAGCTGCCGGCGTTCGAGTACTCGGCGACCTGGTCGGCGGAGTCGGTCGCGGCGACCGCGATGACACCGGCCTCGGCGGCCGGGTAGCTGACCGGGCTGCCCTCCTTGCGCTCGTTGCCGGCCGCGGCGATCACGGTGACACCCTTGCTGCGGGCGTACGTGATCGCGGTGGTCACCGCGGCGACCTTCTCCGACGAGCCCAGCGACATGTTGATCACCTGGGCGCCGTTGTCGGCGGCCCAGAGGATGCCCTCGGCGGCGTCGGACATGTAGCCGCTGCCGTCGTTGCCGAGCACCCGCACCGGCAGGATCTTCGCGTCCGGGGCGACACCGGAGACACCGATGGTGTTGCCGGTGACCGCGGCGATGGTGCCGGCCACGTGGGTGCCGTGCCCGTGCGGGTCGATGTTGCCGCCGACCTTGTCGGTGGTCGCGTCGTACCCGGTCAGCACCTGTCCGGCCAGGTCGACGTTGGTCGCGTCCACCCCCGTGTCGATCACGGCGACGGTGACGCCGGCGCCGGTCGACTTCTGCCAGGCGTCGGCGACGTGCATCGTGGCCAGGCCCCACTGCTTGCCCCGGTAGAGATCAGTTCCGGTCGGCGCGCCGTAGGCGTAGGTCTTGGCGTCGAGCTCGACACCGATCGCGCCGTCGGCGCTCTGCGCGTCCTCGACGAGCTTGACGGCGCTCGCCTTGTCGGTGGCCTGCTTCACCGTGACGACCGGGCGGCCGTGCCTGTCGAGCTTGGTGGAGACGACCCTGGCCGGCTTCGCCTCGGAGACCGTCGCGGGGAGCAGCTGGTCGGCGCTCTCGGTGAGGCCGTAGGTGACCGGCGCCCAGTCCGGCGTACCGGCGGGCAGCGCAAACGCGGCAACGGCAGCGATCGCACCAGCGGCAACGGCCCCGGCAGCGTAACGGCGCAGCTGAACCTTCATCGACAACGTCCTCTCCCCGGCGGCCCTTGCACAAGGAGGTTCGGCCGTCTTGAGGAAGCCGACAGTGCGGATCCGGTGCCGCCCAGGAGCAGAACGGTGCGCCCCGGCGCAGCGGGTCAGTACGGCGCGACGATGAACGCGGCCCCGCTGCTGACGATGCTGGAATTCGGGTTCAGGGCCGTGGTGGAACCGTCCGCGACCACCGTCAGGAAGTAGGCCCCGTCGGTGATCGGCGTGGACGGCAGGGTCGAACTGTCGGTCAGGCTCAACTGGTCCGCCGACAGGTCCAGCGTGCAGATCAGCTCGGTGTCACCGATGACCGCCTGCACCACGCACTCGGCCACCCCGCGGTTGCTGTCCAGCACGTAGGCGTCCCTGACCAGGAACACGTGCGCCTGGGTGCTCTGCGGATCACCGGCGGCGCTGAAGCTGAGCCCGGAGAACCCGGCGCCGTTGACGTCGACCACGACTGTCGTCCCGGCCGGAGCGGTCCTCGGCGCGATCGTGATGCCGTTGCTGTACAGGAAGCCGATCGGAGCGTCGTCGGTGTCCGGGTCGGCGTCCTCCGGCTGGTCGTTGTTGTCCGGATCGAGGCTGCTCACCGTGCCACCCGGGGTGGTCAGGGTGAGTGCCAGACCAGTACCCGAGGCTCGCGGACCGGTGGTCGCCGTGAGGCTGTTCCCGTTCGGCGCGACCTTGATGTCGACGAGCGGGACATCGCCGATCGCACCGGTGGTAGCGGTGGTGACGGCGCTGAAGCCGGTGCCGTTCACCGTGATCGACTGGCCGCCGCCGGCGGGGCTGCTCGCCGGGATGATCGAGGTGATGGTCGGCCGGGCGGTCACCGTGTACGAGGCGGTGGCCAGCAGCGTGCTGGAGACGGTGGAGTCGGTGTCGTAGACGCAGACGTTCCACTTGGCCCACGTCTGCGCGCCGGCCAGGACCACCCCGGTGGGATTGATCGTGCTCGGGTAGCCGTCCTCACCGATCACCGGATACGCCTGGGACGGCACGGTGAACAGCACCTTCGTGGCGGAGACCCGCCGTACCTGATCCGGGTCGACGGTCTGGACCCCGTCGGTGCCGGTGGTACCGGTGACGGCGATCTGCGCGACCGCCCCCGCCGTCGCACTGCAGGTCGTGGAGCCCGTTCCGACGTACTGGAACTGGACCGCCGGCGTGGTGCCGGCCGGGAACACCACGAACGGGCTGGCCACCGTGCCGGTGATGATGGTGCCGCCGCCGCTGGGGCCGGTGACGCTGCTCAGGGTCATCGCCGGCGTGGCGGCCCAGACCGGCGAGCTCGCTCCGGCCAGGACCAGGGCGGTGACGGCGATCGAGGCCAGGCCGGCCCGGGTCACGCGCTGAGACATGGGTACCCGCAATCCTTCGGCAGCTGGGGCGGCAGAGCGCCGGTCCCGGGTCACCTCCGCGCTTCCACCGCAGCGTAACGACCGGATTGCTGCCGATTCGCGGAGAACGTGAAAGATCCCGCGGAGGCTCGCCGTTAAGGGAACTCACAGCGACCACTCGTCCGTTTCAGCATGTTATTTCGTGATCATTGGGACGATTGAGTCGGGAGCCGGTGCGGCTCACCGCCGAGATCACGAGGGGAACAGCCAGCATGACCAGTCGCCATGACGATCGGACGGGGCACCGCGCACGGACCGCAGCCAGGGCGGTGGGCCTGGCCGTCGTGCTCGGCAGCGGGGCCTGTCTCGCCGGATGCGGCTCCGCCGAGCCCGCCGCGATCGGTCCGGAACCTCTCGCCAGCTCCGCCTCCGCCACGCCGGCGGCCCTCGCCGAGGGCAGTGCCGGGCACGCCCAGGCGATCATGCCGGGGCCGCAGCGGGCCAACTCGGTGCTGGACTCCGTGCGCATGACCCAACGGGGCTCGCTGAAATCGGGCGGCATCATCCGGGTGGTGTCCGCCCGGGGCGACCTGTCCGGTCAGCGCGAGCTCCGCTGGGTGGCCGGTGGAGTGAAGCCCTACCGGAACGCCGACTGCACGCAGACCTTCCAGCTCGGCAACGATCCGAAAGCGGAGCGGAAGAAAAATCTGCTGCTCTGCTGGCGTACCAGCGCGGAAAAGAGTGTCGTCACTGTTCTGGTCGATCCGAAAGGAAAGCCCTCTCGGGCGAAAGCCGTGCGGGAACTCAATAAGAAATGGAAAAGCATGGGTTAGCAGTAAAGCGGCTCATGTCTATTGCCATGCGATACATCCGGAACCCTTGAGACCATAGGGGTTCGCAGAAACCGGCACATTCTAAGGACGGGGAACATGGGGAACCCAGAGCACCAGGAACCCACACCCGAGCGCGGAGATCTCACGCCGGAGCTTCGCAACATCCGCCGCAGGCGCACCCTGATCGGGGTCACCGGGGCGGCTACCGTGCTCGCCGGCGGCGCCTTTCTGGCGCTGCAGACCCGCGGCACCCAGCAGGAGAGCCTGCCCGAACCACCACCGATGGCCGCCGCGACCGAAACGGCTCCGGTCCCGTCGACGCCGGAGGTTTCCGCATCGGCCGGCGGGCCTTCGTCCGCGGTCGCCTCGGGCTCGGGCTCGGCACCGGCTTCCGTCGCCGCGTCCACCGGCAGGGGCTCGGCGGCCGGTAGCGCCGCGGACGAGAAGCCGGCGAAGAAGTCCTCGGACGACGACCACGAGAACCAGGTCACGAAGAAATCGGCCAAGGAGATCCGCAAGGAGATCGAGGAGGCGCGGGCGAAGGCCGAGGCCGACGGCTTCGACCTGCAGCGCCCGCCGAAGGCGAAGGGCGAATCCGCCGCCAAGGCCGGCGACGCGATCAAGGAGTGGACGGAACCCACCGACAACGGCAGCGTGCGGGTGACGACCGCCCGTCATGACCTGACGGACAGTTCGACCCTGCTCCTGGCCGGCGATCGCGGCAAGTCGGTCGGCGCGGGTGTCAACTGCACGAACAAGGTCCGCTTCACCCGGGACGCACCGGTCACCGAGCGGCCCACGCTGCTGATGTGCTGGAAGACGTCCTCGTCGCGCAGCGTGGTGACGATGATGGCGGCGCCGGACGGCAAGCCGTCGGCGGACGACAACATCTCGATCATCGATCGCGAGTGGGCCAAGCTGCATTGATCTGACCTGACAGGACACAGCCCGGCGGACAGCGAATGTCCGCCGGGCTGTTTGCTTGGGTCGAGCGGTTCGAAACGACGGACAGAAACAGCCGGCCCGATGAACGGACCGGCTGCTTCTTTTTAGTTTGCCGTGCTCAGAGCCAGGATCAGAAGTCGGCGACCGTGAAGGTCGAACCACTGTTGATGACCGACCGCTGGTAGGCCGGGGTGTTCTGTGCGTCGACAGCACCGCTGTTGACCACGGTCACCGTGTAGACGCCGATCGGAACCTCGTTCAGCGGGGCCGCACCGATGACGTAGGTGCCGCTCGCACTGGCGGTGGCCGCCTGGGAAAGCGTGGCACCGGTGGCGGAACCGACCGCGGAGATCGTCGTGCCGGCCGGGATGCCGACACCACTGATCGGGCGACCGACGTCCGAGGCCGCGAAGGCAGCGGTTCCACCCGAGGTGAGAGCCGTGGAACTGGCGGTCAGGGTGGCGTCGGAGAAGGAACGGCTCGGCGACAGAACGATGTTCGTCGCGGTGGTGATCGCGGCGGTCGGCGCCTTGGACAGCATCACCTTGGTCGGATCGATGATCGCCGTGATGTAGGTGCCGGCCGTGATGGTGGTCGGGCCGGTCACCAGCATGCCGACGTCAGCCGGACCGAACGCACCCGCGGCGGCCGTCAGTGTGGTGCCGGTGACGGTGGCAGAGACGGTCCGGGCGGTGGACATCGAGTAACCGCCACCGGCCAGGTACAGCGAGCAGAGCAGCTCACTGTCGCTGATCGGCACCACGTTCAGGCACTCCGTGGTCTGCGGGTTGGCCTTCACCAGACCGGTCTTGGCCGGGTCGTAGTTTCCCTTGACCAGATACACGTGGCCGTTCGCGTCGTCCGGCGTCTTACCGGTCGTCGTGGTGAAGTTGATGCTGGAGAAATTGGTACCGGTGACCGACACGTCGGTCCGCGCCTTCGTGTTCGATGCCGTGTTCGGCGTCACGTTCAAGCCGGCGGCATAGGTGAAGGCGGCGGGGTAGATCGCGGTGCCACCCTCGCTCTTGGTGTGCACCAGAGCGAACGGGCCACCTGCTGCATGGGCCGGGATCGTGACCGTGGCCAGTGTGAACGCCCCGTTCACGGTCGGGGTGACGGTCGTGCCGCCGAGCGACCAGGTGCCGGTGGAGTCCAGGCCGGTACCCGAGATGATCAGCGTGCCACCACCCTGGGTTCCCGCGGCCCGCGGGGTGATGCTGGTGATGGTCGGGCTGGCACCGACGTGGTAGGTGCCACCAGCGGCCTCAGCCTTGCCGATCAGCGTCCACGCGGCGGTGCTCGCCCCGGGAACGGCGCCCGGAGCGCTATAGGCACAGACGTTGTAGTCGTTGGCCGCGCTGATACCGCCCGTGGTCGTGGCACCCGAGGGAACCGTGAACGCCAGCTTGGTGGCGCTGACCACGGTGACGGCGGCGGGGGCCACCAGGGGGAAGCTCGGCGCCGCAGTCAGGGAGGCGCTGCAGGTCGCGGCATTCTCCAGCGTCACCGCAGTGGATCCCTGGATGAACGACTGCGCCGGGTCCGACAGGGTGGCCACCGAGAGGGTGACGGTGTTGCCGCCGGCAGTCGGACCGGAAGAGGGGCTGACCGTCGCCACTTCTACCGCCGCCATCGCCGGATTGGCAGACAGGACAGCAGCCGCGGTGACGCCGACCACGGCCCCGAACTGCAGGGCCTTCCTGCGGCGGGATGATGCTTTCTCCATTTGCATGGGTGGGGCCTCCTACGGTCATCAGTGACCGCGTTGGGTAAGTGTTTGTGGGCCCGGACCGGATGGGCACTTCGGGCCGCCTCGCGAGAAATCGTAACTGCCTGCAAGCGGGCAAATCCGCCGAGCCGCGAAGTCCGCTGAAAGTTTCCTGGCAACAACACCACGGGCACTTATCACACCATTACCACGGTTTCAGGACTTCGATGAAACCCAAGGTCCGCCTCAAGAAATCAGACGTTTAAGGAAACGAATAAAGCCAGGGGCGAAGCGGAAAAGCAGCCGCGGCCGGCCACCCGAAGGCAACCGGCCGCAGCAATGGCAGGACTGACTGAGCAGACCAGGATCAGGATCAGTAAGCGGCGACGGTGAATATCGAGCCGCTGGTCACCTTGGTCTGGAAGGTCGGGGTGGCGTTGTTGGCACCCGTGTTGACCACCGTGACCACGTAGGCGCCCTCGTTCATCCGCGTGCTTACGCTGGTACCGGCGACCGGGTCGACGCTCTTCGTGATGTCGAGGTTGCAGATCAGCTCGGTGTCACCGATCACCAGGACGTCGGTGCACTCGGCGGCCGGGCCGTTCGTCCGGGTGTCCGCCTCCAACGCGGTGACCTGAGCGGCGCTGTTCGCCCCGTTGTAGGTACCTTCGACGAGGAAGATGTGCGGGCTGGCGTCCAGCGTGTTGGTCGGCGTGAGCCAGGTGTAGGCCGAGAAGCCGACGCCACTGATGTCGAGCGTCACCGAGTCCGCACCGGCGTTCGTGTTCGGCTGGACCGTGATGCCGTTCAGGTAGCTGTAGTCGTCGTCGGTCTGCACGTCGGCGGTGCTGTCCACCGAGCCACCCGTCGCGGTGACGACGAGCTTCAGGTCGGCGCCCGCCGTGCGGGCCGGCGTGATCGCCGTGAACTGGGTGCCGGTCGCGTTGACCACGACGCTGGACAGGGCACTGCCACCGATCGACGCGGTGGTGCCCGTGGTGAAGCCGGTCCCGGTGACCGTGACCTTGGTGCCACCGAGCGACGGTCCGCTCTCCGGGGTGATGTTGGTGATCGTCGGCGAGGCGGCGATCGTGTAGGTGCCCGAGGCCAGCAGACCACTGGTCGTGGCGTTGCCGGCGGTGGTGCCCGCGTACACGCAGACGTTGTACTTGGCCGTGGTCTGGGTGGTCGAACCGTTGACGGCCAGCGCGAGACCGGTGGCGTTGAACAGTTCGGCGCCCGCGCCACCCGGGTTCAGCGCCGTGGTGGGCGTCGTGATCACGATCTTGCTCTCGGTGACCTTGCGGACGTTGGCCGCCGGGACACCGACGATGCCGGCGCTCTGCACGCCGGCTACGGAGATCACTCGCTCCACCGGGTTCGAGTAGCTGAGCGGGCAGACCGTCGAGCCGCTGCCCGTGGTCACGAACTGGACGACCGGGGTGATACCGGTGAAGACAGCAGTGGTCGCCGTCGCCGTGATGGCGGTGGCAGTGGCGGACGGACCCGAGGTCGCGCTCAGGGTCAGCTTCGCCTCGGCGTACGCCGGCGTCACGAGGCCCAGGGTGGCAACGGTCGCCGCGCCGGCCACGATCCCGACGCGGCGGCTCAGCCGCGTGCGGGATCCGCTCTTCGACTTGCTCATGCGTGGTCCTCCTACGGTCATGCGACCGCTTCGGTGATGTTGGGTGGGCCCGCACGTGCTTGCAGTACTGAAGCCGGCGGGCCGTCTCGCCGGAAGCGTAGCTATTCGTGGCGGTTCGTTTACCTAGAGTCAGAAACATCCTCATATGTCAGACACTCCGCTCCCGCACCACTAAGATCCACGGCCAAACATGCGGGCGACGACATACATAAAAGCGATCAGCATCGGTAAGGCCCGCCTAACCTAATGGCAAAGGAAAGGCTTGCCTTACCATTCTTGGTTTTAAAAATCTTAAGCGGGAAAATGTGCGAACCGTTGCACCAATGACTAGATTCAAGAGGCGACAAACCCGGTAACCAGAAGGAGCACGCGCGATGACTCAGATGATGAACATGCCGCGGGTCCAGACCTGCACGGTTACGGACTGTGGCTACAACCACGACGGTTGCACCGCTTTCGCGATCACCATCGGTGACATGAACTCGGAGTGTGACACGTTCATCGGCTCCGGCGTGACCGGCGGCATGGGGGTGGCCACCGCTCAGGTGGGCGCCTGCAAGCGGGCCGAATGCAAGTACAACACCAATCTTGAGTGTCAGGCGCCGGCGATTACCGTGGGCGCATCCCTGGACCGAGCAGACTGCCTGACATACGAGAAGTAGCTGACCGAATCCGTTCAGGGAACCCGCCACCCACCGAGGTGGCGGGTTTTTTGCGTCCGCACGGCGGCCGGGGAAAGCGGGCCCCCGCCACCCGTTGACACGTGACGATCGAGCGCGCTAGGTTCATCTCACATCGAGTAGTACTCATAGTGAGAAGGACGCGATCATGGACGAGGCGAGTTTCCTGGCCGGCTACAACCCCCGGGACTACCCGTCTGCCGCCGTGACCGTGGACGTCGTGGCGCTGACCATCCGGGAGGGCACGCTCTGCGTGCTGCTGGTCGAGCGTGGCCAGGCCCCGCACCTGGGGCAGAACGCGCTGCCCGGCGGCTTCGTCCGGGACGAGACGCTCGACGAGGCGGCGCTGCGGGAGCTGGCCGAGGAGACCGGCCTGACCCCGGGCGCCGAGCAGGACGAGACGCTCGGCCGGGTGCACCTGGAGCAGCTCCGGACGTACGGAAATCCGGACCGTGACCCCCGGATGCGCATCGTGTCGGTCGCCTACCTGGCGTTCGCACCGCATCTGCCGGAGCCGGTCGCCGGGACCGACGCGGCCCGGGCCTTCTGGGTCCCGGTCGACGAGGCCAAGGACCTGGCCTTCGACCACGACCAGATCCTCGCCGACGCGCTCGAACGGGCCCGCGACAAGCTGGAGTACACCCCGCTCGCGACCGCGTTCGTCGCCACCGCCTTCACCATCGGCGAGCTGCGACAGGTCTACGCCGCGGTCTGGGGTGAGGAGCTGCACGCCGGCAACTTCCACCGCAAGGTGCTGTCGGTGCCGGGCTTCGTGGAGAGCACCGGTGAGACCGCGGCGCGCGGCGGGGAGCGCGGCGGGCCCAAGGCCCGGCTCTACCGGGCCGGTGACGCCAGGTTGCTGCACCCCGCGCTGTTGCGGCCGACACGGGAGGACAGGATCAGATGAAAGCCGGGTACGCGACTTCCGAGCAGGACACCCAGACCCGTTTCCGGATCTCTTTCGCCGAGGCCGAGGCCCGGATCGCGGCGGCGAGCACGTTCGCCGAGCTGATCGACACCACCGGCGTCGGCATCACCCGGAAGGCGACGTTCGTCGACGTCCGGCTCGCCTACCGGACACTCGCCAAGATCGTTCACCCGGACACCGCCGGACCCGCGCTGTGGGCGTCCGCGACTCGGGCGTTCGCCAAGCTCGGCGCGCTCTACGCGGAGTGCGACGACCGCGTGATCACCCCGAAGCAGCACAGTCGGAAGGCCCAGCAGCATTACTCGACGGGCCGGCGGCAAACGGCCCGAGACCGGGTCCGGGGAGGCCCGGACCCGGTCGCCCATCCCAAGCCGTGGTCGCGGTTCGACCGCCGGTTCGCCGAGGGCGACGTGGCCGACCTGTTCGAAGAGGGCGAGTCGCTGCTCAAGGTGCCCCGTGACCCCGCGGACAGCGATCTCATGGTGGTCGAGGCCGCCGCTCTGCGCCGGCTCCGTCGGCACGGAAGGCCCGATTTCCAGGCGTACGCTCCGCGGCTGCTGGACAGCTTCATCCACGTCGACGGCGACCATCACCGTCGTACGGTGAATGTCCTGATGCGGCAGCGAGGGTTCCGCGACCTGGCCGTTCCCGGCGGTCTCGACCCGGCCGACCTGATCTGGATCTGGCGCCGGCTGCTGGCCGGCCTGGGCTGGGCGCACCACGCCGGCATCGTGCATGGAGCGGTCTTCGAGGAGCACGTGCTCGTCGACCGGCGGCAGCGCGGCCTGGTCCTGATCGACTGGTGTTACGCCGCGCCGGTCGGCGGCCGGCCGAAGGCGCTGATCGCCAAGCGCGAGGCGCAGTACCCGCCGGAGGTGCCGGCCGGGCGCCCGGTCACCCCGGCCACCGACATCCACCTGGCCACCGGCCTGATCACCCGGCTGTTCGGGCCGGACATGCCGCACCCGCTGCGGCGGTTCGCCGACGGCTGCCTGTACGACGCGCCGAGGATGCGCCCGCAGAACGCGTGGCACCTCCTGGCCGAGCTCGACGAGCTGGTCCCCCCGCGTTACCGGATCTGAGAGGAAACACGACCATGGGAAGCGGACGCTGGTCCACCGATGTCTACACGGCTGCCGAGAACTTCCGGGCGGCGACCGGCGAGAGCGCCTTCGCGTACAGCGACGGCGGCGCCCGGCAGGCCCACCCGGAACTCGACCCGCAGGGTGTGTTCATGCGGGAGAGCCGGGACAGCTCGGAACACCCGGACAGCACGCCGATCGTGGTGATGTTCGACGTGACCGGCTCGATGCGGAACGTCCCGCGGGTGCTGCAGACCAAGCTGCCGCAGCTGCTCGGCCTGCTGACCCGCAAGGGCTACGCGACCGACCCGCAGATCATGTTCGGCGCGATCGGTGACGCCACCTGCGACCGGGTGCCGTTGCAGGTGGGCCAGTTCGAGTCGGACAACCGGATGGACGAGGACCTGTCCCGGATCGTGCTGGAGGGCGGTGGCGGCGGGCAGAAGCGCGAGTCGTACGAGCTGGCGATGTACTTCCTGGCCCGGCACGTGCTGACCGACTCGATGGTCAAGCGGCAGCGCAAGGGCTACCTGTTCCTGATCGGCGACGAGCTGCCCTACGCCATGGTCAAGCCGAAGGAGGTCCGCCGGGTGATCGGCGACGACCTGCGCGAGGCCATCCCGGTCGCGTCGATCGTCGCCGAGCTGCAGCGCAAGTTCGAGGTGTTCTTCATCCTGCCCACCTCGGCGACGTACGGCCGGGACCGCGAGGTCCTCGCCGCCTGGCGCGGCCTGCTCGGGCAGAACGTCCTGGAGCTCGACGACCTGGACGCGGTCTGCGAGACGATCGCGCTGACCGTCGGCCTAGGCGAGGACACCGTCGACCTGGAGGAGGGCCTGGACGACCTGGCCGCCTACGGGTCGGCGGCCGGTCACTCGGTCGGGCAGGCGCTCGCCCCGCTGCACAGGCCCGGTCGTCTCCGGAGGCTGTGATGGATCACGTGGCGGTCGTCGACCTCGGGTACGGGGACGCCGGCAAGGGCACCGTCGTCGACGCGCTCTGCGCGAAAAACCGCGTGCGGGCCGTCCTGCGCTTCAACGGGGGAGCGCAGGCCGGGCACAACGTGGTCACCGACGACGGGCGGCACCACACGTTCGCCCAGTTCGGGGCGGGCACGCTGCGCGGGGTGCCGACCCACCTGACCCGGTTCACGGTGGTCGACCCGCTCGCGTTGTCCGCCGAGGCGTTCGCCCTGAAGAACCCGTTCCACCTGCTCACCGTCGACGGGGACGCGCTGCTGGCCACCCCGTGGCACCGGGCCGCGAACCGGCGCAAGGAACGCGTGAACCGGCACGGCTCGTGCGGGATGGGCGTGGGCGAGACCATGGCGTACGCCCTGGAGCACCCGGAGGCGCCCCGGGTCTCCGACGTGCTCTCACCGGCGCGGCTGCGGCGCCGGCTGGCCGCGGTGCAGGAGGCGTACGGCTACACCGACACCCCGCTCGACGACGTGCTGGACGCGTTCGTCGCGTTCGGCCGGGCGGTCACGATCACGCACGAGAGCTACACCATGCGGTTGCTCGCCGAGGGGCCGTGCGTGTTCGAGGGCGCCCAGGGTGTGCTGCTCGACGAGTGGCGCGGGTGGCACCCGCACACCACCTGGTCGACCACGACGTTCGACAACGTGGCCGAGCTGTGCCCGTCGTTCCGGCGGCTCGGGGTGGTGCGGACGTACACGACGCGGCACGGGTCGGGGCCGTTCGTCACCGAGGACCCGGCGCTGGACCTGCCGGAACAGCACAACGGGCACGACGAGTGGCAGGGCCGGTTCCGGACCGGGCACTTCGACGCGGTCGCCCACCGGTACGCCGTGGAGGTGGCCGGCGGCGTCGACGAGCTGGCCGTCACCCACCTGGACGTGGCCGCGCGGGAGACCGGGCTGGGGATCTGCACGTCGTACCGGGTGGACGGGGCGGTCTGGGACCGGATCGAGCCCGGACCGCACCGTGACCTGGCCCACCAGGAGCGCCTGACCGCCCGGCTGCACCGGGCCACGCCCGCCGGGCTGTACCGGCCCGGTGACTGGCCGGCCGAGATCGGCGCGCTGCTGGGCGCACCGGTAACCCTGGAGTCGTACGGCCCGCGCGCCGCCGACAAGCGTTTTGTCGCCGATGGCGTACGCGGGCCGTCGCACATACGACTCCCGGCGTATTGCCTGGTCTGACCGTCGGGAGAACGCTGAGAGCATCGGATTTGAAGGGGGAAAGCCCGATGCGCTCCGTCTACCGTGCACTATCCGGTTTGATCCTGATCGGCTTCGTCGTGCAGATCGCCGCGATCGCCGCCGCCTGGTTCCAGGTCCTCAACGACGTCGACGACGGCGGCGTCTTCGACAACAACACCCGCAACTGGGCGCACATCGTGCACGCCGTGGTCGGCGCCGAGGTGATCCCGCTGCTCGCCCTGGCGCTGCTGGTGGTCTCGTTCTTCGCCCGGATCCCGGGCGGGGTGAAGTGGGCCGCGCTGACCTTCGGCGCCGTGGTCCTGCAGGTCGTCCTGGCGTTCGCCGGCTACAGCGTGCCCGGCGTGGGCGCCCTGCACGGGCTCAACGCGCTCGTGGTCGCCGGGCTCGCCTCGGTCGCCATGCGCAAGGCTCGGGAGGCCGACGCGAAACCGGCCCCGCCGGTCGCCGTCGCCTGATGCGCACCTCGACCCGGGCCGCCGTCGCCGTGGTGGCGGCCCTCGCCGTGCTGGGCCCGGTCGGCTGGTTCTGCTACGACAGCCTGGTCCCCGGCACCTACGACATGGCCGCGATGGGTTATCCGGACTACGGCGGCGGCCCGGCGACCGATCACGATCACCGCACCGGGATCGCGGTCGCCGACCTCAAGGGGCCGAGCGGCACGCCGGACGTCGCGGTCACGCTCACCGCGGGTAGAGCGGGCAGCCGCTACACGCTGAACGGCGTCTCCCCCGGTCCGGAGATCCGCGCCGTTCAGGGCCAGCTGATCCAGGTGACGCTGGTCAACGAGTCGGTGCCGGACGGCGTGACCCTGCACTGGCACGGCGTCGACGTGCCGAACGCCGAGGACGGCGTCGCCGGGGTGACCCAGGACGCGGTCGGGCGCGGGCAGAGCCACGTGTACCGGTTCGTGGTCAAGGACGCCGGCACGTACTGGTACCACTCGCACCAGGTCTCGCACGAGCAGGTGAGGAACGGCCTGTTCGGCGCTTTGATCATCACCCCGCGCGGCGCGACCGGGAGTGATCAGGTCGCGATGGTGCACACGTATCAGGGCAAGCGGACCGTCAACGGCGTGCCCGGCATATCCGACATCTCGTCGCCGACAGTCAAAGTGATCAACACGGATGCCGGACCGATCCGGATCTGGGTGAGCGGCACGGCGTTCCGGGTCACCGCCATCGACGGACGTGACGTCCACGAACCGGGTGTGATCAAGGATCAGGCCGTGCTGGTCACCGCGGGCGGCCGGGTCGACCTGCGGCTCGACGGTCCCGGTCCGGCCCGGGTCGACGTCGGCGGCGGGGCGGCGCTCACGGCCGCCGGTGCGGTCCAGGCCGCGCTGCCGCGGGACACGCTCGACTTCCTCTCGTACGGAAAAAGTGGTTTTCTCGGTTTTGACCCGGACCGGCCGGACCGCCGTTTCTCCTACGACATCGGGCGCCGGTTCGGGTTCCTCGACGGCCGGCCGGGCCTGTGGTGGACGGTCAACGGGCACCTGTTCCCGGACGTGCCGATGTTCATGGTGACCACCGGTGACGTCGTGCGGATGACCGTGCACAACGGCAGCGGCGAGGTGCACCCGATGCACCTGCACGGCCACCACGTGGTGGTGCTCAGCCGCAACGGCACCGCCGCGACCGGCAGTCCGTGGTGGACCGACTCGCTGGACGTGGCGGACGGCGACACGTACGAGATCGCGTTCCGCGCCGACAACCCGGGCATCTGGGCCGACCACTGCCACAACCTGGACCACGTGCCGGAGGGCCTGGTGGCGCACCTGGCCTACGCCGGGGTGCGCAGCTCGTTCCAGGTCGGCGGACCGAGCGGCAACACCCCGGAGTGAGAGCGGTCCGCGCCGAGCGGCAACGCCCGGCGCGGACCGGTCAGGTCAGCACTGCCAGATCTGCGGGAGGGTCTGGCCCGATGCGGTCAGGAAGGCGAGCGAGCCGGACCGGCCGGCCTCGGGCTCCACGGCAATCGACCCGACCACCAGGCCGTCATCGGTCAGCGCCCTCGCCTTGGCGGTCCGGCCGCCGCCACCGACCGGCAGGTCGGCCACCGCGCCGTCCCGGATCAGCGCGCCCTGCTGGGTGACCACCCAGCCGTCGTCGTTGACCGCGATGCCCGGCCCGAATCGCTGGGGGAACTGGCGGAACTCGCCGGTCCGCAGATTCCATCGAGCCGCCTCGCCCTGACCCCACACGCTGCCGGTGACCCAGTCGCCGCGGGACGCACTCGCCAGCGTGACCTTCCCGGCCGGTGCCGACAGCTTCCGGGCCCCGCCCCGCTGGTCCCAGCGGTACCCGGCCACACCGGCGCCGTCGCGGTAGAGCCCGCCGACCATGGTCCCGTCATCGGCCAGGTCGTCGACGGTGGCGCCGGCCGGGAGCGGCAGCCGCACCGGCGTGGTCGCACCGGCCTTCCAGAGCAGCACGATCGTGCCTTTGCCGTTGTTCTCCCCCGCGGTGGCCGGCTCCGCGTTGACCAGCACGTCCCCGGCCGTGTTGATCATCGCGCCGGGATACGGTGACCAGTTCCCGGCCGGCATCCCGAGAACGGTGTACTGGCCGTCCTCGAAACGGAACACCGAACCGCCGCCGGCGCCGTCGTTGACCAGCCCGACCACCACGCCGGACGCGTTCACCCCGGTCACCTGCACCGACCCGACCGGCACCGGCAACAGCCGGGGGACCCCGTCGGTCCACAACACCGGCCGGAAGACGTGCTTCACGGTGGCATTGCCGACGATGTACCGGCCGGTCGGGTCGACCGACTCGGCCTCCATGTCGGTGATCCCGTCCGGCACCGGCAAGGTGCGCGGCCGGCAGCCGGCCGGGTGCGCCACCGGGGCGCTGGTCGCCGCCGGCAGGGCCGGCCGGTTGTCCGGACCGGCGTCGCTGAGCAGCACCTTCGGCACCGCGAGCAGCGCGCCCACGGTCAGCGCGGCGCCCGCGCCGGCCCAGACCGCACGCCGCCGGCGGACCCGTTGCCGGGCGGCCGGGAGCACCGTGTCCATCGAGATCCGGCTCGGTGGCGTGGCGATCGCCGCCAGCCGCTCCCGCAGAGCCTGTTCCTGATCCACCCCGCTACCTCGATTCCTGGAAGGCGCCGAGCTCGGCGCGCAACGCGGCCAGCCCACGCGAACACTGGCTCTTGACATTGCCGACCGAGCAGCCGAGCGCCGCCGCGGTCGCCTCGACCGAGAGGTCGCTGAAGTAGCGCAGCACCACCACGGCCCGCTGCCCCTTCGGCAGGGCGCGCAGGGCGGTCAGCAGCTCGTCCCGCGCCTCGACCCGGGTGTCGGCCGGGCCGGGTCGTTCCGGCAGGTGGTCGCCGAGCAGCACCCGGCTCCACCGGCGGCGACGCTCGTCGAGATAGCGCCGCACCAGGATCCGGTGCACGAAGCCGTCCAGGTTGTCCGCCCGGACGGCCGACTTCCAATTCATGTACAGCGCGGTGACCGTGGCCTGGACGATGTCGTCGGCCTGGTACCGGTCCGCGCACAGCAGATACGCCGCCCGATGCAGCCGGGGCAGGCGCCCGGCCACATAGTCGACGTACTCCCGCTCGAGGTCAGAACGCATCCCGCTCCCCCGTCAGTGGTCCGTCACCCTTCTGTCGCGGGTGGACGCACCGGGGGTTGCATCAGTTCTACAGATACATTCCGGTCGGGCCGGACTGCTTCGGGACGGTCACCGGCTGGGCGCCGGTGCGCAGGGCGTACAGCTCGGCGAGGGTCGCGCCGTCCGGGCCGATCCCGGTCGAGGTGCCCAGCCAGCCGACCGCTTCCTGGTACGGCAACCGCCCCACCTCGATGCTGGCCAGGCAGCGCCCGGGCCGGACCACCGCGGGGTGCAGCGACGACAGGTCCTCGTTCGTGGTGATCGCGATCAGGGCGTTACGCCCCTGCCCGAGCAGCCCGTCGGTGAGGTTGAGCAGGCGGGACAGCGACTGCCCGGCGCTCGCCTTGGCATCCCCGCTGATCAGCTCGTCGCAGTCCTCGAGCATCAGCAGCCGCCACTTCGGCTCGTCCTCCTCGCCGCTGCCCAGCGCCACGCTCATCAGGTACGCCGGGTCGCCGAACAGCCGCTCCGGGTCGAGCACGCAGTCCACCTGGCACCAGGACCGCCACTGCTGGGCGAGGGCGCGCAACGCGGTGGTCTTGCCGGTGCCCGGCTCGCCGTGCAGCAGCAGGAGGCGGCCGGTGACGTTCGCCGCGTCGACGGCCATCAGCCGTTCCAGGGTGTCGGCGACCGGCCGGGCGTAGTTCGGCTTGATGGTGTCCCACGGCGCGGCGCCGATCTCCCGCTGGGTGCGGCGCGGGCCGTGCGGGCCGTAGTGCCAGAACCCGACCGGCACGCTGTCGTCGGCCGGGGCCGGCTCCTCGACCGCGCCGGCGGTGACCGCGGCCAGGGTCGCCTCGGCCAGCTCGCTGGTGGTCGCGGTGACCGTGACCCGGGCCCGGCGGCTCTGCTTCCAGCGCATCACGTGCAGCGACCAGCCGTCGCCGACGCTGAGCCGGCCGTGGCCGTCGTCCTCCACGGCGTCGCGCATCACGTGCGCGCCGGGCAGGGTCAGCGGCGCGTCGGCCCGCAGATTTTCCAGCCAGGTGGTGCGGCCGAACGGCTCCCGGCCACTGACGAACGGGTCGAGCGCGATCAGGTCGACCAGGTCCACCAGGCGGTCACCGTCGTCGACGGCGCCGGCCACCGGGAGCCCGGCGGGCAGGCTGGTCGGCAGCACACCGGCCGGCCGCGCGGCCGGAACCGCGGTGCCGTTGGTGCGGTCGATGGGCTGGTGGGGGGTCCGCATGCCCCCATGATCGCGGGCGGGCGGCCTGGTGGCATCCCCTTTTCCAGCCCCATCCGCACCCACCGGACGGATCGCCCCGCCGTTCAGCGCCGGGTCAGGACGAAAACGGGAATCAAACGGTCCGTCTTCGTCTGATAGCCGGCGTAGTTCGGGAACGCCTCGACCGCCCTCTGCCACCAGACCTCCCGCTCGGCGCCGGACAGCTCCCGCGCCTCGTAGTCGTGCCGTTCCGGGCCGTCCTGCACCTCGACCTGCGGGTTCTTGCGCAGGTTGTAGACCCACACCGGGTTCTTCGGGGCGCCGCCGAGGGAGCCGACCGCGAGGTACTCCCCCTCGTGCTCGACCCGCATCAACGGGGTCTTGCGGAGCTTGCCGGATTTCGCGCCGACGCTCGTCACCACCACGATCGGCTTGCCCTGGATGTCGTTGGCCTGGGCGCCGTCGGTCGCGTCGTACTTCTCGGCCTGCTTGCGGGCCCAGTCGGATGTGCTCGGTTCGTACTCACCGGTCAGCGGCATACGCCCGAGTCTACGGCGATCACCGCACCGCAACCGCACCCCGCACGGCCCTCGATCGCACTCCGGTGGCCCGATCTTTCACGTAGGGCTGGTCACCGGGGCGGCCGCCGACGAGGGGTGGACTTGATGCGGCCGAGGACTTTCGCGGGCATGGTGACGGCGGCGGCGCTCGCCACGGTGGGTGCTCTGGTCCTGCCGATCGGCGGCCCGGGCTGGGAACCGATCTCGTACGCCCTGGCCGCGAGCCCCGAGCAGGTGCTGCCGGCCGAGGTGTCCGCCGCGAAGCCGGCCCGGGTGGTCAGCACCACGCTGGACGCCGACGGGCGCCCGGTGATCACGGTGCGCGAGGCCCACGATCGGGTGACCGCCGCCCGGCTGGTGGTGCAGGCCCAGCAGGCCCCGAACGCGCTCGGGGTGGAGATCGACGGGACGGTGCACGCGCTGGAGGCGCCGGGTGGCTCCGACCCGTACCGAAGCAAGCAGTGGGATCTCGCGACCATGCACGTGCCCGCAGCCTGGCAGCGGTCGACAGGCGCCGGGGTGACCGTCGCGGTCCTGGACACCGGGGTCGACGCGAGCCACCCGGACCTGGCCGGACAGGTGCTGACCGGCTGGGACGCGGTCGCCGGCACGACCGGCGGGAACACCGACCCGGAGGGGCACGGCACCCACGTGGCCGGCACCGTCGCCGCGCTCACCGGCAACGGACTCGGCGTGTCCGGCATCGCCCCGAACGTGACCATCCTGCCGGTGCGGGTGCTCGACGCGGAGGGCGCCGGGGACACCTCGGACACCGCCGAGGGCGTGATCTGGGCCGCCGACCACGGCGCCGACGTGATCAACATGTCGCTGGGCGGGACGAAGCAGTCCAGCGCGCTCACCAACGCGATCGCCTACGCCCGCGGCAAGGGTGTGGTCGTGGTCGCCGCGGCCGGCAACGAGCGGGCCAAGGGCAGCCCGACCAGCTACCCGGGCGCCGACCCCGGCGTGATCGCGGTGGCCGCCACCGACGCGTCGGACGCGGTCGCGTCCTACTCGAACGCGGGCAGTTACGTGGACGTGGCCGCTCCCGGCAGTCTGATCCTGAACACCTATCCGACCGCGCTGGCCGCCACCGGCTACGCCACCATGAGCGGCACCTCGATGGCCTCGCCGCACGTCGCGGCGGTCGCCGCACTGCTGCTCGCAGCGCGTCCGGGCCTCAGCCCGGACCAGGTCGAGGCCGCGCTCGAAGACTCCGCGATCGATCTCGGGACGGCCGGTAGGGACAACGACTTCGGGTACGGCCGGATCGACGCGGTGGCCGCTCTCGATCAGGTGGCACCGACCACCACCCCGTCACCGGCACCCACCGCCGCGCCGGTGGTCGCCACGCCGGTCGTGACCGCGAGCCCGGCCACCCGGACCGTCACCTACAAGGCCCGCACCAGCACCGCGTTCCGGGTGACCGCGGACGGCGCGCCCTGGGCGAACCGGCCGGTCTCGGTCTGCGTCTCGGTCGGCGGCGGCAGCTGGTCCTGCGGCTCGGCGACGACCGGCGCGACCGGCACGTACACCGTGACCCGCACCGCCACGGCCTCCTTCCGGATCCGGCTGACCGTGCCCGCCAGCAGCACCAACACCACCGCGGTGGCGACCAGCAGCTACACCGTCAAGGCCGCGGTCGCGGTCCGGCGCAGCGCCAAGAAGACCTTGACGGTACGGGTGACCGGCGCCGCCGGGCAGCAGCTGACCGTCCAGCGGTACGCAAACAAGCGCTGGACCACGGTGAAGAGCTACCCGGCCACCAGCAGCCGGACCGTCACCGGGCTGGTCAGCGGCGGCAGCTACCGGGTGGTGCTGTCCTCCACCACGAGCGTGACCGGCGTGACGAGCGCGACCGTGAAGGCCTGACCCGGGGACGCCACCCCGTAACGATCATGCGGTTTACTCGTCGGCATGGGCATCATCTCCCGAGGCTTCGGCGGGCGGCGGCGTGACTCCGCACCCGACCTGCCGCCCGGCCAGTACCTGACACACGACTTCCCGGTCCTCTCGGCCGGGCCGACCCCGCGCATCCCGCTCGACCGGTGGAGTTTCACCATCGCCACCGAGGTTGGGCAGAAGCACACCTGGGACTGGAAGGCGTTCACCGCGCTGCCGGCCGAGGAGATCACCAAGGACATCCACTGCGTCACCAAGTGGTCGAAGCTCGGCACCACCTGGAAGGGCGTCTCGCTGGACACGCTCTTCGAGGAGGTGGAGACCGCCGCGGACTACGTGATGGCGCACAGCAAGGGCGGCTACACCACCAACGTGCCGTTCGAGGACCTGCTCGACGGCAAGGCGTGGATCGCGTACGAGTTCGACGGCGAGCCGCTCGACCCGGAGCACGGCGGCCCGGCCCGGCTGCTGATCCCGCACCTGTACTTCTGGAAGTCCGCCAAGTGGGTCAACGGCCTGCAGATGCTGCTGGAGGACGAGCCCGGGTTCTGGGAGGCGGCCGGCTACCACATGTACGGCGACCCCTGGTCGGAACAGCGCTACTCGGGTGACTAAGCCGCGCACCCTGACCTGGCGGGCCGGCACCGTGACCGCGGTACGCCAGGAGACCCCGTCGGCCCGCACCCTGGTCCTGGACGTACCGGACTGGACCGGTCACCTCCCCGGCCAGCACGTCGACCTGCGCCTGACCGCCGAGGACGGCTATTCGGCCCAGCGCAGCTACTCGATCGCGTCGGCCGGCAGCGGCCCGCTGGAGATCACGATCCAGCGCCTCGAGGACGGTGAGGTGTCGCCGTACCTCACCGACGTCGTCGAGACCGGCGACCGGATCGAGCTGCGCGGGCCGATCGGCGGCTGGTTCGTCTGGCGCTCCGCACAGCCGGCCCCGGTTCTGCTGGTCGCCGGCGGCTCCGGGATCGTCCCGCTGATGGCGATGATCCGCGAACGTGGCCAGGTCCGCGGCCGCCAGCCGTTCCGGCTGATCTACTCGGTCCGCTCGCCCGAGGACGCCTGCTACGCCGCCGAGCTCCAGCGCCGGGTCCGCGACGACCCGGGTCTCGACGTCCACATGGTCTACACCCGCACGGCGCCGGCCGGCTGGCCCACCCCGCCGAAACGGATCGACGTGGCCACGGTCAACAGCCACGGCTGGCCGCCGGACTTCGCCCCGGACGTCTTCGTCTGCGGCCCGAGCTCGTTCGTCGAGACCGCGGCCGACATCCTGGTCGCCCTCGGCCACGACCCGAAAAAGATCCGCACCGAGCGCTTCGGCGGCGCCTGACTTTTTCGGTACGACCACCGCACCCAGCCCCGCTCCAGCACCCCCGCAAGGCAGTCCCCACCCGGACCTTGGCTGGCGCTCAGGGGTGCCTCAAGGGTGTTGAGGCACCCCTGAGCACCAGCCGAGGCCGGGAGGCGCGGCACGGTCCGCAGCGAGCGCGGTCTCGCGTGAGCCACAGCTACGGGGTGCTGTCCAGGGTGAAGAGGGCGGCCTGCTCCGGGGTCAGCAGGGGGACCGGGAGGCCGATTTCGGTCAGGACGCGGCCGGGGAGGGTGACCGAGCCTGCGGCCAGCCACGGGGGTGGGGCGTCCTGGACCGTGCGGGGTGGATGGCCCAGGGGGCGGACCGTGTAGGAGCGGTCCGGGTCAAGGCCCGGGAAGCGCAGCGGCGGGGGCAGCGCGGCGGCCGGGGCGTCCAGGGTGACCAGGGCGAAGACCGCCGCGGAACGGTCCTGGGCCACGACGCCGTGCACCAGCACCGCCGGGTCCGGTGAGTCCGCCCGGACCACCACGCCGGAGTGCAGCAGCGGGCGCAGGCGTTGGTACTCCGCGGTCCAGGCCGCGATCAGCGCACGGTCCGCGGCGGAGGCCCGGGAGACATCCCACTCGATGCCCGCGTGCCCGAACAGGGCCGTGGCGAGACGGAAACCCAGAGCTGACGTACGCCCGGTGACGTGCGCGGCCCCGGCACCGAGGTGGCCACCGAGGAACTCGGGCGGGATCAGCACGCCGGTCCAGCGCTGGATCAGCTGCCGGTCCAGCGGGTCGTTGGTGTCCGAGGTCCAGAACCGGTCGACGTGCTCCAGGATGCCCAGGTCGATCCGGGCCCCGCCGGAGGCACAGCTCTCGATCTCCACGTCCGGGAACGCCGCCCGCAGCTCGGCCAGCAGCCGGTAGAGGGCGGTGGTCTGCCGGTGCGCGGCGCCCGGCTCGAGCAGGTCCCGGTTGTGGTCCCACTTGAGGAACGCGATCGGGTACTCGGTGAGCAGCGCGATCAGCCGGTCCCGCACGTAGCCGAACGCGCCCGGGTCGGCGAGGTCGAGGACGCGCTGGAAACGCCAGGTCGGCGCGGACGGCGGGCCCAGGATCCAGGACGGGTGGGCCCGGGCCAGCTCGGAATCCGGGCTGATCATCTCGGGTTCGGCCCAGAGGCCGAAGTCCATCCCGGCCGCGTGCACCCGGGTGATCAGCGGGTGCAGGCCGTCCGGCCAGACGTCCGGGTCGACGTACCAGTCGCCGAGGGCGCGCCGGTCGTCGCGGCGGCCGGTGAACCAGCCGTCGTCGAGCACGAACCGTTCCACGCCGACCTCGGCGGCCGCGTCGACCAAGGCGGACAGCTTCGTGAGGTCGTGGTCGAAGTAGACCGCTTCCCAGGTGTTCAGCACCACCGGACGGGGCGCGGCGGGCCGGCGTCCGGCACGGATCCACGGGTGCAGCCGGTCGGAGAGGCCGTCGATGCCGGTGTCGGAGAAGACCGCGACCACCCACGGCGTGCGGTAGGACTCGCCGGGCGCGAGCCGGATCTCGCCGGGCGCGAGCAACTCACCGGCGCCGGCCACCGAGGGGCCGAGCGCGGACCGTTCGGCCCAGATCCGCTTGTCGCCGCTCCAGGCCAGGTGCAGCGCCCAGACCCGGCCACGGCGGAAACCGAAGCCGGGCTCGCCGGCCATCAGCAGGAACGCGTCGTCGTGACCGGGGCGGCCGTGCCGGCTCTCCCGGCTCCACGTGCCGGAGCGCAGCGCGGACCGCTGCGGACGGCGCTCGTGCGCCCACAGGCCGGTGAAGTCGAGCAGTTCGGACGCCTCGGCCGGGATCGGCAGCAGCACATCCAGGGCGGCCAATTCAAAATCGCCCGGCCCGCGATTCTCCACGGCGTGCCGGAACTGCAGGACACCCTCGGGCGACAGGACGACCTCGGTGGTCACGTGCAGGCCGCTGTCGGCGCTTTCCGATCGTACAAAAATGGTGTTTTCGGTGGTCTGGATGTCGGTGACCCGCAGCGTTCCCGCGGTCTTGCCGTCGCGGTGGCCCGACAGGGCGGGCCGCCCGCTCCATCCGTCACGCACGGTCGGGAGCAAAGGCAATTGCAGGGGTACGTCGATGGAGCTGGGCGGAATCGCCGGCACCTGGGTGTCGGCGAAGTCGGCGGGCAGCTCGCCCAGGTCAGGGCCCCAGTGCAGCACGACGCCGCGGGCGTCCAGCACGAAGCTGGCGCCCGCGGCACGGAGGTGGTGCAGGGTCACTCGGCGACCGGGATGCTCTGCGACTTCAGGTTGTCCACGGTGGTCGTCTGCGCCTTCTTCAGCGCGTCGAGCAGCGTGCCGTTACCGGAGACGGCGGCCTTGAAGCCGTCCGACGCGGTGGCGTAGGTGGAGGTCATCGTCGGTCCCCAGGTGAAGTCCGGCGCGACCTGGCCGGACGCCTCGGCGAAGACGTCGTAGATCTTCTGGTCGCCGTAGAACGCGACGCCCTTGGACAGGGCCGGCAGCGTGGCGCCGGACTTGGTCGCCGGGTACAGGTTGGCCTTCTCGTTGAGCAGCGTAAGCGCCTCCTGCGAGGTGTTCAGCCAGATCGCGAACTCGGACGCCTCGTACGGGTGCTTCGAGCCCTTGAAGACCGCGGTGGACGAGCCACCCCAGTTACCGGCGGTCTTGCCACCGGCGGTCCACTGCGGCATCGGGGCGACCGCCCACTTGCCGGACGTGTCCGGCGCGCCGGACGAGATCGAGTTGGCGCCCCAGACCGCGGAGACCCAGGTCCACGCGTTGCCCTTGTTGTAGGCGTTGTCCCACTCGGTGGTCCACGGCGGCACGGTGGAGACGAGCTTCTTGGTGATCAGGTCCTGCCAGTAGGTGGCCACCTTGGTGGTCGCCTCGTCCTGGAAGTTCACCGACCACTTGCTGCCGTCGTTGGCGAACCAGTGGCCACCGGCCTGCCAGGCGAGCCCGGCGAACTGGTTGATGTCGCTCTGCGAGAAGTTGGTGATGTAACCACCGGCGGCCTTGACCTTCGCGGCGGCCGCGGCGTACTCCTCCCAGGTGGTCGGGATCGCGATGCCGGCCTTCTCGAACAGGTCCTTGCGGTAGAACAGCGCCATCGGGCCGGCGTCCTGCGGCACACCGTAAACCGCGTTCTGCTCACCGAAGCTGACCTGGTTCCAGGTCCAGTCGATGAACTGGTCCTTGGCCTCGCTCACCGGCTTGCAGGCGGCCAGGTTCTCCAGGCCGTCCTGGACCCGGAAGCTGGGCAGCGCGTCGTACTCGATCTGGCCCAGGTCGGGGGCGTTGCCGGCCTTGAGCTGGTTGAAGAAGTTCTGGTACGTGCCGCCGTTACCGTTCGGGCCGGTCTGCACCTTGACCTGGATGTTCGGGTGCGAGTCGTTCCAGACCTTGACGACGTCCTCGATGTTCGGGATCCACGAGGTGAAGTTCAGGGTGACCGGGCCGCCGCTGGACGGCGCGCAGCTCGCCGCGCCGGTGGTGGCGGTCGTGTCGTCGTCACCGCCGGAGGAGCAGGCGGTCAGGGCCAGGGTGGAAGTCAGCAGGACGCTGAGTATTTTTTTCATTTCTTTCCGCCTTTGAGAGCGTTCCAACGGGGAGGGATGTGTTACTTGACGGCGCCGGAGCCGAGGCCGCTGCGCCAGAAGCGCTGGAGCAGCAGGAACGCGGCGACCAGCGGGAGAATCGAGACCAGGGCGCCGGTGAGGACCAGCATCCGCAGTTCCGGGAGCTGGTTGACCTGGGTGTTCCAGGAGTAGAGACCGAGCGTGACCGGGAACAGCCGCTCGTTGCCGAGCATGATCAGTGGCAGCAGGAAGTTGTTCCAGACCGCCACGAAGTGGAACAGGAAGATCGTCACCAGGGCCGGGAACATCAGCTTGGTGGAGATCTTGAAGAACGTGCGGACCTCGCCGGAGCCGTCCAGCCGGGCCGCCTCCAGCAGCTCCTCCGGAACGCTCGCGGTGGCGTAGATCCGGGCCAGGTACACCCCGAACGGGTTGACCAGGCTGGGCAGGAACACCGACCAGAAGGTGTTCGTCGCGTTCAGCTGGGAGAAGATCAGGAAGAGCGGCAGGGCCAGCGCGGTGGCCGGCACCAGGACACCGCCGAGCACGATGTTGAAGATCAGCTCCCGGCCGCGGAAGCGGTACTTGGCCAGGGCGTACCCGCACATCGCGGCGAGCACCGTGCCGAGCAGGGCGGCGCCGCCGGTGTAGAGGATGCTGTTGAGCATCCAGCGCAGGAAGACGCCGTCGCGGTAGCTGACCAGCTCGTGCAGGTTCTGGCCGAGGTGGAAGTCGGCGAACCAGAGCGGGGCGGTGCTGGAGAAGTCGCCGCGGGACTTGGTCGCGCCGACGAACAACCACCAGATCGGGACCAGGAAGTAGAGGGTGCTCAGGCCCATGATGGCCATCGCGGCGGTCTTGGACTTCACTTCGCCGCTCCTCGCTGCGTGAACTTGACGCTGGTCACTTGTCCGCTCCTCGCTGCGTGAACTTGACGCTGGTCACTTGTCCGCTCCTCGCTGCGTGAACTTCAGGAACGTGAAGGAGAGGGCGAACGTCGCCAGCGCCAGGACCACGGAGAACGCGGCGGCCAGGTTGAAGTTCGGGATCGACGAGGTGGAGTACACCGTCAGGTTCGGGGTGTACGTGCTGGACACCGCGGAGCTGAAGGTGCGGAACACCTGCGGTTCGGCGAGCAGCTGCAGGGTGCCGATGATCGAGAAGACAGTGGTCAGCACGATCGCCGGCATCACCAGCGGGATTTTGATCGACCAGGCGGTCCGCAACGGCCCGGCGCCGTCGATCTTGGCGGCCTCGTACACCTCCTGCGGGATGGCCAGCAGGGCGGAGTAGATGATCAGCATGTTGTAGCCGACGTAGACCCAGGTCACCACGTTCGCCATGGCCCACAGCACCAGGTCGGCGGAGAGCAGGTCCCAGTTCTTGGTGACCGCGGTGAACGGCGACAGATTCGGCGAGTACAGGAAGCCCCACATGATCGCGGCGACCACACCGGGCACCGCGTACGGCACGAAGAACGCCAGCCGGAAGAACCGCCGCCCCTTGACCAGGCCGGAGTCGAGCAGCAGTGCGAGGAGCAGCGCCAGCCCGAGCATCACCGGGACCTGGACCAGGCCGAACAGCAGCACCCGGCCGACCGACTCCCAGAACGGGCCGTTCTCGAACACCCGCTGGTACTGCTCCAGCCCGCCGAAGACCTCGTGGGCCGGGCCGAACGTGCCGGTGCGGGTGACCTTGTAGAGCGACTGCTTGATGGCGTACCCGATCGGCGCCACGTAGAAGGCGGCGAAGAGCAGCCCGAACGGCAGGATGAAGACGAGCAGGTGTTTCTTCTTCGTCATGACCGGTCCCCCCGCTTCGTGTTTTCCTGGACCACCGCGGTGCCGCCGCCCTCGGCGTTCGTGTTCTCCCGGACCACCGCGGTGCCGCCGCCCTCGACGCGGAGCAGGCCGTGGATGTCCTGGTCGGCGACCAGGTCGAAACCGGTCACCGGGTACTCGACCGGCGCCGCCCCGTGGTTGATCACGAAGAGGTAGCTGCGGCCGTCACCGGTGCGGCGGACGATCTCGACGTCACCGCTGGGCTGGAGGGCGAGGAGTTCCACACCCGCATTTTTCGCGATATCTCCGGTCAAGTCCCGCAGGCTGACGGCGTCGAGCGCGGTCGACACGTACCAGGCCGTCCCCGCGCCGAACGTGTTCCGGGTGATCGCCGGTGTGCCCGGCATCGGCCCGTCGGCGTAGCTGGCGATCGTCTCGGCCGACGTGGTCCGCAGCCGCTCGGTCCAGAGCGTTCCGGTGCCCCCGGTTGTCAGGGCGACCTCCTGCTCCGGTTTCAGCGGCGCGAACTCCTCGGCCAGCACGCCGAGCACGTCACGGAACGCACCCGGGTAACCGCCCAGCCGGATCCGGTCCCGCTCGTCGACGATCCCGCTGAAGAACGTGACGAGCAGGTGCCCGCCGTCCGCCACGTAGTCGGCGATCCGGACCGCGGCCAGGTCACCCACCATGTAGAGGCCCGGCACGACCACCAGCCGGTACGCGCTCAGGTCGGCGTCCGGTGACACCACGTCGGCGGTGATGCCCAGCTCACGCAGCGCCCGGTGGGTGGCGTGCACCTGGTCGAGGTACTTCACCTCCTGCGACGGCCGCGCCTCACCCTCCGACGACCACCACGAGTCCCAGCTGAACAGCACCGCGACCCGGGACTCCACCCGGGTGCCGGCCACCTCGCCGATCCGGTCCAGCGTCGCGGACAGCCGCAGCACCTCGCGCCAGGCCACCGTGTCGGTGCCGGCGTGCGGCAGCATCGCGGAGTGGAACTTCTCGGCGCCCTGCGCGGAGGCCCGCCACTGGAAGAAACAGACTGAGTCGGCGCCCCGCGAGACGTGGGTCAGCGTGTTGCGGAGCATCTCGCCGGGCGCCTTGGTCAGGTTGTGCGGCTGCCAGTTGACCGCGCCGGCTGCCTGCTCCATCAGCATCCACGGCGCGCCGCCGGACAGACCCCGGGTGAGGTCCGCGGCGAAGGCCAGTTCGGCGACCGGGTCACCGAGGCGGTGGTCGAGGTAGTGGTCGTTCGCGATCACGTCCATCTCCGGCGCCCAGGACCAGTAGTCCAGGTTGCGGATGTGCGCGGTGACCATGAAGTTCGTGGTGACCGGTGCGGCCGAGCGGGCCCGCAGGATCTCGGTCTCGCCGCGGTAGTAGTCGAGCAGCTCGTCCGAGCTGAACCGGTGGAAGTCCACGATCTGCGCCGGGTTACGGGCCGACAGCGCCGCGCGGGGCGGCTGGATCTCGGCCCAGTCGCCGTACCGCTGGCTCCAGAAAGCGGTGCCCCAGGCCTCGTTCAGGGTTTCGATCTTGCCGTACCGGCGGCGCAGCCAGGAGCGGAACGCCTCGGCGCTGGTCTCGCAGTAGCAGAGCGCGTTGTGGCAGCCCAGCTCGTTGGAGACGTGCCAGAGGGCGAGCGCCGGGTGGTCGCCGTACCGGTCGGCGACGTGCCGGACCAGGTCGTAGGCCCGGTCGCGGAAGACCGGCGAGCTCGGGCACCACGCCTGGCGGCCACCCGGGAAGCGGGTGGTCCCGTCGGCGGCGACCGGCAGCACCTCAGGGTGCAGGGTGGTCAGCCACGGCGGCGGGGACGACGTGCCGGTGCCCAGGTTGATCTTGATGCCGTTGGCGTGCAGCAGGCCGATGACCTCGTCGAGGTCGTCGAACTCGTACTGGCCGGCGGCCGGCTCCACGCTCGACCAGCCGAAGATGTTGACCGCGACCAGGTCGACGCCGGCCTCGCTCATCAGCGCGACGTCCTCGCGCCAGACATCCGGCGTCCATTGCTCCGGGTTGTAATCACAGCCCAGGCTGATCCCGGGTATAGACAAACGCAGGGTGCTCATAAAACTCCTGGTCACGGGTGTGTGCACGTGCACACATTTCCTAGCGCCTAAATGGGCGTTACGGATGTGTGAACGTGCACACAGTATGACCGGGCTGACACAAGGTCAATAGCGTTGGCGGGGATATCGTGATCGCATGCCGCAACCCCGCAAACGCGCCACGGTGCACGACATCGCGGCTGCCGCGGGCGTGTCCCGGGGCACGGTCAGCCGTGTCCTGAACGGCGGATACGTCTCGACCGAGGCCCGCGCCGCGATCGAGGCCGCGATCACCGAGGTCGGCTACGTGCCGAACACGGCCGCCCGCACGCTCAAGATGCGCCGCTCCCAGGCCGTCGGCTTCGTCGCCCTCGAGCCACACTCGCTCTTCCTCGACGACCCCAACATCGGCGCGATCATGCTCGGCGCCAACGCCGCGCTCTCCCTGGCCGACCACCAGATGGTCAGCCTGGTGGTCGAGTCGGCGCGCGACACCGAGCGGGTCGGGCGCTATCTGAGCGGCGGTTTCGTGGACGGCGCGATCGTCGTGTCGGCGCGCACCCACGACCCGATCATCAAGATGATCAGCGACCTGCGGCTACCGGCGGCGTTCGTCGGCCATCCGCCAGATTTAGACCAAAATATTCCGTACGTCGGGATCGACAACGTCGGCTCCGCCCGCACCGTGACCGAGCGCCTGCTGGCCACCGGTCGCCGGCGGGTCGGCATGATCGCCGCGGCGCTGGACCGGGACTCGGGAATAGACCGTCTGACCGGGTTCCGTGCCGCCCTCGGCGACCGCTTCGACGCCGACCTGGTCGCGGACGTCCCGCACTACGACTACGGCTCCGGGGTCAAGGGCATGCGCCTGCTCCTGGAACGCGACCCCACGATCGACGGGGTGTTCGCCGCGTCGGATGCGATCGCCGCCGGCGCTCTCGAAGCGCTTCGCGAAGCGGGTCGCAGCGTGCCCCGGGAGGTGGGGATCGTCGGGTTCGACGACAGCACGTGGGCGGTACGGACGCAGCCGCAGCTCTCCACCGTGCACCAGCCGGCGAAGGAGATCGGGTCGTGCGCGGCCCAGCTCATCCTGCGCCAGCTCAGCGGCGAGCAGATCACCCCGGAGGGCCAGCTGCTCCCCACCCCGATCATCTGGCGCGACTCCGCCTGACCCCCGCCCCGGCCGCGCGCTGCGGTCCCCCGGCTGGTTCTGAGGGGTGCCTCGAGGGCCAGCAGACACCCCTCAGGACCAGCCGGAGACCGCGGACACGCGGCGGGTCCGGGCTGGTGCTCAGGGGTGTGTCGGGGTGCCGGAGACACCCCTCACGACCAGCCGGGACCGTGGGGCGCGCTGCGGTCCGGGGTGGGCACGGTCTTGCGGTGGCCTCACGGGCGGGACTCGGCTCGTAGCCTACGGACGGGCGCTGGAGTATTCGTACCGTAGAAGGACCGGGACTCGGAGCGGCCGTGAGTGGAACGCGTGGTGGTGGGCTTCGGCGGTCGCGGGTCAGCTGCCGAAGGTGGTGCGGAGGCGCTGGGCCAGGCTCGGGGGCGGGGGTGGCGGCGTCGGGCGGCGGCCCGCGGTGGCGGTGGAGCGGCCGATCGGGCGGTCGTAGTCGGCGGCGGAGATCGCGTCGATGATCTGCTCCTCGCCGAAGGACTCCGAGCCGGGGATGGACGGGACGAACCCGACGAGGATGCCGTCCCGCATGACCTGGGCCTCGAGGCCGGCGGTGCCGTCGTTGTCCCAGATCGCCTCGCGGCCGTCGGGGAGCACGACGCGGATGCCGAACTGCGTGAGGCCGGCGTGCGGGAGTTTCAGATGAGCGAAGACGTTGCGCTCGCGAAGCCGGTCGACGACCCGGCGGGCCCGGTTCTCTTCCATACCGCCGACCGTAGCCCGGCATTCTGGGGACACGCTGAAGACCGGCTCGGTGCTTGCGGAGAACCGCACACGTAACATCACCCAAGGTCAAAACCCCAGGTCACATCGATGCATGTTACTCCCCTGTAACAGGAAAGTCACCGGATTCCATTTCTCGGAGCCTTGACTTACTGTGCGGTAACCGAAGCGCTTCGGCCCCAGAAATCCCCCGCGGATATCGGAGGCCATCGATGATGAGTAGGGCTACCGTCCTCGCCTGTCTCGTCTCAACGTCCGTTCTCGCGCTCACCGTCGCCACCGCCTCCCCCGCCCAGGCGGCCGGCGTCGACTACGTCGCCCTCGGCGACTCCTACTCGTCCGGGGTCGGCGCACCCGGACAGTCCGGCACGTGCCTGCGGAGCAACTACAGCTACGCCGCGCAGTGGGCGGCGAAGAACAGCCCGACCACGTTCCAGTTCCTGGCCTGCAGCGGCGCCGTCACCGACGACGTCGTGAAGACCCAGGTGCCGGCCATGAGCAGCGCCGCCGACCTGATCAGCATCACCATCGGCGGCAACGACGCCGGGTTCGCCTCGACCGTGCTGACCTGCCTGACCGGCAGCGACACCACGTGTACGGCCAAGGTGAACGCGGGCAAGACCTACGTCGCCACCACCCTGCCCGGCAAGCTGGACAGCACCTACGCCGCGATCAAGGCGAAGGCGCCGGGCGCGAAAGTGGTCGTCCTGTCGTATCCGAACATCTTCGACACGTCGGCGGTCATCTGCGAGATGAGCTCGACCAAGCGGAAGGCGCTGAACAGCGGCGCCCAGGTGCTGGACGACATGATCAAATCGCGGGTGGCGGCGGCCGGGTTCACCTTCTCGGACGTCCGTGACAACTTCAGCGGGCACGGGGTGTGCGCCGCGAAGCCCTACCTGAACGGGCTGACCATCATCCCGCCGCAGAACTCCTACCACCCGAACTCGAGCGGCTACACGAACGGCTATCTGCCGGCGCTTACCAGCGCGGCCTGACCCTGAGCTACGCCTCTCGCCCCTGACCCAGGGGCGAGAGGCGCAGTTCGCCGTTCGGCATGACGTCCAGTGCGACGGCGTCCATGACGGTGCTGACGGCGGGAAAGTCCTCGGGGGCCACGTGGTCCCGGCCGTCGCCCAGCAGCACGAAGTCGATGAACGCGGGCAGGCCGAGGTCCGGCTCGACGATCATGACCTCGAGACCGAAACGACCCCGGTGCTTGGTGACCACGCAGCGGACGGGCTGGAAGTGGCGTAGTCCGCGCTGGTTGGGCAGGAGTGGTTGGGGTTCTCGGGGTTGGGTGAGGTCGCGGGTCGCGTCGGATCCGTTCACGGGGTGCAATTTAGCGGGTGGGTCAAGGTTCCGGCTGGCGTTCAGGGTCGTCTCACGGCCGGTTTAACAACGATGGGTGCTCGCTGGTCCTGCCCGGCGAGCCGCCATCGTGGTTTCGGAGGCGGAATACCGACCGTGGGTGCTCGCCGGCCGGGGCCTTGATTCGGCGAGCGCTTGCGGTGGTTTCGGGTACCGGCACGGCACGGGGCGGCCTGAGCTGATCGCGAATGGTGGCCGGCCGGCGCTGCTGGCGGTTGGCGGGTGGCCGGGCGGGCAGCCAGGCGGGGCTGGCGGTCGGTTGCGGGCCGCTACGCCAGCAAGGCCCACGGCCGGGCACGGTCGTCCCGGCAGGTGGTCCGCTCCGGGATGCCGGGAGCGGTGCGCGGCTCCGATACGGCATCGGCCACGTGATGTTCCGCGCTCCCGGGGCGGTGGCAGTCCGCGATGCGGCCCCGGCTGGTGCTGGCGGCGGTATCGAGGCCTGCTTGAAAGCCGGAGCGGGTTCTCATCGTCCGCACGGCCCGAGCGAGCCGGCCAGGGGCGAGGGAGTTCAGGTCAGAACGGTTCGGGGCCTTGGTAGGACGGCGCATGGTTGCCGGCGGTCAGGTCGCGCCACCAGGTCCGGCTCGCGTGCTGGATCCAGGGCAGCTGTTCCAGCATCCGGACGGTGACCGGCGGCGGCAGGTCGCCCAGCAGGATCCGCAGGGCCGGTGGCGCGGGCTCCGTGGTCAGGTCGAACCAGGCAAGGGCTCCGCCGACGCGGACACCGGCGGGCGCGGAGAGTTCCGGCCACAGCGTCGACGCCCAGGCCGCTGCTTCATCGGCCCGGCCACGCTCCAGGTCGTGCTGCGCGACGGCGAGGACCAGACTCATCTGTACGACGGTGTCGCCCTCGACGTCCAGCCCGGCCCTGACCGCACCGGTGATCGCCGATCGCGGGGGCAGTGCGGCAGCGACCACGTACGCGGCGGCGCTCCGCACCGCGGGGTCATGATCCTCCAAGAAGGCCGTCAGCCGGTCGGCGTGCCGCCCGAGGGTCCGGCGAACCTCCTCGACCGCCCGGTTCACGACGTCTCCCCACCCGTCGAAAATGATCGTGGCTTCAGTCCGGCGCAGCACGTGGCCGCGGCGCGGGAAGCGGGCGCTGTCGGCACACGCCAGATCGCCCACCAGCTGCAGGATGTCACCCCGCAGCGGTGATCGGCCACTCTCCACGAACGCCAGCAGGGCCGGCACGACGGCGGCGCCGAAGGCCCGGGTGTGGCCGTCACCGCAGGTGAGCCGACGTAGTTCATGGACCGCGGCCTCTTCGCCGGCGTGCAGGCGGTGAAGCGCGTCCCGGATCAGGGGTGGTTCCGCCGAGGAGGGCGTCGTACCCCACGCAAGATCCGGCGAGCCCGGCCGTTCATTCTGCGGCACATCTCCCCCTGTCCGTGCCACGCCAACCGCAAGGATGGCACCGTAGCGGCAACCCGTGGGGAACCGGGCTGCTGCCGGGCGGCGGCAGGATTCCTGCACATGGCCCGAGTGAACACGCTTTTCTTCCTGGTGACCGTCGCGCTCTCCGTCGTCGCGCTGATCGACTGCCTGCTCACCGAGCGGTCCGCGGTGCGGCACTTCCCGCGGGGCGCCTGGCTGGTGCTCGTCGTGATCTGCCCGATCGCCGGGGCGATCGCCTGGTTCCGGGCCGGCCGGGCCAGCGCCACGCCGACCGTGAACCGGACCACCCGGACCACCCGGACCGCCCGGACCGCGCCGATCGGTCCCGAGGACGACCCGGAGTTCGTCCGGATGCTGGCCGAGGCCGTCCGCAACCGCTGACCCCCGCGCACAGCGAAAGCGCCTGCCCCCACCGGGGACAGGCGCTTCGGCGTGTGCGCAGCTCAGAACAGCGGACGCCACTTGTGGCGGCGTTTCCACGCGTCCGAGCCGGCCTGGAAATCGATCAGCAGACGGGCCGCTTCCACCTCGTCGACCGTCTCGGTGCGGAAGTGCTTCTCCGGCACGCTCTCCCGGTATTCCAGGGCGTACCAGCCGGGTTCCGCGCCGGCCGCCGGACCGTAGCCCACCTGGACGAACCAGCCGTCCGAGCGTTCCAGGATCAGGAAGTGGTTCTCCGGGCCGAGCGCGGCGACCAGCGCCTCGATCCGCTCCGGCGACGGGTCCGGGATGTCCGGTCCGGTCGCCGACGTCAGGGTGAAGCCGGGCGCGTGGCCGGCCGCGTTCGGGTTGAGCAGGTGGCTCTGCGGCTCGTAACAGATCAGGCCGTGTTCGCGGGCCAGCGCGACGGTGGCCGCGCCGACCTCGCCGGCTCGCGACCAGCTGACCGCCAGGGCCAGGATCGCGTCGGACGGGGTGGGCGCGACGGTCCACGCCCCGGCGTTCGGTGGGAATCGGCCCTGCAGGGCCGCGAGCATTTCCGGTACGGCGGGGTGCGGCCGGAAGACGCCGGCCTCCCCCTCGCGCCACCGGCGCAGTTTGTTCTCGGCGATGACGGGTGTGATCGGGTCCGGCTCGTGCCAGACGTACAGATCGAAGCTCATGACGGGTAGCCCCCTCCCGGCGTATCGACGGATCTTAGTGGGCTGTGTCACCACGTGAAGACTCGACCCCGCGCTGTGCTCGCCGACGTGCGTCCGCCGCGCTCGTACCGGTACGCCATCACCACCGTGTAGCTGCGGCCTTTGCGGGGTCTGGCGCCGCCCGGGCCGCACGCCTTGGTCATCGCGCCGGGGGTGAACGTCAGGTCGGCGCAGGTGGTCGGGCCGCCCACGGTACGCCCCGTGTCGGCGTCACGCAGGGTCACCTCGATGCGGGCGTGGCCACCGGCCGGCGCGGTCAGCGAGGCCTGGAACTGCACACCCCGGCCGACCGAGTGGCACGAGCGCGGCACGAGCGGGCTGCGGGTGGACAGGTCGAAGACGAAGCCCTGTGCGCATTCCCAGGGGCCGTACGCCTGCCGCTCGGGCTGGGGCGATCGGGTGCGGTGGGGCTGGACGGCGCGCTTCGTCCGTACCGGAGCGGGTTTGACTTTCTTCTTGGTCTTGCGCGGCGTGGCCGAAGCCGCGGCCGGGCGCGGAGGAACGGAGATCGCGGTTACATTCGGTAACGTCTCCGGGAGCGGCGGCCGGCGCCAGACCGACGTCGCCACGCCGGAGGCGATCAGCACCCCGGCGATCACCGCGACCGCCGCACCGGGCCGCGCCCAGCGATGACCGGGAACGTCGTTGCGTTTGCGGGCCCGGGGCACCGCGTGCCGCCCGCCGCGGGGCAACTGGATCGCGGACCGCAGCTCGGGCGGTTCGACGGCCATGTCGTCCGGATCGGCCACCGCCAGGCTCGGCGGCGGGGGTGGCGGCAGCGGGGCGATCCCGGCCAGCTTGCGCGACAGCATCCGCAGCTCCCGGACCAGCGCGGGGGCGGCCGGACGCTGCTTGGGCTTGGCCGACAGGCAGGCGCGGATGATCCGCCAGAGCTCGTCCGGCACCCCGCTGCGCCGGTACGGGCGACTCTCGGCGTGCATCCGCATCAGCTCCGGCACCGAGTCGCTCAGGTACGGCGGTTGCCCGGAGACCAGCTCGTAGAGCAGCACGCCGAGCGCGTAGACGTCGGTGGCCGGGCTGGGCGTGACGCCGTGGAACGCCTCCGGCGCCATGTAGTGCGGGGTGCCGACGACCGCGTTCGGCGTGGTCATGCTCGGGACGGTGAGGATCCGGGCGATGCCGAAGTCGGTGAGCCGGGTCTCCAGCTTGCCGTTCTTCTCCAGCACCAGGATGTTGTCCGGTTTCAGGTCCCGGTGGATGATGCCCAGCTCGTGCGCCTCGGCCAGCGCGTCGGCGACCTGCGCGGCGAGCCGGGCGGCCTCCGCGGGCGCCATGGTCCGTTCGCGTTCCAGGTGGTCGCGCAGGCTGCCGCCGGCCACCAGGTCCATCACCAGCCCGAGGGTCTCCCCGACGCTGAACAGATCACGTACACGCACCACGTTGCGGTGCCGGAGCATCAGCAGGATGGTCCGCTCCTGCACGAACCGGGTGACCAGCCGGGGCTGGCGCAACAGGCTCTCGTGCAGGAGCTTGACCGCGACCTTCTCCTTCGTGGCGCGGTCCTCGCCCTGCCAGACGGTGCCGGTCGCACCCTGCCCGATCGGTCTGACCAGGCGGTACGAATTTCCGACCCAGCGTCCGGCAAGTTCAGCGCTGTCGGTGGGATCCTGCGTGGGATCCTCCATCACTCCGGGGTCCTCTCGCCTGACGGCAATGCCCCGGAATCCTGCGTTTTGTCCAGAAGGTCTGGCAAGTCCCCCGACGTAGATTCGCACGCTCAGGCACGAGCGACACCCCGACCGTCACGGATCCCAGTGGATCTCGTTCCGCTCTTCTGCTCAGCTCGCCGCAGCTCCTGGCATCGGTTGCGGGCCGCACAGCGAGCGGATCGCACCCAGCAGGGTCGACCTGGTGAACGGCTTCTCCAGCAGCATGCTGTTCTCGTCCAGCTGCAGCTGCGGGCCGAGCGACGCCGCGGTGTACCCGGACATGTAGAGCACCGGCAGGTCCGGCTGGTGCGTGCGCAGCGCCCCGGCCAGCTCCGGGCCGGTCATGGTCGGCATCACCACGTCGGTGATCAGCAGATCCGGGCGGGCGCCGGAGGCCACCTGGGTGACCGCGGTGAGCGCGTCGGTGGCCACGCTGATCTCGTAGCCGGCCGGCGCGATCAGGCGCTGGACCAGCTGCGCCACGTCCGGCTGGTCCTCGACGATCAGCACCCGGCCGATCACCGCGGACTTGTCCTTGCGCTCGCCGGACGGCTGCGGACGCTCCTCGGCGGCCGGCAGGTAGATGTGCACCGTGGTGCCCATCCGCGGCTTCGACTCCAGCGCGATGTGCCCGCCCAGGTTCTGCACGATGCCGGCCGTGGTGGCCAGGCCCAGCCCGGCCGCGGTGGGCCGGGTGGTGAAGAACGGCTCCAGGGCCCGCTTGCGGACCTCGTCCTCCATGCCGGTGCCGGTGTCGGTGACCACCAGGTGCACCAGCTTGCCGTTCGGCGCGCCCTCGGCGAGCTGGCCGGGCGCGACCATCTCGTTGGTGGCGGCCACCCGCAGCATGCCGCCGTGCAGCATCGCGTCCCGGGCGTTCGCGGCCAGGTTGACCAGGGCCTGCTCGAGCGGGCCGCGTTCCGCCTTGACCGGCCAGACGTCCGGGCCGAACGTCAGGTCCAGGCCGATCCGCTCCCCCAATGTCCGGCTGAACAGCGACTGCACGTCGGTGAGCAGGTCCGGGATCGGGATCACCTCGGGCCGGTTGCCCTCGCTGCGGCCGAACGCGAGCAGCTGATGGGTCAGGGTCCGCCCGGTGGACACCGCGTCGAGGATGTCCTTGGCCAGCTGCTCCTCCGGCGAGCCCTCCCCGACACTGCTCAGGATCATGTCGGCCGAGCCGGCCACCACCGTCATCAGGTTGTTGAAGTCGTGTGACAGGCCGCCGATCAGCTGGCCCAGGCTGTCCAGCCGGCGCAGGTGGTCGAGCTGCCGCTTGAGCCCGCGCGCGTCGATGTGGTCGGTGGTGTCGGTGATCATGCAGAGCACACCGGCGAAGTCGCCGTGGTCGTCCCGGATCGGCATCATGCTCATCCGTACGCTGCGCCGGGAGCCGTCGGCGCGCATCATCCGGGTGGCGCCGACCGTGGACCGGCCCTGGCGGCACTCGGTGATCCGGCGTTCCAGCTCCTTCTGCCCCACGTTGTCCAGGAAGCCGCGCAGCGACACCCCGATCAGCTCGCTGCGGGGCATGCCGAGGACCACGCCGATCGGCTCGTTCGCGTACGTCGCGACACCCTCCGGGTCGAGCTGCAGCACCCCTTCCGGGATGGTCTCCAGCACCCGCCGGTACCGCTCCTCGGAGGCGCGCAGCCGTTCCTGGGCGCGGGCACTGGACACCGCGAGCGACAGCTCACCGGCGATGTCCCGGGCCAGCTCGACCTCCGGGGTCGAGTAGAACGCGTCCGGGGTGTGCCGGGTCAGGATCAGATACCCGCAGTACGTGTTGTCCACGATCACCGGGCAGAGCACTGCCGCGGTCACACCGTGCTCCGGGGTGGCCAGGGCCGCCGCGGAGTCACCGGCCAGCACGATCGGGCGACGGCTGGCGGCGAGCGTGGTCGAGTATTCGTCGTCGGGCGCCTGACCGGCCCGGTCCAGCACCCGCGCCAGCGGACCGGAGCGGTCGTCCTCCACGTGGTGGTACGAGATCTCCTCGTACCGCCCGTCGTCGCGGAGCAGTTGCACGCCGGCGCCGTCACCGATCATGTCGGCGGCGACGTGAGCCGCGGTGGACCGCACCTCGGCCGGATCCGCCACCGCGCGGCTGAGCGCGAGGGCAAGGTCGGCGAGCGCGTACCGGAGGGGGTAAGCCATGACACCCATGTGCACATTTTTCGTGTTACGGGACGTGCGTGAGGGGTGTTCGGCGGAATCCGGCCCGGTAGTTCATCACCGAGCCGGATTCCGGCCACGGTTTACACGAAAAGGGCGCTGACCGACTCGCCGTTGTGTATCCGCCGCATCGCCTCGGCCAGAGCCGGAGCCACCGACAGCACGGTCAGCTTCTCGTGCCGCTTGGCCGGCGGGATCGGCACCGTGTTCGTGCAGACGATCTCCTCGATCTCCTTCTCGGCGGCCAGCCGCTGCACCGCGTCGTTGGTGAGCAGCCCGTGCGTGCAGGCCACCCGCACGCTGCGGACGTTGCGCTCGCGCAGCCGGGCGAGCAGCTCGAACACCGTGCTGCCCTTGGCGATCTCGTCGTCCAGGACGATCACGTCCTTGTCGTTGACGTCACCGATGACCGAGCTGATCACCACCTTGTCGTCGGCGAACCGCTGTTTGGCGCCGGCCGCCACGTCGATGTCGAGCAGCCGGGCGAACGCCGCGGCCTCCTTGGCGTTGCCCAGGTCCGGTGAGACCACCACGGTGTTGCTCAGGTCGTAGCCGCGGAAGTGATGGGCCAGCTCCTTCAGCGCGTGCAGGTGGTCGACCGGGATGCTGAAGAAGCCGTGCACCTGCGGCGAGTGCAGGGTCATGGCGAGGACCCGGTCGGCGCCGGCGGTGGTCAGCAGGTCGGCGACCAGGCGGCCGCCGATCGAGATGCGAGGCGCGTCCTTCTTGTCGGAGCGGGCGTAGGCGTAATGCGGCAGGACCACGGTGATCCGGCCGGCCGACGCGCCACGGGCGGCGTCGAGCATGAAGAGCAACTCGGCGAGGTGCTCCTGGGTCGGGGGAACCAGGGGCTGGATCAGGAACACGTCCCGTTCCCGGCAGTTCCCCTCGAGCTGCACCTCGATGCAGTCGTTGGCGAACCGGGAGATCCTGGTCGGGAGAAGCGGCACACCGAGGTGCTCGCAGATCTCCGCGGCCAGTTCGGGATGGGCGGATCCGGTGAAAACAGCGATGTCGCGCACAGGCGCACATGGTATGAGGCGTTGCTGTGGGGTCGTCAGGACGGTCCGCCTTGATTACCGTGCAGGCATGAACGGACTGGCAGTCGCGTGCCGGCGGGTGGTGCACATCTACCGCGCCGAGGCGGGTGACGTGGTGGCCCTGGCCGGGGTCGATCTCTCCATCGCGCCGGGCGAGACGCTCGCCCTGGTCGGCCCGTCCGGGTCCGGCAAGTCAACCCTGATCGCGCTGCTCGCAGGCCTCATGCGCCCGTCCGCCGGCCGGATCAACGTGGGCACGTATGACCTGGGCAAACTCGCCGACAGCGAGATCTCCCGGCTGCGGGGCACCGAGATCGGCGTGGTGCTGCAGGGCGCGGCGCGCAACCTTTTGCCCTACGCGACGCTGCACCGCAACATCTGGCTCGCCCAGCGCCGTGCCGCGCACACCCGCGGCATCAAGCTCGACGACCCGGACCGCATCCTCGACCTGGTCGGCCTGCCCGGCCAGGGCCGCCGCAAACTCGCCGACCTGACGCCGGGCGGCCGTCAGCGCGCCGCGCTCGCGGTCGGCATCGCGACCGGCCCGGGGCTGCTGCTCGTCGATGAACCGACCAGCCGGCTGGACACCGCGGGCCGCGACGAGGTCCTGGATGCACTCGAAACGGTGAACGCGGAACGTGAAACGACGATCGTGGTGGTGACCCACGACAACGAGGTGGGTTCCCGCCTGGGCCGCGCGGTCACCATCCGTGACGGCCGGGTCGGCGCCGAGGGCCGCGACGGCCAGGACTTCGCGGTGGTCGCCGGCGACGGCACGGTCCAGCTGCCGCCCGAGGTCCTCGGCTCCTACCCGCCGGGCACGCTCTTCACCGTCCAGCACGTCGACGGCGAGGTCACGCTCGTCCCGGGCGGCTCCGAAACCCCCTGAAGATCAAATTCAAGAGCTTTCGGTCGTGCGTCCGCCGGGGTACGGACCGCCGCTCCCGCCGGGACCCTGCGGGCTCGGCTGGCCGCTACGCGTCCAGAACGCCGACCCCTCCGGGCGACGTCCGCGTGTGGTCCCGGTCAACCCCCGCGTGTGAAGTTCCAGCGCCGAAAGTCCCCACGCACCGGGAGTTAACCGCTTGCGTGGGGACTTTGGGTGCGGAGCGAACCGAAAGTCCCCACGCAACGGGGGGTAGCCGGTTGCGTGGGGAGTTTGGGTGCGGGTTGTCAGAAGGGGCTGCGGTAGCGGCGACGGCGGCGGGTGTCCGGGAGGAAGCGGCGGCTGGCGAAGGCCGCGATCCCGAACGCGGCGACCACCACGGCGATCAGGACCGGCGTACTGACCAGCGCGGACGTCGACTGGCTCGACGACTCGGACGCGGACAGGGCGGCCGGTGCCGCGGCGGCCGAGCTGGTGGCCGCGGCCGGCGGCGGTGCGGTCGGCAGCGCGGCGAAGTCGACGATGCCGCTGCTCTCCAGCAGGGTCAGGTGGGTCATCACGAACTGGTTCGCCCGCTGCGCGAGTTTGCGGATCGTGTCGTTGCGGGTGCTGGTCCGGATCGTCGCGATGGCCGGGAAGATCTTGCCGTGCGCGGCCCGGAGCCGGTCGATGTAGATCTGGTCGAAATCGGTGCCCTCGGCGGCCCGCATCTCGCCCAGCCACTTCTGCTGGTCGGCGTTGGGCTTGTCGGGCAGCGGGATGTCCAGCTTGCGCGACGCGGCCCGGACCATCTTGTCCAGGATCACGTGCTGGGCGGAGATGTCCTTGCCGATCGCCTGGATCCGCGGATCCTTCGACTTCTGCTGGGCCATCTGGCCGGCCGGGATCTCCCACAGCCCGGCGAGCCGCACCTTCGTCGCGAAGTCCTTGTCCGCGTCGGAGAGGTCACCCTCACCGGTGTCGGTGATCAGCTGGTTCGGCGGGTCGGGCACACCCGGTTCGACGGCCGAGGCCGCGTGCGGCTGCAGCAGGATTGATGCCAGGGCGGCGACGGCGACTCCCGTCAGACGACGCCAGCGTGACCCACGTTCGACGGCGTGCACACGAACCCCTTCCACAGCGCTCACACAGCTTCGTTGTGGAACAGAACGGATCCGGACCCCTGATTGGATCAATTAATCCCAGAGTCTTTGGACCCTTGCGCAAATGGCGAGGCTGGACTATAGGCGGCGCTGCAGGTCACGGCCGCCGAGCACGGCCGCCAGCAGGTACGGCGCCAGGATCCCCCCGCCCCACCAGAGCAGCACCCCGGCGCGCGGCCGGCCCGGCAACGGTAGGTCGGGCGGGTGCACCCCGGCCAGCGGCAGCGCCCACCCGGTCGCCCACCACCCGGCCAGCCCGACCAGCATGCCCACCAGGACCGCGGCGCTGACCAGCACCGGGTACGTCCAGAACGTCGCCTGCCCGGCCACCCCGCGACGCAAACCCTGCACCCGCATGGCGACCAGGTCCTCGGCGCGCCGCCCACGGTCCACCGCCACGGTGAGCACCAGCGCTCCCGTGCCGAGCAGTGTCGCCAGCACCGCCGCCAGCAGGTAGAACCCGAGGGACAGCGCCGGCCCCTGCCGGTCCAGCCGGTCCCGGATCGCCGACGCCCCGGTGTCGTCGACCACGGTCAGCCCGTGCGCGGCGAGCCGGGCCTGCGCGTCCGCGGGGGCGGCGGCGTTCAGCCACACCTGCGGCTGCTGGGCCCGCTTGGTGCCGGCGGCGAGCAGGCCGGCGTAGCTCAGGTCGGCCACGTACGCGTGCCGGCCGAGGGACGGCACGACCGGCAGGGTCGCCACCGCCGCCACCGGGATCGGCTGCTCGGCCAGCCCGGTGATCGCCACGGGTACTTCCCCGGCGTACGCGATAGGGAGCGGATCCGGCACTCCCGCGGGCCGCAAGCGGACCACCTCCGCGTAGGCCGGGTTGACGTCGGCCCGGACCGTGACGCCTTCCGGTGCCGCGGAGAGGGTGCCGCGCTCGGAGGCGAGCCAACGGTCGCCGAGGGAGTGGATGATCACGCGGCCGGTGACCCGCGCCCGGCCGGAGCCGCCGATCTCGACACCGGTGATCCGGCAGCCGGCCCGGCAGACCTCCGGGCGCTGCCGGTACGTCTGCCACCCTCTGCGCAGCTCACCGACGTCGACCGAGGCTTCTCCGGCGGACGAGGAGACCAGCACGCTCAGCCGCAGCCGATCGCTGTCGCTGGTCACGTCGATCGCGAGTTCCGGCCCGGTCACGGTCACCGGCTCGACCACCGAAGGCCGAATCTGATCAAGCGTGGGGAACGGCCCGTACGCGACCGCGGCCAGCCGGGTGCTGTCCACCGCGAGCCCGCCGCCGGGCAGCTGGGTGACCGCCATCGCCCACGTCCCGGCCGGGTCGGCGGCGCGCACCGCGTCGAGCAGCTGCCGCCCGGAGACCGGCTGCACGGTGAGCACCCGTTCCGCGCCCGCGCTCAGCCGGGCCTGGGCGTCCCGGCCCTGCACCGCGGTGTCCACCGCGCAGCCCGCGTACCCGGCCACCGCCGCGGCCGCCGCCAGCAGCGCGAACAGCCGGGACGCGCCGGGGCGCCGGGTCAGCTGGAGGCCGGCCAGGGCCGGTCCGAGCCGGCCGCGGCGCAGCGCACCGGCGGCGATCCGGCCGATCACCGGGAGCACCGTCCGCGAGGCGAGCAGGGCCAGGATGAGCAGCGTGAACGCGGGGGCGAACAGGCCGACGCCGGTGAGCGAGCCGCCGGAGAGGACCAGCTGGGCGCCGGCCACCACGGCGAGGACCAGCAGCACCGCTTCGGCGTACGGCACCCGCCCGGCGCCCGGGCCGGGAATCCGCCGGAGCAGCCCGGCGACCGGCCGGGTGAGCTGCCGTCGCTGGGCCGCGACCGCGGCGAGCAGCGCGATCAGCGTGGCGATCGGGGCGTACCGCAGCGACGACCAGTCGGCGGCCGGCCCGACGCCGGGGAACCGGAACGCGACCACCGCGGTGATCAGCAACTGCCCGGCGAGGCAGCCGGCGAGCGCACCGGCCAGCACCGCGACCAGGCTCTCCCCGGTCGCCAGCCACCAGCGTGACCACCACCGGGCGCCGCGCAGGGCGACCACGGCCAGCTCGCTCTGCCGGCCCTCGGCGCCGTAGCCGACGGTCAGGTGGATGCTGAAGCAGGCGAGCAGCACCAGCGGCACGGCCAGCACCGGGACCAGCAGCGCGGCCCCGGCCCGGCCCTCGTCGATCCGGTCCAGCAGCCGCGGGATGTCGGTGTCGATCTGCAGGGTCTGGTCCAGCTCGGCGGCCGACGCATCCAGGCGCCGCAGCTCGGCGCGCAGCCGGTCGAGCCGGTCGACGTCGAGGGCGCCGGGCGCGGCGATCCCGTCGATCGCCATCTCGGTGCGGACCACGTCCATCGCGGGCAGCGTCATCGAGGTGGTCAGCACGGGTTCGCCGGCGAAGCCGAGAGAGGTGACGAAGTAGCCGTGCCGCCCCCAGTACGTCTCACCCGGGCTGCGCGGGGTGTAGATCCCCGCGACGGTCAGGGTCTTGGGCTCGCCGGCCGGCACGAACCGCGGGACGCCGCCCGAGTTGTCCGGCACGGCCGAGGCCAGCGTGATCGCGGCGCCCGGCGCCAGGCCGAGCCGGTCCGCGGTCCGCTCGCCGAGCAGCACGTCGCCCTCGCCGAACAGGCAGCGCCCGGCCACGATCCGCACGTGGGAGCAGGCGTCCTGCCGGAAGACCAGCCGGGTCGGGTCGCGGTCGGTCTTCTCCAGCCCGACCGTGGGCGTCTCCGCGGAGTAGTAGTACGTGAAGCCGGGCAGCGCGATCAGGGTCCCGCCCAGGTCGGCGAAGTCGTCGCCGGGGCCGTCGCCGGTCATCGCGTCCTGCACGGCGCGGACGGTCAGGCTCAGCTCCCCGGTCGCGGCGGTGGCGATCTGGCCGGCGGCCACCGCCCGGTCCGCGGCGATCAGGTAGGCCGGCGCGGCCACCGCCGACGCGACCGCCAGCAGGGCGAGCAGCGCGAGGGTGACCGACTGGCCGCGGCGGTGCCAGACCATCGCCAGCACGAGCATGATCACCGGCGGATTCCCCCGATCAGCGGGCGCAGTGCCGACCACGCGGGCAGACCCAGCAGGAACAGGGCGCCGAGCGCGGCGGCCACCAGCACCCCGGGCGCCAGCGGCGAGGGCGCGGCGAGGACCCGCCAGCCGTCGGTGAACGGCGGCACCGCGCTGCCGGTCAGCGCCACACCCAGCACGGTGGCCAGCACCCCGGTCAGGACGCCGGTCAGGATCAGGACGGCTGGTCCGGTGTACCCCACGGTGACCGCGACCCGGGCCGGCAGCCCCTGGTGGCGCAGCGCGCCCAGCTGCTCGGCGAGCGTGCGACGTTCCACGGTCAGCCCGACCGCCACGGTCACCGCGGCCAGCAGCAGCGCCGCCACCCCGGCGAGCAGCGCGAACCGCACCACCGCGGCCGGTCCCTGCCCGCCGAGCTGCTCCTCACGGGCCGTGGCGGTGGTGTCGGTGCCGACCGTCAGGCCCGCCGCGACCAGCGCGCCGACGATCCCGGGCGGAGCGCCGGGCGCCAGCCAGACCTGGAACCGGCCGCCCGGCTCGGCCACCGCGGTCAGCCGCCGGGTGGCATCCAGGTCGATCATCACCCCGGACCGTCCGACCACCGGGAGCGCCGCGACACTCGCGGTCACCGCGACAGGCGTCTTTTCACCGTACGACCCGAGCAGCGCGTCGGTGTACCGCCAGTCGGACGGCGCCGGCCCGGCCAGCACGACCGGCAGCGGCCCGCGGGTCCCGGCCGCCCACGCCTGCGTGCCGACGTGCGGCCGGTCGCCGGTGTTCGGGTCGGCGACCAGGCGCAGGGCCCGGTCCGCGGCGACCAGGTCGAGCGCCGAACCGTCCGTGCCGGGCCGCCACCGCCCGATGTCGGCGAGCGCGGCCCCGTCCAGCACCACCGGGTCCGCCCCGTCCTGGCGCAGCTCACGCAGGGTCACCGCGGCGCCGGCCGGTGCCGGGTCGGTGCGCCCGCTCGCGGACGGCGCGGTGGTCAGCGCCCAGTTCACGATCCGGCAGCCGGGCGCTTCAGCGCAGCCGCTGACCGTACCGGCCGCGGTCCGCTCCCCCGCGCCGAGCGCGCCGAACGAGACGGTGACCGGTGCGCCGGTGCCCTCGTGCCGCAGGGTCAGGGTGAGGCCGAGCGGGTCCGGGCCGTCCCGCCGGTACCGGACGGTCAGCCGGTCGCCGGTGATCGCCGGCGGCGCGGGGACGGTCGCCGCGGCAGTGGCCTCGGGCAGCGTGGTGACCGGGCCGTACTCCGGGCGCCAGGCCGCGACCGCGGCCAGCCGGGTGCTGTCCACCTCGAGGATCCGCAGCTCACCGTCGCGGGTGACGACCGCGGCCATCGCCTGGCGGCCGCTCGGGTCGGCCCGGCGTACCGCGTCGAGCAGCGCGGTCCGGTTCGTGTCGGGCACCGTGAGGACCCGGACCGCGCCCAGGTCGGCGGTGCTGCGCCCGGCCCGCGCCCGGTTCTCCGCCGACAGCGCACCGGCCGCCGTGCCGAACAGCGCGACACCGACCACGACCAGCGCGAACACCCGTTCCACGCCGGTCGAGCGGGAGAGTCGCAGGGCGCTCAGGCCGAGCCGCAGCCGGCCGGCACGCAGCGCGACCCGGCCGGTCCGGGCGGCGACCCGGCCCAGCAGCCGGGCGGTGATCAGCCCGACGGCGAGCGCGACCAGGGCCGGCGCGGCCACGCCCACCCCGGCCGCCGAGCCGGTCGTGCCTGTCCCGTCCGCCGCGCCGGCCGTGCCTGTCCCGTCCGCCGCTCCGGAGCCGGCCTGGAACAGCGCGGCGCCGGCGACGGCCAGCAGCAGCACGTCGACCAGCCAGGACCACAACGGGTTGCCATTGCCGGACGCCGGACGCAGCAGCGCCGCCACCGGCCGGCCGAGCAGCACCGCCTCGACCACGGCCAGCACGGCCAGGCCGCCGAGCAGGACCGCGCCGGCCGCGGCGGCGGACCAGGCCAGCGCCGCCGCCCGGTCATCGGCCGCCGGGTGCGCGCCGGTCAGCGCCCGGGCCAGCAGGTAGCCGATCGGGGCGCCGGCCAGCACGCCGAGCAGCAGCGGCACCAGGTGCTGGCCCCAGGCCAGTCGCAGGGTGCCGGAGCGGCTGACCCCGCGCAGTTTGAGCAGGGCGGCGTCGGCCCGCCGGTCCCCGGACGTGTACCGCCCGGCCAGGCCGATCGCGAACCAGGTGAGGATCACCAGTTGCACCCCGGCGGTGAGCACGCCGCGCAGCACGGTGGCCCGGTCCTTCGCGATCGTGGTGAGCAGGCGGCCGGCTCCGGTGGCGAGCCGTACCTGGTCGGCGCCGAGGCGGGCGTCGGCAGCGGCCAGGTCCGCGGCGAGCGTGCGGTCGCCGCGGATCACAGCGTCGGGCAGCACCGCGTCGTACGCCTGGGCGACGTTCCACAGCGGCGCCGCGCGAAACGCCTCGACCGGCGCGAAGACCGGGTCCAGGCCGGCCGTCCCGCGGAACACCTCGTTGCTCCAGTACGGCCCGTCCGGATCCCGCCGGGTGTACCGGGCGACCACGGTCACCGTCACCGTCGCGGCCGTCAGCGAGCTGTGCAGCCGCAGCGACGCGCCCGGCACCACCCCGAGGCGCTGCGCGGTCTCCTGGCTGATCGCGACCTCGGCGGGCCGGCCGGGGCACGGCCCGTCCAGCCGTACGTGCGCGCAGAAGCCGTCCCGGTACGCCATCCGGATCGGCGTGGCGGTCGCGCCCACCCGTACGCTGAGCAGCACACTCAGCCCGGTCACCGGCTCGCTCACCGGTATGCCCAGCCCCCGTCCGACCCGGTCGCCGAACGCCCGGAGCGCGGCCACCGGCTCGCCCTGGGTGTTCACGTCCTGCACCGCCGTGACCACCCGCTCGGCGGCGCCCGCCGCGGCCAGGTCGACGACCGCGGCGCGACCGGCCGACGCGTAGGCGAACCACGGCCCGGCCACCGCGACGGCGGCGGCCACCATGGTCAGGACGAGGATCGTCAGCACCTGCGCGGTACGGGCCCGCACCGCGCCGATCACCAGCATGAACACGTGGCGGCTACCGGCCGCTCATGAACGGGCCCAGGACGCGGTTCCGTCGGCCAGGTGCAGCTCCCGGTCGCAGGCCGCGGCGGCCTCCGGGTCGTGCGTGGCCAGCACCACGGTGGCGCCCCGGGCCGCCTCGGCGCGCAGCAGCTCGAGGACCTTCTGCCGGTTCGCCGCGTCGAGCTCGCTGGTCACCTCGTCGGCGAGCACCACCCGGCCGCGCAGCGCCAGCCCGCGGGCGATCGCGGCGCGCTGCTGCTGCCCGCCGGAGAGCTCCTCGATCAGCTGGTTCGCCTGCCCGGCCAGCCCGACCGCGGCCAGCGCGTCGGCCGTCCGGCGGCGGGCGTCGGCCGGGGTGCCGCCGGTCGCGATCACCGCGACCGAGACGTTCTCGGCGGCGGTGAGGATCGCGGCAAGCCCGTTCTCCTGCGGGATCAGCACCACGCCACGGCCGACCGCGGCGTCCCGGTCACCCAGCGGCGAGCCGGCCGCGGTGATCGTGCCGGAACGGGGTGCGAGCAGCCCGGCCAGCGCGCTGAGCAGCGTCGTCTTGCCCGCTCCGGAGGTGCCGGTGACGGCCAGGATCTCGCCCGGGCGAGCGGTCACCGTCACGTCGCGCAGCACCGGATCACCGGCGCCGTATCCCAGGTCCGCGGCGGTCAGGTCCATGGTGAGCATGTATTCACTACCCCCGATCACCTGGGGACGCTACTACAGCCAGCCACGCTTCTTGAGGTAGTAGTAGAGCGCGGCGCCGGTGACCACGATGAGGGCCGTGCTCAGCACGAAGCCCCAGGGCTGCTCGTAGCCGGGATACGGCAGGTTCTGCCCGAAATAGCCGGTCAGCGCGGTCGGCACCGCGATGATGGCGGCCCAGGCGGCGAGTTTGCGGGTGGTGTCGTTCAGGATGTTGCTCTGCTCGTTGAGGTCGGCGTCGAGCAGCTCGGTGATCCGGGTGAGCGAGTGCTCGATCGACTCGAGGGCCCGCTCGGCGTGGTCCTGGACGTCCCGGTAGTACGGCCGCAGCTGGTCGTCGACCAGGTCGCTGTCCGCCCGGTTCACCTCGGCCACCACGTCCTGCATCGGCGCGACCGCCCGGCGCAGCATGGCCAGCGCCCGGCGCAGCCCGAACCCGTGCAGCCGGACCGCGCGGGGCGCGCCACCCTCGCCGAGCATCCGGTCCTCGATCGGGTCCATCGCCTCGTCGACCTGCCGGGCGGCGGCGTACTGACTGTCCACGACGACGTCGAACAGGCCGTACAGCAGGAAGTTGACGCCGCCGGAGGCGGCCAGATCGGCGTCGGAGTCCCACCGCTTGACCAGCTTGTCGACGTCGCCCTCGTCCTTGTGCACGGTGATCAGCGCCCGCTCGGTGACGAACGCGCTGATCTCCACCTTGTGCGCCTTCGGCGAGACGTCGCCGACGTGGTCGAAGGCGACCGCGTAGACGTTGACGAACAGGTGGTCCGGGTACCTGTCGAGTTTGGGGCGCTCGTGCTCGGCGAGCGCGTCCTCGACGGCGAGCGGGTGCAGGCCGAACTCGGCGGCGACCACGGCCAGGTCGGCCGCCGACGGCTCCAGCAGATCGAGCCAGGCGACCGCCTCCGGGTGGTCGCTCAGGTGACCGGCCAGCTCGCCGAACCCGAAACCCTGCTCGACCACCCGGCCTCCGGAGTAGAGGCGGGTCTGCACGGCACAGGAGATCGCGGTGGTCACCGGCCCACTATGCCCGGGTGGAAACCGGGCGGAAACTCGGCGCGGCCTACCATGAGCCGTGACTTGGCTCGATCACTGGCTGACCGTGTTCTACACCGCGAAGTGGCAGGTGACCCCGGATCAGGCGATCTACTGGCGGGAGATCGTCGGCAACGCCTTCGGGCTCGGCTCGGCGCTGTTCGGACTGCGCCGCAACGCGCTCGCCTGGCCGATCGGGATCGTCGGCAACATCCTGCTGTTCACCGTGTTCCTCGGGCAGGCGCTCGGCAACGACCAGGGCACTCCCCTGTACGGCCAGGCCGCCCGCCAGGTGTTCTTCCTGATCACCAGCGTGTACGGCTGGTGGGTCTGGCGGCGCAACCGCCGGGTCGGGCACGGCGACGCGGTGGTGCCGCGCTGGGCCGGCCACCGGCAGCGACTGATCTTCATCCCGGGTGCGCTCGTCGCCGTGGTGCTCTGCTTCTTCGTCTTCCGCCAGGTCGGGGCGGGTTTCCCGGTCCCGTGGTGGTATTACCTGGCCGACTCGTGGATCTTCGTGGGGTCGATGCTGGCCACGTACGCGATGGCCCGCGGCTGGGTGGAGTTCTGGCTCTGCTGGATCGCCGTCGACCTGGTCGGGGTGCCCGAGCTGCTGCACTTCGGCTACTACCCGTCCGCGGTGCTCTACGCGGTCTACGCCGGGTTCGTGGTCTGGGGCTTCGTCGTCTGGCTGCGGATCTCCCGGCTCTCCCCGGCCGGCCCGGTCCCGGTCCCCGCCTGACTGTTTCGGCGCGCTGTCAGGATCAGGTGCACCAGCACGCCCGCCACCAGGCCCCAGAACGCCGAACCGACGTGCGCCACGGTCATCCCGGACGCGGTCGCGGCGAGCGTGACCAGCGCGCCCTCCCGGGCCGGCCGGTCGTCGAGCGCGCCGGCCAGGCTGCCCAGCAGCGCGCCCAGCAGGGCCACCCCGCAGACCGCGGCGACCAGCGGCTTCGGCAGCGCGGTGAAGAACCCGACCAGCCCGGTGCCGAGGAAGCCACAGATCAGGTAGAAGACGCCACAGGCCGCTCCGGCCACGTACCGGAGCCTGGGGTTGGGGTGGGCCTGCTCGCCGGTGCAGATCGCCGCGGTGATCGCGGCCAGGTTGATCGCGTGGCTGCCGAACGGCGCGAGCAGCACCGAGGTGAGTCCGGTACCGGTGAGCAGCAGCCGGTCGTCCGGCTGGTACCCGCTGCCGCGCAGCACCGCGAGACCCGGCGCGTTCTGCGAGGCCATCGTCACGATCAGCAGCGGCAGTCCGATACTGACCAGCGCGGACGGGTTCAGCGTCGGCACCGTGAGGTGCGGTAGCGCGATCTCCAGCCGGACCCCGCCCAGGTGCAGGTCGTGCCCGGCCGCGGCGACCGCCACCCCGGCGCCGAGGGCGAGCAGCACCGCGTAGTTCGGCAGGAACCGCCGGCCCAGGAAGTACGCCCCGAGCACGGCCAGCACGATCGCCGGCGCCCCGGGCAGCTGCCGGAACGCGTCGAGCGCGAACGGCAGCAGGATCCCGGCCAGCATCGCCGAGATGATGCCCGGCGGGACCTTGGCCAGGATCCGGCCGAACAGTCCGGAGAAGCCCAGGACGGTCATCCCGATCGCGGCGAACAGGAACGCGCCGACCGCGTCCGAGTACCGGTACGCGCCCAGCGAGCCGACCAGCAGCGCCGCGCCGGGCGTGGACCACGCGGTGATCACCGGCATCTTGGTGATCAGGCTCAGCACCAGGCAGGTCAGGCCGCTGCCGACCGCGATCGCCCACACCCAGGAGGTGGTCTGCGCCTCGGTCAGGTGCGCGGCCGAGGCGGCGGTGAGCACCACCACGAACGGCCCGGAGAACGAGACGAGCACCGCGACCAGCCCCGCGGCCAGGGCACTCACCGGAATTTTCACTGAAGGAGTCGAACACGGGTGTCCGACTCCCTCACCACCGAGCGTCAGATCGTCTCAAGGACAGGGACCGGCTCCACCGTGCCGTCGCCGGGCCGCCCGGCGCTGTCGCCGGTCCGCTTGGCGCTGTCGCCGGTCCGCTTGGCGCTGTCGCCGGTCCGCTTGGCGCTGTCGCCGGTCCGCTTGGCGCGGAGCATCCAGAGGCTGAGCGGCACACCGACGGCGACCAGGGCCGCCGCGACGACCAGGGCGTACTGGTAGCCGACCAGGTAGCGGTGCAGTTCGGTGCCGGTGGTGGCGCCGGCCCGGTTGTTCAGGATGGCGCCCAGCACGGTCACCCCGAGCAGCCCGAACACCTCGCGGGAGACGTTCAGCATGCTGGAGGCGATACCGGCGCGCTCGACCGGCAGCGCGTCGACGACCACGTTGCTCAGCGGGATGAGCAGGCCGCCGCCGACGCCGTAGAGCGCGAACCAGGGCAGCAGGGCCAGGTAGTGGGTGCCCTCGCCGTACTGTGCGATGCCACCGATCGCCGCGGCCATCACCGCGAGACCGAAAGCGGTCACCCGGGCGACACCGAAGCGGGCCTCGAAGCGCGGCGCGAGCATGGCGCCGACCGCGGTGATCAGAGCCATCGGGATGAAGCCGGCGCCCGCCTCGGTGGGCGAGAAACCGAGCACGTTCTGCAGGTAGATGGCCATGTAGAAGTAGATGCCGAAGACACCGAAGGCCCAGAGCCCCATCGCCAGCAGGCCACCGGTGAACATCCGGTTCCGGAAGAAGTCCAGGTTGACCATCGAGTCGGCGGTACGGCTCTGCTGGACCACGAACGCGACGGCGGCCACGGCGGCGACCGCGAACGACCCCAGGATCAGGCCGGACGTCCAGCCCTCGGAGTCACCCTCGATCAGGGCGTACGTGAGAGCGAACAGCGACAGCGACGACGTCGCCAGCCCGATCGGGTCCAGACGACGCCAGGCGCCGGCGGCCCGGGCCACGGTGGCGCGGCCGGCCGGCATGCTGATCATCGAGATGGCCAGCGTCGCCACGCCGATCGGCAGGTTGATCAGGAAGATCCAGCCCCAGGAGACGTGCTGGCTGAGCACCCCGCCGGTGAACGGGCCGATGGCCAGGGCGAGCGCGCCGACCGCGCCCCACACGCCGATCGCGGTGCCGCGCTCCTTCGGGTCCGGGAACAGCTCCCGGAGCAGCGCGAGCGCCGCCGGGGAGAGCAGCGCCGCACCGATGCCCTGCACGGCGCGGGCGCCGATCAGCAGTTCCTGGCTGCCGGCCAGGCCCGCCGCGACCGAGGCGACGGTGAAGACCGCCAGGCCGGAGAGGAACGCCGTCCGGTGCCCCAGGACGTCCCCGATCCGGCCACCGGCCAGCAGCAGGCCGGCGAAGACCAGGATGTACGCGCTGGTGATCCACTCCAGCCCGGAGATGCTGAGGTTCAGCTCGCGCTGGATCGACGGCAGCGCCACATTGACGACGTTGTTGTCGAGATACGTCATGAACGTCCCGAGGGCCACCGCTACCAGCGCCCACCACCGACGGTTCTTCTCCATTCGATCCCCCAATGCCGAGCAATATACGTTGTACTTGTACGACGTACATGTACCTCGTACATGAGACCTGTACGTTGTATGGTTGTCAAGTGACCCCAGCGGAACGACTGAGCAAGGCGACCGTCGCCGAACGCGCCCTGCGCCTCGCCGACGAGGAGGGCCTCGACGCGATCACCATCCGGCGCCTGGCCAAGGAGCTGGGCGTCACGCCGATGGCGCTGTACTGGCACTTCAAGAACAAGGACGAGCTGCTGCAGGGCGTCGTCGACCACGTGCTGAGCGGGCTGCGGGCCGACCGTGGCACCGGCGATCCGTGGCAGGTGCAGCTCCGCGCGATCGTGCAGACTGCGATAAACGTCATGCGCGCCCACCCGGCGCTGCCCGACCTGCTGCACTCGACGGACAAGACCCGCTCGGACAGCTTCGCCCGCGCCACCAACGACACCCTCGCGCTGCTGACCGAGGGCGGCTTCGGCGTCGAAGAGGCGTACTGGATCGCGATGTACCTGCTCAACGGCGCCATGGGCCTCGCCGCCGGCCAGCCCGACTGCCCGGCGACCGTGCCGCGGGAGCAGGCCCCGGAGTGGCGCCGGCAGAAGCGGGCCATGCTGGAGTGCCTGCCCGCCGACCAGTTCCCCATGATGATCGAGTTCGCGAAGACCTACCAGCAGCCGCCCGACCTCGAGCACTACTACGCCTTCGGCCTCGACCTGCTGATGTCCGCGGTCGAGACGATGGCCGCCCGTCACCGTTAACCCTTTTCCGGTACGCATACGGAGCACCCGTCCGCAGGCTACGAGCCACGTCCCGCCCGTGAGGCCACCGCGACACCGCTGCCACTCCCGACCGCAGCGCGCCCCCGGCCCCCGGCTGGCTCTCAGGGGTGCCTCAACGCCCGGGAGACAACCCTGAGCACCAGCCGGGTGGTCAGCTGACGGGTTTTCCCTCGGCCAGGCGGGCGGCGTCGCGGCGGTCCTGGAGGGCCTCGAACCAGCGCAGGCCGGCGGGGCCGCACTCGTCGCGGATCTGGCATTTGAGGTCGGCGGTGCGCACGTTCAGGGTCTGCACCAGGTCGCGGTTCCGCGTCCATTCGGAGCGCAGCTCGCCCGCGGTCCCGGCCAGCCCGCCGGTCTCGGTGCGCAACTGGACGAACGCCACCCGCGCCTTACGGTTCACCGCGCGCCGGACCACCCCGCTCGGCTGCCAGCCGGTGATCCGCACGCTGCGGACCAGCTGCGAGACCAGCCCCAGCGACTCCTCCACCGACCGATAGTGCACATAGACGCTGTCCGCGCAGCCGTACGACTCGTGGTGCATGGTGCGCAGCACGGCGAAGTCCCGGCGAGTGTGCGCGTCGGTGAGCTTGGCCTCCAGCTTCGCGACCATCCGGGTCACCCGCTCGTTGTCGGCGCGGATCCGGCGGAGCTCCTTGCGCGCACGCTGGTTGTGCGCGCGGACCTGCTCGACGGTGACCGGCGCGACGTACGGCCGGTCCCAGCGGCGGATCCCGACCAGCACCACGATCAGCGTGCCGCCGACCGCGCCGAGCAGGATCATCGTCTCCACCCCGGCCAGCGGTCCGTACATGTCGTGGCCGCTCCACGCCAGGCACAGGGTGACGGCCGAGGTGGAGCCGACCAGCAGGAGGATCCGGTCGAGGTATCCGCGGATCGGGTGCGGGCGGCGGGCGCGCAGACCTGGCCGCCGGGCGCGGGACGCCGGCGGGTGCCGGTCACCGCGGCCGCGCAGCCGTCCGTCGGCCGGGCTCGCCCAGCGGACCAGCACGAACGCGAGCACCGGCACCGCGGCCAGCAGCACCAGCCAGACCGTGCGGTCCTTGGCGAACGAGGACGGGTGGTTCAGGTAGACGTAGGGGGCGAGCACCGGGGTGGCGAAGGCGGCGACACCGTAGGGGGCGAGGCAGGGGCTGGCGAGCAGGGCGAGGATCGGCAGGCACCCGCTTCTCGCCCCGCTCATCTGCTGCCGCCTCCGCGCACGCGCCCACGCCCGCCACCGGCCCGGCGGGGTGCCGCACCGCCGCCGAGCCGGGGTGCGGCATCGCCGTTGAGGACCATGTCGATGCCGGTGAGCACCTGGCTCCCCTGCTGGGAGTGATGGCTGAGCAGGTCGGCGCTGAAGCCGTGGATCAACTCGGCGTAGACCCGCGCCTCGTCCGGGGTGGTGCCGCGGCGGCCGAGGGCGCGCTGCATGTTCCGGATGCACTGGCGCAGCGCCTCGGCGGTCAGGTCGGTGCGGCCCACCTGGCGGCGCAGTTCCCGCAGCGAGGCCGCGGCGTCGGTGCGCCGGTTGGCCAGCCGGGTGAGCGTCACCTCGGTGTCGGCGTCGATCCGCCGCCCGGCGACGTCGAGTTCCTTCATCGCGACCGCGCAGGCGGTCGACTCGGCGATGATCCGGGCAGCGGCCCCGAGCGGGCTGAGCGATTCCGCGACCCGGGCGACCGCGTCGCCGAACGCGACCCGCCCGTCGGCGACGGTGGCTAACTGGTTTGTCACCCCGGGGAGCCTATGGGCACATTTAGATCTTTTGCACCGTTCATCCGGGTTCGCTGAGCCGCCATACGGCTTCCCCCTGACGGCTGACACCGCCGGTTCACCCGCGGTCCCGGCTGGTTCTCAGGGGTGTCTCCGCGTCGCGGAGACACCCCTGAGAACCAGCCCACCACCTGCAAGCGCGCCGCGGCGCCTCACCGCAGCCACCCCGCGCGAGCAGCGCGGGAAGCATCGCGTGATCAGCGCGTGAGGAGGGCTGCCGCGCCGAGGACCATCGCCGCGATCAGCGTGACACCGAGCGCACCGAGCCCCAGCACCGGACCGACCCCGGACCGCACCGGCGCCCGATCCCACCGCCGCCCCGGCACCGCGCCCGATGACGAGGCTGTGCCAGGGGGCGGGGGTGCGGAGGGCTGGCCGAGGAGGGCGATGACGACGGTTGCGGCGAAGCCCAGGATGCCTGCCACCCAGCTCACCTGCTCCAGGCTGTCCACACCCCACCACACCACCGCGACGAGGAAGGCGACCGCGGTCACGACGACAACACCACCGACAGCCCACCAGCGGCCACGAGTCATGACAGGCAATGTTGCCGCGCGACCGCCGCTGAGCACAGGACCCCGGACGGGTGACTACTGCCGGTACGTCGACAGGAACGTCGCGATCCGCCCGACCGCGTCGTCGAGCACGTCGGTCGGCGCCAGGAACACCAGTCGCAGGTGGTCCGGTGTGTCGATGTTGAAGCCGGTGCCGTGCGAGATCAGCAGGTGCTGCTGCTCGAGCAGGTCGATGACCAGCTTCTCGTCGTCGTGGATCTTGTGGACCTCGGGGTCGAGGCGGGCGAAGAGGTAGAGCGCGCCGGCCGGCTTCACGCAGTCCACACCGGGGATGGCGACCAGGGAGCGCCAGGCGTGGTCGCGCTGCTCCAGGAGACGGCCGCCGGGGCGGATCAGCTCCTCGATGCTCTGGTAGCCGCCGAGCGCGGTCTGGATGGCGTGCTGGGCGGGCACGTTCGGGCAGAGCCGCATGTTGGCGAGCAGCTGCAGGCCGTCCAGGTAGTCGTCAGTGCTGGAGAAGCCGCTGGTGGCGAGCCAGCCGGAGCGGAAACCGGCGGCCCGGTGGGTCTTCGACAGGCCGCCCATGCTGACCACCGGAACGTCCGGGGCGAGCGCGGCGAGGGTGCGGTGCACCGCGCCGTCGTACACGATCTTGTCGTAGATCTCGTCGGCGAAGATCACCAAGCCGTGCCGGCGGGCCAGCTCGATCATGCCGAGCAGGACCTCCTCGGAGTAGACCGCGCCGGTCGGGTTGTTCGGGTTGATCACCACGAGGGCGCGGGTGCGCTCGGTGATCTGCGCCGCCATGTGCTCCAGGTCGGGGGCCCAGCCGGCGCTCTCGTCGCAGCGGTAGTGCACGGCGCGGCCACCGCAGAGGCTCACCGCGCCGGTCCACAGCGGATAGTCCGGGCTCGGCACCAGCACCTCGTCGCCGGTGTCCAGCAGTGCCTGCAGCACCATCACGATCAGCTCGGAGACGCCGTTGCCGAGCAGCACGTCGTCCGGCTGGACGCTGGTCACACCGAGGGTCTGGTAGTGCTGGGCGACCGCGACCCGGGCCGAGTAGATGCCGCGGGCGTCGCTGTACCCCTGCGCGTCGACGAGGTTCTGCACCATGTCGGCGACGATCGGCGCGGGCGTGGCCAGCCCCCACGGGGCCGGGTTGCCGAGGTTGAGCTTGAGGATCCGGTGCCCGGCGGCCTCCAGCTCCTGTGCCCGGCGCAGCACCGGGCCCCGGATGTCGTACCGGACGCTCTTCAGCCGTTGCGCCTGCCGCATCGGACCTCCTCCACTCGGCGTTACCCCCGGGAACGATGCCAGCCCCGGCCGCGATCCACCACCAGGTTGCCCCGGAAGACACCCGTGACCAGGACGAATCCGGTGGTCCCGGCCGTCCGCCCGTCCCGGATGCTGAGCATCGGCAAGGCGACTTTTTTGTACGTACGAAAAAAGGGGTCAGACCGCCGACAACGCCTCGGCGACAGCGGCCTTGATCCGGGCTTCCTCGCGGGCCTGGCGCCGTCGCCGGGCCCGGCGGGCCAGCAGGACCCCGGCGACGACCGCGGCGATCGCGACCAGCAGCAGGATCGTCCACGTCCAGGGCAGCACCCACAGGTGTGCGGTCGCCGAGACGTCGGCCAGCGCCGTCGTCGAGCCGGACTCGTCGGTGACCAGCGGGGTCAGCGTCGCGGTCGCGGTCATCAGCACCGCCGGGGTGAGGTCCTCGACCGGCACGGTGACCGTCCAGCTCTCGCCGGGCAGCAACTCGGGCGGCGCGGCGATGGCCGGCGCCTCGGTGCGGAACCAGCCGAACGGACCGGTGATCGTCACGGCCTGCCGGGCGGACTGCACCGCGTTACCGGTGTTGTGGATCTTGTAGGTGACCGCGGTCCGGCTGACCGACATGTCCTCGATGGCCAGCGCCGGGACCAGGTCACCGCCGACCCGCAGCTTGATCTTGATGCCGAGCCGGCGTTCCACGTTGACCTGGGCGGTCGAGTCGGGCGCGGTCAGCGAGGTGACGATGCCGCCGACGTAGTCGCCGGGGGTGGCGTTGGCCGGGACGGTGACCGCGAACGGCACCTCGGCGACCTTACCGGCCGGGACGGTCACGGTGCCGTTGCCGGCCTTGACCCAGACGCCGACGCCCTTCGACGTCTTGTCCCGGGCGAGCAGGTCGAGCTGCCCCGCCGAGGTGGTCAGGCCGTCGGCGGCGTAGACCGTGAGGGTCAGCGGCGTCGTGCCCTTGTTCGCGACGATCAGGCCGTCCTCGGTGGTGCCGCCCGGGTTCACCGCGTAGCTGAAGCTGGACCGGGCGGAGCCGTAACTGTTCGAGGCGGTGCGGACCGTCCAGGTGACGTCACCGCCCTCGGCCAGGGCGGGTGCGGGGCTGAGGCCGACGACCGCGAAGGCGGCGGCCAGGAACGCGACGGTGCGGCGCATGGCGAAGTCCTTAAAAAGGTGGGCGGGACGCCGGAGCGCCCCGCCCAGGAGAACAACGGTCAGCTGCTCAGCGCAGTGATCGTCAGGGTGGTGCGGTAGTTGCCCTTGTCGACGCTGTCCGGGAACTTCAGGCCCAGGTCGGCGCCGAGCACCGCGGAGCCACGGGCGTGGCCCTGCGCGGCCGAGCCGAGCACCGCCGACTCGGAGAGACCCTTGCCGCCGTTGTCGTACCCGGAGGCCACCGCGCTGCCGGCGGTCGCGCCGGCGCCCTTGGTCACCAGGTACGGCGACCAGCCGAGGTACGCGCCGGAGAAGGACTTCGCGGCGTCGGCGAAGTCACCGACGCTGGCCGAGAGCGCCCAGGGTGAGAGCGTCCGGCGGCTGTCGGTCACCTTGATCGGGTTGATCTTGCCGTCCGCGCTGAGGAAGAACGCGTCCTTCTGCTGCGCGGCGGTGCCCAGGTCCACCAGGCCGTTCTGGCCGTCGATGGTCCAGCCGAACTCGCCCGGCGCCAGGGCCGGCACGTTCACCTGGATGTCCTGGTTGTCACCGTGGTACGGGTGCACCGTCACCTTGTCGACGACCGTGCCGACGCCCTTGGTGGCGGCGTCGTTGCTGCACGACAGGCCCAGCTCGACCGACGCGTTCGGCGCGGCGCAGGTGCCGCTCCGGACGTCCTCGACGACCAGCTTGTCGTTGCGCACCTGGACCTTGACGTACGACCGCACGTGCTCCTGGTTCTGCACGGAGTTGTACCAGTAGTCCTCCGGCTTCAGCGGGTCGGCGCCGTTGCCCGCGCCGCTGGTCCCGCTGCTGTCCGGGGTGGTGATGTCGTAGTACTTGGAACCCGAGGCCGAGTTCGCCGTCACGTACAGCACACCGCCGGGACCGGCGAACACCTCGGACTGGCCGGGCTGCTCGTCGGGGTTCGCCTTCGCGCCGTTCTTGATCAGGTAGCTGCGGGTGTAGACGTGGTCGTGGCCCTGCAGCACCAGGTCGACGCTGAGCTTGGAGAACGTGGCCGGGAAGTCGACCCGGCGCACCTTGTTGTCCGCGTCCTTGGCGTGCGACGCGGCCGAGTAGATCGAGTGGTGGTAGACCAGCACGGTCCACTTCGCCTCGGAGCCGTGCTTGTTGATCACGTCGGTGACGTACGCGACGTGTGCCGCGTCCCCGCCGCCGCCCTGCGAGGTGGCGTAGCTGTTGCTGTTCAGGTCGATGAACAGGGTGTCCTTGTAGACGTACCAGTAGTCACCGCCGGAGGTGGCGGTGCCCTTGCCGTCCGCGTAGTACGCGGTCGACCGGTCGGTGTTCGGCGTGTAGAGGTGCTGCTCGTACGCCTTGCCGCCGACGTCGTGGTTGCCGATGGTGGCCGCCCACGGGTACTGACGCAGCTTGTCGGAGGCCAGGAAGGCGTTCCACTGCGACTCCGTGTTGGCGGTCTCCACCTGGTCGCCGCCGGAGACCAGCAGCTCGGCCTTGGGGTTGGCGGTCAGCGACACGTCCAGGGTGTCGGTCCAACCGGCCTGGTCCTTGGCCACGTTGCCGGACGCGCCGATCTGCGGGTCGCCGTAGAACAGGAAGTCGTAGTCGCCCTCGAAGTCCTGCGTGCTGAACGCGTACACCGTCGACCAGTCACCGGCCGAGCCCACCCGGTACGAGTACGACGTGTTCTCCCGCAGCCCGGTGATCGTCGAGTGCCGGTTGAACCCGCCGCTGGTGGCGATGTTCGCCGCGCCGGTCGCGGCGAAGGTCACCGCGTCCGCCGGGAACTCGCCGTTCGCGCCGAGCGTGGCGGTCGGCGCGACCTGGACCTGCTGCGCCACGTCCACCGTGGAGTACCAGGTGACGATGCGCTGTGCCTCGTTGGCGCCGACGCCGAGGATGACGGCGGAGACCGTGGTGCTGTCCGCGAAGGCGGGGGTGGCGAGACCGCTGCCGAGGGCGACGCTCACGCCGAGGAACACCGTGGTGGCGCTGACGGCCAGACGATGCCGGTGATTCGTTCTCATCGGTGTCCGTTCCTTTTCCTGATGAGAGAAGTGGCTTCCCAGTGGGAAAGTTCGGGGAAGCGAGATCAAGCTGGCCCTGCCCGGTGAACCGCCGGTGAACAAGATCAAGAGCACTGTCGACGCACGCCGGAAGAGCTCAGCCCTCGAGCAGGCGCTGCCCGAACCAGATCAGTCCCATCACGGACACACCCGCCGAAACGATCCCGGTGGCCCACCGTCCGGCCCGGGGTGACCTGCGTCGCAGCACGATCAGCAGGGGGAAGGCCAGGGCGATCACGCTCAATTGAACGGTCTCGATGCCGACGTTGAAGACCAGCAACGACCAGAGCAGGGTCCAGGAGAACGCCTCGTCGATGCCGAGCGCGCCGGCGAACCCGAGCCCGTGCACGAGTCCGAAGAGGAAGACCACGCCGAGCCGGCCGTTGTTGTCCGGCTTGTCGAAGTACGCGGCGATCAGGTTCCACCCGGCCACCACCGCGATCGACAGCGCGATGACCGGCTCCACCACCCGGGCCGGCACGTCGACGAGCCCCAGCGCGGCCAGCATGAACGTCACCGAGTGCGCCACCGTGAACGCGGTCGCCGCCAGCACGATCTCCCGGAGCCGCCGTGACCCGGCGATCAGCGCCAGCAGGAACAGGATGTGGTCGATCCCGGTGAGCAGGTGCTCCGCCCCGAGCAGGAAGAACTCGCCGAACCGGTGCTGCCAGGACTGCCCGGTGGAGAACGTCGGTGCGCTCGCGTCCAGCGCGGCGCTGCCGGTCCGGCCGTCCAGCGCGTACGTCACGATGGTCTTGACGCCCTTGACGTACGTCTCGGTGTCCGGGAACAGCGCGCTGCGCACCTCGTGGGCGTCACCGCCCGGCGGGCAGGTCCAGTCCAGGAGCATTGTCGCGTACGGGACTCCCTCCCGCGCACCCATGGTGAAGTCACCGGACGGCGCGCCCGTGCAGGTCCCGTCGGAGCTGATCCCGAACCGCTCGGTGACGTACCGGACCGCGGACTCCCGGTGGGCGTTGAGCGCCGCGCCCATGGCGACGGTGTCCTCGGCCTCGAACGCGTCGGTGCCGGCCCGGAACAGCGGATCGTCGGACTCGTAGTCGGCGGCCGACACGATGAACAGGTCGTACTCCAGCTCGACCGCGGTACGCACGCGACCGGCGTCCCCGGCGGTGACGTCGACGTAGACGGTGGAGCTGAAACCGTGCGCGAGCGCCGGCGCGGCACTCAGCAGGACGGTCGCCGTGGCGGCGACCCCCAGGGCGGCGACGGTGAGGGAACGGCGTAGCAAGGTGGCTCCTTAGAGGTGGCCTGAGCACCGTGCACGCCCCCGGTTAACAAGATCCAGACGGCGGGCGAACCGCTGACGACAACGTGATCCGGTGATCTCGGAACGCCCCGGATCCGGTGTAGGAAGGGTGTTCCGTCCGCTCGTTCTTAGGCAGAACCCCTTGCGCCACCCGCTCCGCGCCGTCGCTGCCCTCGCCGCGGCCGCCACCCTGCTCACCGGCTGCGGCTCCGGCGACGACTGGTCCGAGCCGCACGCCGCACCGGTACCGGCCGGCACCCTCGGCCCGGGTTTCCTGGCCTCCTCGGCCACACCCGCCCCGGAGAGCACGATCACCCCGGCGCCCGGTTCCTGGTCCGGCGTTCACCCGCCCGAGGGGTACCGCGTGGTGCTGCTCGCCACCGGCGACGACGCGCCGACCCGCGCCCTGGTCAGCGCCGTGACGTCATGGGCCACAACCGAAAAAGCCGATTTGCGGACGATCACCGCCGACGCCACCGACCCGATCCCGGACATCGCCGAGGCCGTCCGGCTGGCCCCCGACCTGATCGTCAGCGCCGGCGAGACCCTGATCGACCCGCTCGCCGTGGTCACCGCGAACCACCTGGACCAGCAGTTCCTGGTCGTCGGCGCGGAGCTGGCCGAGCCCACCGGCAACGTCACCGCGGCCGACTGGGCCGGCGCGTCCTTCCGCGGCGAGGGTCTCGGCTCGGCCACCACGTACGACCCGGCCTCGTTCACCGCCGCCCGCTGCGGTGACGCCGTCCGGGCCGGAGTCGCCGCCGTGCTGCACGACGTCACCGGTGTCATCGTCTGGCTGAGTTGACCCCGGCAGGCCCTGGCGGTGGCCCCTCGGCTGATGCGGTGGCGGCACGCCGCGGTTGCCGGCCCGTCAGCTGATCAGTCGGGTTTGGCCGGGTTTCGTCCGATAACGGGCGATATCGAAAGGCGTAGACTGCGACCACGGCTCAGGCCGTCGCCGTCCCAGACCCTGGCGGGAACCGACTCATTCGGCCCCCAGGAGTTGCCGTGCCGGCATCTGCCCATCTCGCTGTCCGCCGCCCTCCGGCCGGTGCCCGATGACCGGGTCACCGCCGCCGGATGAGGTCGGCCGCCTGGTCGTGCGCCTGCGCGCGGCCGGCGGCACCGAGGCGGTCTGCCAGCACTGCCGCGCCTCGATCGGGACACCGACCGGGGTGGGCCTGACCATGTTCGCCGGTCCCGAGGGCTGGTTCCTGGCGTCGCACGCCGGTGAACTCGCCGACGAGGTCGAGGACCTGCAGATCAGCCTGGCGCAGGGTCCCGGCGTCGAGGCGGCCCGCACCCTGCGACCGGTCCTGGTCGGCGACCTGACCGCGGCGTCGGCGGCCGGGCGCTGGCCGGACTTCGCACCCCGGGCCCGGGACCAGGGCGTCGCGGCGGTGTTCGCCTTCCCGGTCCTCAGCGCCGATCACCCGGTGGCGGTGCTCGACCTGTGCCGGGCCGAGCCTGGCCCGTTGTCCGACGATGATCAGGGCACGGCGTCGCGCTACGCCGCCGCGACCGCGCTGCTGCTGCTCGACGACCTGCTTCGGGCCGAGCCGCAGAGCGGTGCGGAGCTGCCGGTCGAGGCGGCCCGGACCCAGCAGGCCGTCGGCATGGTGATCGCCCAGATCCACGCGGACGCCCCCGCGGCCATGCGCCGGCTGCGCGGGCACGCCGAGGACCGGCGCCAGTCCCTGTCCGAGGTGGTCGAGGACGTGTTGAGCGGCCGGCTGCGGTTCGAACGGGGCCTGGATCGGTGACCTCCCCAGACGGCTCCGGCCGTGACCTCGCGCCCGCGGACCGGGTCGGCCGCGTGCTCGTCACCCTCGCCGACACCCTCGGCGACGACTTCGACCTCCCCGCCTACCTGCAGCAGCTCACCCAGCACTGCCGGGACCTGCTCGGCGTCGACGGAGCCGGCGTGCTGCTCGCCGACACGGTCGGCACGCTGCGGATAGCGGCCCTCTCCGGCGCCGACGTCCGCCGGCTGGAGCAGGCCGGCCTGACCGGTGGCGACGGGCCGTCGGTGATCGCCTTCCGGACCGGTGAGCCCGTCGCGGACGCCCGCCTCGATCCGGTCGAGGCGCGCTGGCAGTCGCTGGCCGACCCGGCCCGCGCGGCCGGGTACCGCCGGGCACACGCCGTCCCGATGCGTCGCGGCGATCAGGTGATCGGGGCGCTGAGCCTGTTCAGCCGGTCCGCCCGGCCGCTGCAGCCGCCCGGTCAGCGGCTCGCGCGGGCGCTGGCCGACCTGGCCACGATCAGCCTGTTGCAGCATCGGGCGCTGACCACCCAGCGGCTGTACGCCGCGCAGCTCCAGCAGGCGTTCACCACCCGGGTGGTGATCGAGCAGGCCAAGGGGGTGCTGGCGGAGCGGCACGACATCCCGATGGACGTGGCCTTCACCCGGCTGCGCCAGCAGGCCCGCAACAGCAACCGGCGGCTGGCCGACCTGGCCCGGGAGATCCTCGGCGCCGCCGCGGACGACCCGCCGGACGGCACCGGACCGGCTCAGGCGTAGAGGTCGGGCGCGTTCTTCTGGTCGTTGACGATGGTGTGCGCCAGCTCGCTCAGCCGCTGGTTGTTGCGCCGGGCGTAGGACCGCAGGAGCTGGAACGCCTCGTCGATCGGGACGCCGTTCCGCTCGGCGATCGCACCCTTGGCCTGCTCGATCACGATCCGGCTGTTCAGGGCGCCCTGCAACTGCCCGGCCAGCCGTTCGCTCCGGCTGATCGCGCGTTCCTTCAGCAGCGCGATGGTCGCCCCGTCGGCCAGCGCCCGCAGGACCAGCACGTCGTGGGTGGCGAGACCGGCGCCGGTGGCCGTCCAGAAGACGCTCATCGCACCGATCACCTGGTCCCGCAGCCGCAGCGGGATCGCGTGCACCGAGCCGAACCCGGCTCTCGCCGCCCGCGCCGCGAAGCGCGGCCACCGGTCACCGGCCGCGCCGAGGTCGATGTTGATCACGGTGGCGCCGGTCCGGAACGCGTCCAGGCCGGGGCCGTCCCGGTACTGCAGCTGGAACGACTGCAGCCGGTGGACGTTCACGTCCGAGCCGGCCGTCAGCTCCGGCCGCCCCTGTTGGTCGGCCAGCATCAGCCCGACCGCTGACGCGTCGGTCAGACCGGCCGCCCGGACGGTGAGCATCTGCAGGAAAGCAGTCAGGTCGAACTCGTCGCCGAGGGTGTCCGCCACCTCGACGAAGATCGCCGCGAGCCGCTCGGCCGAAACGGTAGTCATGATCGCCTCCCGGCGTCCTCGGTCATCGAGGCCATCATGGCGCTTCCCGACGAGAACAGGGTGGCCCTGAGCGGGTTCACCGCGTCAGGGCCACCCCGGAGTCCGTCGTCAGGCGCTCTTCCCCGCCCGTTCGTCGCGCAGCGGCGCCCCGACCTCGTGCAGGAAACGCAGGGCCTGCCGGTACGACTCGATCAGCCCGGTCTGCACGTACGGCACGCCGATCTCGGCGCAGTACTGCCGGACGATCGGTTGCGCCTTGCGCAGATTCGGGCTCGGCATGGCCGGGAAGAGGTGGTGCTCGATCTGGTGGTTCAGGCCGCCCAGCGCGACGTCGACGAACCAGCCGCCGGTCACGTTCCGGGACGTCACCACCTGCTTGCGCAGGAAGTCCTCGTCACCGGTCGGGTGCGGCATGCCCTTGTGGTTCGGCGCGAAGGTCATCCCCAGGTAGAGGCCGAACAGCGCCTGGTGCACGACCGCGAACGCGATCGCCTGCAGCGGGGACAGCACGATGAACAGCGCGCTCAGGTAGACGGCGAAGTGCACGACGAGCAGCACGCTCTCCAGGACCGGGCGCTTGACCAGGCCGGCCCGGATCGCCTTGACGCTGGCGAGCTTCAGGTCGAGGCCGAGCAGGGTCAGCAGCGGGAAGAACAGTCCGGCCTGGTGACGCGTGACGAACCCGGCCAGCCCACGGCGGCCGAGCGCCGACTTGGTCGCCCAGATCAGCACCTCGGGCGCCACGTCCGGGTCGAGGTCGTCGTGGTTCGGGTTGCTGTGGTGGCGCGAGTGCTTCTCCATCCACCAGCCGTAACTCATCCCGATGCCGAGGTTGCCGGCCACCCGGCCGGCGATCTCACTCGGCTGCCGGGTGCGGAACACCTGCCGGTGGGCCAGGTCGTGGGCGACCAGTGCCAGCTGCGCGAACGCCACGGCCAGGAAGACCGCCGTGACCAGGTTCCACCAGGACTCGCCGATCACGGCGAAAGCCGTCCAGCCCGCGATCACCAACAGGCCCACCACGGTCAGACGCACGGCGTAGTAGGCCGGTCGTCGCCGCATGAGACCGAGCGCGTTGATCCTCCGATTCAGCTCTGCGAAATCACTGCCGGAGTGCGGGGCCCGCCGGGCTGCGGTTGTCGTCATCCTTCCAGTGTCCGGAATCCGGGCCGGGCGGTCAGGAGTATCAGAGCCCAGCCGCTTTGGGGTGCCAGCACCCTTGCGACCGCCGGACGATTTCGCGGAAGCGCCATGATGGTGGCATGACGCCCCGAGCCCGGGTCCGCGCCGGCCTTCTCGCAACCGTGGACGGCCTGTTCGCCACCGTGCTCGGATTACTCAACGTGCCGGTGCTCGCACTCTGGCTGATCGGACTGCTGCTCAGCCCGATACCGACTCTCGGCATCGAGCTGCTGAGCGTTACCACCACCGTCGTACGGTGGCGTGCCGACCTCGAACGCCGCCTGGCCGCACGGGCCGGCATCCCGATCCGCCGGCCCTACCCGCCGGCGCCGGACCGCGCCGAGTTCGGCGGCCCGGCGTGGCTGCGCTGGATCGTCCGGGACCCGGCCACCTGGCGGGACGTCGCCTGGCTGCTGCCCGGCGCGCTGGTCGGGGTGCTGCTCGGCCTGATCACCGTCGCGATCCCGGTCTACGGCCTGGCCGGCGTGGGCCTGCTGCCGCTCTGGCTGCACCTGGGTGACGTGTGGTTCGGCTACGGCGTGTTCTGGCCCACCACCGACCTGCGCGAAGCCTGGCTGGCCCTCCCACAGGGGCTGGCGATCCTCGGGGCCGGCCTGCTCCTGGCCCCGCAGCTGCGGCGGGTGGACGTCCTCTTCGCCCGGCTCTTCCTGGCGCCGACCAACTCCGCCGAGCTGCGGCTGCGGGTCGCCCACCTGACCACCACCCGGGCCGACGCCATCGACGCGCAGGCCGCCGAGCTGCGCCGGATCGAGCGTGACCTGCACGACGGCCCGCAGGCCCGGATGGTGTCGGTGGGCATGACGATCGGGCTCGCCGAACGCCTGGTCCGCCACGACCCGGCCGCCGCGCTCAAGCTGCTCGCCGAGGCCCGGATGGCCAGCACCGCCGCGCTCGTCGAGCTGCGTCACCTGGTCCGCGGCATCCACCCGCCGGTGCTGGCCGAGCGGGGTCTGGAGGGCGCGGTGCAGGCCCTGGCCATGAGCCTGCCGGTGAACACCGAGGTCTCCTCGCATCTGCCGGGCCGGCTGGACACACCCGTCGAGTCGGCGGTCTACTTCGCGGTGGCCGAGACGCTGGCGAACATGGTGCGGCACAGCAAGGCCCGGTCCGCCCGGGTCGCCCTCGGCTACACCGCGGGCATCCTGACCGTCGCGATCGGGGACGACGGCCGGGGCGGCGCCGACCCGGACCGCGGCACCGGCCTGCACGGCATCGAACGCCGGCTCAACGCTTTCGACGGCACGCTGGCGATCTTCTCGCCGCCCGGCGGACCGACCCTCGTGACCATGGAGTTGCCGTGCGCGTTGTCATCGCCGAAGACCTGACCCTGCTGCGGGACGGGCTGACCCGGCTCCTCGAGGCGTTCGACTTCGAGGTGGTGGAGGCCGTCGACAACGGGCCGGCCCTGTTGCCGGCCCTGCTCGGGCACCGGCCGGATGTGGCGATCATCGACGTACGGCTGCCGCCCACGCACACCGACGAGGGGCTGAAGGCGGCCATAGCGGCCCGCACCGCGATCCCCGGCCTCCCGGTGCTGGTGCTGTCCCAGCACGTCGAGCCGCTCTACGCCCGGGAGTTGCTCACCGACCGCACCGGCGGGATCGGCTACCTGCTCAAGGAACGGGTCTCGGACGTCGAGCAGTTCGTCCACGCGGTCCGGCAGGTGGCCGGCGGCGGCACCGCGTTCGATCCGGAGGTGGTCGCGCAGCTGCTGGCCCGCCGGGAGCCCCTGGCCGGGCTGAGCCCGCGCGAGCTCGAGGTGCTCACCCACATCGCCGAGGGCCGGTCGAACGCGGCCATCGCCGGCCGGATGTTCATCACCGAGAAAGTGGTGAGCAAGTACATCAACAACATCTTCACGAAGCTCGGCATGCCGCCGTCCGAGGACGACAACCGGCGGGTCCTGGCCGTGCTCAAGTTCCTCGACGCGTGATCCCGCTCTCCCATGGATCTTGACCGCCGTGTCCGGCCGGACCGGGACGCGTAGAGTGGCCTTGCTCCAGTCCCCCGGTCAGGGCCGTACCCCGGCGGACTCCGGCCCCGTGGGGAGCCCCGGGCCGGCCCGCGCCTGACCATCAACGCGACCCGAGGAGCACCGTGCCTCTGACACCAGCCGAGATCCACAACATCGAGTTCGGTAAAGCCTCCCTCGGCAAGCGGGGCTACGACGAGGAGCAGGTCGACACGCTCCTGGACGAGATCACCCAAGAGATGATCCGGCTGCTGGAGGAGAACAACGCCCTGCAGAACCAGCTGCCCCGCAACGCGCCGCAGCAGCAGCCGTCCGGCCCCAGCACCGAGGCCGCCGAGGCCGCGATCGCGGCGGCCGCCGCCGAGCTGGACCGCGCCCGCCGCGCCTGCGACCAGGCCGAGCAGAATGCCCGCCAGGTGCACCGTCAGCTCGAGCAGGCCCGCCCGGCCGCCGCGGCGGCCACCGCCATCATCTCCACCACCAGCGAGAACCAGCTGCAGGACCGTGTCCTGGCCGCGGCGCAGCGCACCGCCGACAACTACCTGCAGGACGCCGGCGAGGAGTCACAGGCGTTGATCGCCGACACCCAGCTGCGCTGCGACCGGCTGATCGACGACGCGCGCCGGGCCGCCGGCGACATCGAGCAGAACGCCCACCGCCAGCACAGCGAGGCGGTGGCCACGCTCACCGCCCGCCGCGCCGACCTGCTGCGCGAGATCAGCGACCTGACCAAGTTCGCCGCGGACTACCACGCCGCGCTGCAGAACCAGATGGCTCGCCAGGGCCGCCTGCTGGACGGCACCGCCGAACCCCTCTGACGATCCGCTGTCCGCTTCCGGTCACCCCTTTTCCGGTACGGACACGGAGCGCCCGCCCGCAGGCTACGAGCCGGGTCCCGCCCGTGAGGCCTCCGCGAGACCGCTGCCCCTCCGGGCCACAGCGCGCCCCGAGACCTCGGCTGGTGCTCAGGGGTGTCTCGAGGGCGCGGACGCACCCCTGGAAGCCAGCCGGGGGCCGGAGGCTTATCGGGGGCCTGGAACGGGCAAGGGATCTTCATGGTGCTTCCCGGACCCGATCCCGAGCTCTACCCGCCGATCGACCCGAACGAGCCGGTCCCGGACGACCCGGGCGAGCTGTCCCCGGACACTCCGGAGACGCTGCCGGCCGCGCCGATCGAACCGATGCCGGGCCCGGACGACCCGGATTCGGTGCCGTTCGGCGAACCCGAACCGGTCTGACCCGACCCTGCGCCCACCACATGCCCGCCCTCCGTCGAGGGCGGGCATGTTGTTTGACCGAGGGGCGGCGCAGGTCGCTCACGCATTGACACGTTTCGATTCGAACGTAACCATGTTCACACGAACGTAATGGGAGCGCTCCCGAATCGGAGGCGAGTCATGCGACGATGCATCGTTCTGGCGACGACCGCGCTGCTGAGTCTCGGCGGCTGGCTGATCGCCCCACCGGCCCGGGCCGCCGTCGGGGACGGGTCACCGAGCGACACCAACATCAGCTTCGTGGGCCGCTGGAACAGCACGAACACCTCCGCGTACGTGCCGTACTGGGCCGGCGCGTACCTCCGGGTCGGTTTCACCGGCCGGACGGTGAAGCTCAGGCAACGCAACGCCGTCGACCTGTGGGCGAGCGTCGACGGGCGGGCGTTCACCGCGTACGGCAAGGTCTCCGGCACGGTCGACCTGACACCGGCCGGGCTGGCGAGCGGGAACCACACGCTGATCGTCAGCTACCGGCAGGTGGCCGGGTCGTACACCGGTGACGCGGTCTTCCAGGGGCTGGTGCTGGACGCCGGCGCGGCCACGTTCAAGGCGCCGGCCCGGAGCCGGCTGATCGAGTTCGTCGGCGACTCGATCACCGCGGGCACCACGAGCAGCCAGCTCGCCGTGACCGACTACGGCTTCGTGACCGGTGAGCGGCTGGGCGCCGACCACACCCAGATCGCGATCGGCGGCATGTGCCTGTCGGAGACCTCGGACGGCTGCTGGGCGCACGAGACCCGCTACTGGATGTCCAGCGGGGGCCAGGCCGGCACCGACCTGTGGAACTTCAGCCGCTACACCCCCGCCGCCGTGGTGATCAACCTGGGCACCAACGACAAGAGCCACGGCGTGGGCGGCACGGACTTCCAGACGAAGTACGTCACGTTCCTGACCAGGATCCGGGCCAAGTTCCCGAACGCCAAGCTCTACGCGATGCGCACCTTCATCGGCCGGTACGCGGCCGAGACCAAGGCGGCGGTCCAGGCCCGCAACAGCGCCGGTGACGCCGCGGTGTTCTACGTCGACACCACCGGCTGGCTGCCCGCGGACGGCCTGAGCGACTCGGTCCACCCGAACGACAAGGGCCACCTGGCGATCGCCACCAAGCTCGTACCGATCCTGTCCTGACCATCCCCAGAAAGCGCAGGAGCATCCCCGTGAAGACCCTCCTCGTGGCACTGGCCACCACCCTGCTCACCGCCGGCCTCGGCACCCCCGCCCGAGCCGCCACCACCGACCCCGCCCCGGCCGTCCCCTGCGCCGACACCGCCGCCGGCACCAGCACCCGGGCCGCCGCCCTCCCGGCGATCAAGGTGTGGATGGCCGGCGACTCGACGATGATGAACGCCAGCACCTGCCCGATCGGCTGGGGCAGCCAGTTCCCGTCGTACCTGACCACCGACGCGACCGTGCAGAACAGCGCGGTCGGCGGCCGCAGCATCCAGACCTGGCTGTACGAGGGCAACGTCACCAGTGTGAAGAACGCGGCCGGCGAGTGCACGCTCAGCTCGACGGCGTACAGCACCCGGTGGTCGGCCATGCTGAACGCGACCACCGGGATGAAGTCCGGCGACTACCTGATCGTCCAGTTCGGCATCAACGACGGCGACTCGGCCTGCCCGCGACACGTCGGCACGGCCCGTTTCCAGCAGCTGCTCGGCGTGATGGCGGCGGCCGCCAAGGCCCGCGGCGCCAAGCCGATCTTCGTCACCCCGGTCGCGGCGATCACCTGCAGCGGCAGCACCGCGGTCGGCAACCGGGGCTTCGTCACCGAGACGAAGAACGCCGCCACCGCCAACGGGGTGCCGGTCATCGACCTGCACGCCCGCAGCGTCGCGCTCTACAACCAGCTGAAGCTCTGCCCGAACAACGGCGATTACACCCAGGGCGCGGTCGGCGCGTTCTTCTGCAACGACCACACCCACTTCGAGGCGGCCGGCGCCAAGCAGATCGCCGGCCTGATCGCCACCGCCCTCCGCGAGCAGAGCATCCCGCTGGCGGCCTACCTGGCCTGACCGGACCTCCCGTGCCACCCCGAGGGATCGACGTACTCAACTACTAAGATCCCCGGGAACACGGGAGGACAACTGCATGCAGAACACCAAGGCCAGGCGTGCGCTCGCCGCCCTGGCCGCACTCACCGCGCCCTTCGCCCTGTCCGCGCCCGCCCGGGCCAGCGACGCGCTGCCCCTGGGCGCGGGCGCGACGGTGCAGGCCGCGGCCGCGCCGGGCAGCATCTTCACGGCGCCGCTGTCGGTCACCAACACCGGCACGGTCCCGATCGACGGCGTCGCCGTCTCGTTCTTCGGGATCGACGGGTTCACCACCGAGAGCCGGTTCCGCAACTGCACCTACGACATCTTCGGCGAGCTGGACGCCTGCGTCTTCGACCGGACGCTGGAGCCGGGCAGGTCGTACCGGGTGGATCTGCCGTTGCGCGCCCCGGCCGACGCCTACGCGCCGAGCACCATGAGGACGTCGTTCACCTGGGAGAAGAAGGCGTTCCACCACCCGACCGGCACACCCGGTGACGGCGTGAGCGTGCCACTGGTCGACGACGTGACGCCTGAGGAGGTGGGCGTCTACCCCTGGCAGTACCTGGACCTCGCGTTCACCGGCCGGCACAGCGCGGATCTGGTCGCCACCGGCGGCAAGTTCCAGGGCGCGGCCGGCGACGTGGTCCAGGTCAAAGCCGTCGTCCGCAACGACGGCCCCGCCACGCTCAAGTGGATCGGCACCGGCGTGCCGCACGGCCTCGTGGTCGTCACGCTCCCGCCGGGCACGTCCGTGCAGAGCGCCCCGTCGCGGTGTGCGCCCGCCACGGCCGAGCAGCGGACCCGCACCGACGCGGTGCAGTACGCCTGCGTCCTCGACGGCTCCTTCAAGACCGGCACGTTCTACGCCATGAACCTGCCGTTCAGCCTGCGGATCGACGAGGTCATCCAGGACGCGACCGGCACGGTCGAGGTGAACCCGGCGTGCACGTGCGAGCGCTTCGCCGACGACCTGGACACCTCCAACGACACCGCGCCGCTGATCCTCAACCCGGCGCCGACCGCTCCGGGCGGCACCGACACCAACCCGCCGGTCGTCACCGCCACCGGCCTCACCGAGGGCCAGCTGCTCGGCTGGTACCGCGACATCACCCCGTCCTGGTCCGACGACGTCGCCGTGACCACGGTGGAGGTCCTGGTGAACGGCGTGGTCACCGCGACCTATCAGAGCCCGCTGCCGGCACAGGTCCGCGTCGTGCTGCCGACCGCGGTGCACGAGCAGAACGCCCGGGTCACCATCCGCGCCTTCGACGCGGCCGGAAACACCGGAGAGAAGACCACGACGGTACGGGCGGACGTGCTCAGTCCCGACGCGACGGTCACACCGGCGTTCGGGGCGCGCCTTCACGGTGTCGTCACGCTCCAGGCCACGAACGTCTCCACTGACACGGCCCGCGTCGAGCTGGTCGACGCGTCCGGGAGGGTCGCCGCCCGCAGCACCGCGGCACCGTGGACGTTGACCTGGGACACCCGCGGCCTCAACGGCGCGCAGTCCGTCGCGGTCCGCGTCTTCGACGAGGCCGGCAACGGCAGCTACCACCCGGGCACCTACGACGTCGACAACGCCGGCCCGGCGGTCAGCTCGGTGACCCCGGCCAACGGGACGCTGGTGCGCGGCAGTGTGCGCACCACCGCGAAGGCCACCGACCCGAGCGGCATCCGCTCGGCGCGGGTCACCGGCGGCGCGGCCACCAGCTCGCCGTGGGCCTGGACGGTCACCCCGAAGGCGCAGGGCAACCACATCGTCGAGTGGGTCGTCACCGACAACCTGGGCAACACCACCGTCGCCCGCCGGGTCGTCGTCAACGACACCGTCGCCCCCGCGCTGAGCCTCACCAAGGCGCCGAAGAACAACGCGAAGCTGACGAGGACCACGACACTCACCGCCTCCGCGAGCGACCGGAACGGCGTCGCCAAGGTCCAGCTGCTCGTCAACGGCAAGGTGGCCGGCACCGACACGAAGGCCGGCTACACCTTCACGCTGAACCCGAAGAAGTACGGCAAGAAGTTCACCGTCCAGCTCCGCGCCTACGACAGGGCCGGCAACACCAAGACCCTGGCCAAGCGAACCTACCGCCGCTGACCCCGCACGACAGGCGCCCGCCGGGATCGGTCACCCGATCCCGGCGGACACTCGTACCCACAAAGAAGTAACCGCGACAAACGGCGGACCCGCAGCCTGCTAGCAAGATCTGAACATCGCTTTGCGAGGGTGCCCGTCATGTCATATCGAATGCGCTACGTGGCGGCGACCATCAGCCTCGCCGTCCTGCTCACCGGCTGCTCCAGCGGGAGCGGTGCGAAGGATGCGCCGCCGGTGGCCACGTTGCAGAGCGGGGCGGCGCCGTCCGGTGCGTCCGACAGTGATCAGCGACCGGTGTATCCGATCGATGCCACCGCCGATCAGATCGCAGCGATCGTCAAGCCGTGGACCGACTGCCTGAAGAAGGAGGGCGTCAAGAAGCCGGACGTAGCCGTGTTGCTGGTGGTGCAGAAGGGTGTCACCGGCGAGCATCCGGAGGACATCGGGTCCGAGGCGGATGTGGCCGCCTGGAAGGCCTGCGAGTCGCGGCAGCCGGAGTCTGCCGAGCAGCATCTGTTGCGTACCAACCCGGCCGAGTTGAAGGACAACCAGCGCGAGATGTACCGGTGTGCCCAGGCTGCGGGCTACAAGCTGACCGCCCCCGACCCGCAGACCGGCCAGTTCGGCCTCACCGAGATCGGCCCGAACGGCGACTTCAACTCGGAGAAGATGCAGGAGTGCCGCCGCCAGGCGTTCGCGAACTGAGCCGCACGGCACGACAGAGGTGATGTCAGGAACCGATTAGCTTTGCGGGTGGCCGCCCGGCGTCCGGTTATGGTCCTCGCCGTGGGCGGATATCTGCTGGTGGCGGAGGACGACAAGGGTCAGGCGGAGGTGCTCCGGCGCTATCTGACCGCCGAGGGCTACGACACGGTCGTGGTGCACGACGGACTGGCCGCGCTTGATCACGTACGGCGACGCAGCCCGGATCTTCTCGTCCTGGACGTGATGATGCCCGGGCTGGACGGCCTGACCGTAGCCCGCATCCTGAGGGCCGAGTCGGCGGTCCCGATCCTGATGCTGACGGCCCGGGCCGGCGAGGACGATCTGCTCGCCGGACTGGACGGCGGCGCGGACGACTACCTGACGAAGCCCTACAGTCCGCGCGAGCTGACCGCACGGGCACGGGCGTTGCTACGGCGCAGCAACGCCCGTGCCCGTGCGGACGAGACGGTGTTGACGGTCGGAAAGCTCGTCGTCGACATCGGGCGACATCAGGTGCATGCCGACGGCGAACCGGTGCAGTGCACGCCGGGGGAATTCGCGATCCTGGCAGCGCTGGCCGAACAGCCGGAGCGGGTGTTCACGCGAGCGCAGCTGCTGGAGTACACCAACGGTGTGGAGCGGGACTCGGTGGAACGGACCATCGACGTTCATGTCCTCAACCTGCGGCGCAAGATCGAGCCGAACCCGAAACGGCCGGTCCGTCTGGTGACGGTGTACGGGATCGGCTACAAGCTGACCGCGGGTCCGGCGTGACCCGCGTACCCCCGCATCGCAGTCTGGTCCTTCGCCTGCTGGTCACCTCGGCGGCGATCGCGATCGCCGCCGTCCTGGCGACGTCCTGGCTGTCCGCCCGGTCCACGTCGCAGACGATCCGGCAGGAGATCGGCCAGTCGTTGAGCGACGACAAGAGCGTCTACGACGAACTGCTCACCTACGGCGCGACCCACCACGACTGGTCGGGCGTCCAGCCGCTGGTCGCCGACCGGGCCCGCGCCCTGGGTCGCCGGATCACCCTGATGACCGAGAACCGGGAGGTGATCCTCGATTCGGCGGCCGGCCCGTCGCTGGAACTCGCCCGGCCCTCCGCGCTGGTTGATCCGCTGTCGGTGGATCTGTCACTCACCGGGGGTACCGAACGCATCGATCCTCGGATTGTCGGCCCGTATCGGCTGACACCCGCGGATCAGAAGCGGATCCACCGGCAACTCGATGAGGCACTGGAGTGCGTGCGCAGTTTCGGCAGCGAGGCGATCATCACGCCGGGGCCGCACGGGCGTCCGAGGCTGTCGCTCACCCGGGTGGTCAAGCAACCGTACCTGTGCTCCCTCATTCCCGGCGTGACCAGAAGCGAACGCGGCCCGCTGGAGGCGCTGCGGAAGCTCGTCGCCGCATGCGCGGACGACACGGCAGTGACGATCACCCCGGACCTCGTCGTCACCGTCCTCGACCCGGCCAAGGGGGTGCCGATCCCGGACCGGACCGATCGGGCCGCTCAGTGCCTCAACAACGCTCGGCACACCCAGCTCCAGTCGTACGTCGCGCCGCCCGCACTACTCTTCGTGACCGGCCCGGGGGACCCGGCCGCCCCGCCGGTGTCCCCGTTCTCCCGGCGCAACCTGGTACGTCTCGGCACCACCACCACCGTGGTGCTGATCCTCGCCGTGCTGCTCACCGTCGTGGTCGGCGGCCGGATGGTCCGGCCGTTGCGGACCCTGACCGAGGCGGCCCGGCGACCCGGCGGGTATCGGCGTGCGCCGGTGACCGGCAAGGACGAGATCGGCCTGCTGGCGGCCGCGCTCAATGAGATGGCCGAGCACCGGGAGCACTCCGAGAATCAGCGCAAGGCCATGGTCAACGATGTCGCCCACGAACTGCGCAACCCGCTGGCCAACATCCGTAGCTGGCTGGAGGCGGCTCAGGACGGCCTGGCCACGATCGACGGCCCGACCCTGACGTTGCTGTACGACGAGACCGTGCACCTGCAACACATCGTCGACGATCTGCGGGACCTGGCCGCCGCCGACGCCGGCAGCCTGCGGATGCATCCCGAACCGATGCACCTCGACGACGCGATCGAGCAGGTACTCGAGGTGCACCACCCGAGCGCCGCGACCGCCGGCGTGTCGCTGGCCCTGTCCTTCGACGGCGAACCTCTGGTGGTCGCCGACCCGGTGCGGCTGCGTCAGCTCGTCGGCAACCTGCTGTCGAACGCCATCCGGCACAGCAGCCGGGGCGGTACCGTCACCGTTCGGGCATCCGCCGACGCGGGCCGGTTGACGATCGCGGTGGCCGATACCGGCGACGGGATCGCCGAGCCGGACCTGCCGAAGGTTTTCGACCGTTTCTGGCGGGCCGACAGATCGCGCGCCCGCTCCACCGGCGGCAGCGGCCTGGGCCTGTCGATCGCCCGTAAGATCGCCGAGGCGCACGGCGGGAACATCACCGTGGCGAGCACGCTCGGCGCCGGTACGACGTTCACCGCCGTCGTGACCGAACAGCCTTCCCCCGTGACCTGAGGCCAGGCACACCGCGGAACCTCTCGCGCGGATCCGATGGTGCTCGGCGGCTCACCGAGGCCAAACAGGATCCTGATGTCGAGGTCTCATGATCTCGGCCATGAGTAGGAGCCGAAGACCACCGATCGTTCTGGCGGTGGTTCTGATCGTGGGTGCGACGTTCGTCGCGGACTGGTGGGCACGCCACCGTGACGACACGGGTGAACCGGTGACACCGCCGTCGGCCCTGGCCACTGCGGAGCTCGTCCGGCAGGACATGTCAACGAGCATCTCCCTGGCCGGCCGGCTGGGGCACGGGACCGCCCGCCAGGTGAAGGGCGGCCGTCCCGGCATCCTCACCTGGTTACCGCCGCCGGGCAGGACACTGAAACGCGGCGGGACGCTCTACCGGATCGACGACGACCCGGTTCCGCTCTTCTACGGCAACACCCCGCTCTTCCGTACGCTGGACAGGGTCAACACCGTGGGCCGTGACGTGCGCGTGGTGGCCGAGAACCTCAAAGCCCTCGGCTATGCGGTGGGGCGGCGTCACCAGCCCGGTGACCGCGTACGGCAGACGACCACCGTGACCGCGGAGGAGCAGAGCGCCCCCGCCGTGGCGGGCTCTGCCGGGCCCGGCACCGGACAGCCGGCCACGCCGCCCGCCTCGGTCACGACCTGGATCACGGTACGCAAGGGCGAGGACGTGCTCACGCCGACGTTGCTCCGGGCGATCAAGAAGTGGCGCGACGATGCCGGACTCCTCCCCTCGGGCTCCCTGGGGATCGGTGACGTCGCGGTGCTGCCCCGGGCGGTACGCGTGGAGAGCACCATCGCACAGGTGGGCGACAGCGCCGAGACGGCGATCCTGACCGTCACCTCCACGAGCAAGGTCGTCACCGTCGACCTCGAGCCCACCGCGGCCGCGAGCATGCGACAGGGCGACAAGGTCGAGGTCCGGCTGCCGGACGACAAGACGCTGCCCGGAGAGGTGGACACCGTCGCGACCGCGGTGACCGACGACCCCGACGGTGCCCCGAAACTCACCCTGACCATCTCGCTGGACGCCCCGTCGGCGGTCACGAACCTGGACGCCGCCCCGGTCGAGGTGACCTTTCCCGGGGAGACCCACCGTGACGTCCTGGCCGCGCCCGTCGGCGCGCTGGTCGCCCTGGCCGAGGGCGGCTACGCCGTACAGGTGTCCGGCGGGGGACTGGTCGAGGTGCAGACCGGGATCTTCGCCGGCGGGCTGGTCGAGGTCAGTGGCGCCGGGGTGAGCGAGGGTACCCGCGTGGTGACCACCTCATGACCATCTACGGCACCCACGCCGCGGCGACGCCGGTACTGGGCGTACGGGACGTCAGCATGGTCTATCCCGGCGGCGTGACCGCTCTCGACGACGTCTCCCTGACGATCCGGAAAGGCGACCTGCTGGCCATCGTCGGCCCGTCCGGGTCAGGAAAGTCGACCCTGCTCAACGTCATGGGCACCCTGGACCGCCCGACGGCCGGCACCGTGCTGGTCGGCGAGGACGACGTCGCCGGCCTATCCGACCGGCAGCTGTCGGAGCTGCGCAGCCGGCGGCTGGGCTTCGTGTTCCAGCAGTTCCATCTGAGCAGTGGGCTGACCGCGACGGAGAATGTCGCCACCGGCCTGCTCTACGCCGGCGTGCCGCGACGACAGCGACGCCCGATGGCGCGGGAGGCACTCGCCCGTGTCGGACTGGCCCACCGTGCCGACCACCGTCCCCATCAACTCTCGGGGGGCGAGCGGCAACGGGTGGCCATCGCCCGCGCCGTGGTCAACAACCCCGACCTGGTGCTGGCCGACGAACCCACGGGAGCCCTCGACACCCGCAACGGGCAGGCCGTGCTCGAACTGCTGCGCCGGTTGAACGCCGAGGGGGCCTCCATCGCCGTCATCACCCACGACCGCGACATCGCCGCCGCACTACCGCGTCGTGTCGAGATCCGGGACGGACGTCTGGTGTCCGACCGATGAGGCTCAAACCGCTTGACCTGCTCGAACTCGGGTTGCTCGGCGTCCGTACACGGCGTGCGCGGGCCGCTCTGTCCGCGCTGGGCATCGCCATCGGCATCGCCACCATGGTCGTGGTGACCGGCATCCCCGCGTCGAGCGGCGCCGCCCTGCAGCGCAAACTGGCCGCGCTGGGCGCCGACATGCTGCAGATCGTTCCCGCCCAGCAGGATCGGCCGATCCCGCTGCCCGCCGAGTCGGTGGCGATGGTGCAGCGGATCGGCCCGGTGACCGCGGTTAGTGCCGTCGCCGGCACCTCGGCGCTGGTGCGCCGCTCGGACCGCCTCGACCCGGCCGACGGCTCGGGCCTGATCGTCCGCGCCACCCGGTCCGACCTGCTCGACGTGCTGCGCGCACGGGTCCGATCCGGGCACTGGTTCACCGCGGCTGAGCAGCGTTATCCCACCGTGGTCCTCGGCTCGGTGGCGGCCGTTCGGCTCGGCTTCGACACCCCCGGCCAGCAGGTCGTCATCGGCAACCACCCGTTCACGGTGACCGGAATCCTGGACACGATCGCCCTCTCCCCCGAGATCGACCGATCCGTGCTCGTCGGCTGGGAGACCGCGCGAACGACGCTCGGCTACCGGGGCGGGCCCACCATGATCTTCGTACGGGTCAGGGAGGATGCGGTGGAGGCGGTCCGGGCGGTGCTGCCGGAAACCGTGCATCCGGAACGTCCGGACACGGTCACCGTCACGCGGCCCTCCGACGCCCTGGCCGCGAAACGCGCCGCCGAGTCGACCTTCTCCGTGCTCATGCTCGCCCTCGCGGCGGTGGCCTTGCTGGTCGGCGGGGTCGGTGTAGCCAACACCATGGTCATCTCCGTGCTCGAACGCCGCTCCGAGATCGGACTGCGAAGAGCCCTGGGCAGCAGCCGAGGACAGATACGGGCCCAGTTCCTCACCGAGGCGGTCGTCCTGTCCACCCTCGGCGGCGCGGCGGGCGTTGCGCTGGGACTACTACTCACGGCAGCCTATGCCATCCACCAGGGTTGGCCGCTGGTCATGCCATTACCGGCGTTGCTCGCCGGCTTGGCCGGCTCGATCGTGGTCGGTGGCGTGGCCGGCGTCTACCCGTCCGTCCACGCCGCCCGGCTGACGCCCACCGAGGCGCTCGCCTCGTGACGGCTGCACCTGCTGAAGGGTCCCCACCCGGGAGCGGTCAGGTGGGGAGCAGAACAATTCTGATCCCATAACCATGACAAAAGGTCCACCGCATTGGATCATCGCGGTGGACCTTTTCGCAGCTCAACCTGCTGGTGGGCGATACTGGGATCGAACCAGTGACCTCTCCGGTGTGAACGGAGCGCTCTCCCGCTGAGCTAATCGCCCTCAACGAGATAGAACTCTACCGGACGGCTTTCCCGCCGCGCGAATCGGGGTTCCCACCATGTGTCATCGCTGCGCCAGCCAGTCCTGCGCGACCTGGATCAGGTCGATGCCCAGGCTGAGCCGGAGGGCACCCCACACCACCGCGGTCACGAAGATCATCCCGAGGACGCCGATCAGGCCACGCATCGGCCAGCTCTGCCGCCCGATCCAGTGGGTCCAACTCAGCACGTGCCGCTTGGTGAACTCGAGCAGACTCTTCGCCCAGGCGAACTCGAGCGCCAGGATCGCCAGACCGAGGATCACGATGGCCCAGCCCGGCCCGGGGAACGGGATCAGGACGATGCCGACGGCCACCACGAGGGTGCCCAGCACCCCGATGCCGATCTTGAGAGCCAGCCGCCCACTCGGGTTCGAACGGATACGGTCGAGCAGACGCACGCCCGTAGCCTCGTCGTCCGGTTTTACACCCATTTCATCCCCCAGTGTTCCGGAGCCCCGTCACTACCCGGGAGGAATGGACGTTACCGGAGTAAGTCAACTGCTGGACCACCCGACGCCGGGCGGAACCGAGTACATGGGCATAACAGGACAAGATATCTAATTGCGTCCTGGACGGCGGGCTTTTCGGAACCGTCTTCCCACTACTGGGTGAGATCAGCGTATGGCGGAGCGTAACGACAGGGATCACCTGAGTATGGGAAACGCGGGGTTCACCAGCCTCGCAGCGGTGCCGGGGGGAGTTCGTCCATGAGTACCATTCGTCCAACGACCGTCGAGGTCGAAACCTCGCTGCGGCTCGTAGCACCAGACGCGACGGCACTGCCCGTTCGCGCCAGTCTGCGCTACGACCCGGCGGACCCGTATGCGGTACATGTGTTGTTCCACGCAGAATCAGCCGGTGGGGAAGCCGTGAGCTGGTCCTTTGCGCGGGAACTGCTGGTTACCGGGCTCGATGAGCCGGCGGGTATCGGCGATGTCCGGGTGTGGCCGTGGGCCACACCGCGAGGGGATTTCGTCGCACTGGCGCTGTCGTCACCCGACGGCAACGCGCTGTTCGAAGTGCCGCGCAGCGTCCTCGTCCGATTCCTGCGGCGCACCTACGTGGTGGTGCCGCGCGGACGGGAATCAGACCACCTGGATGTGGACGCGGCGGTCAATCGCCTGCTCGCCGGACGGTGAGGGGCAGCGTCACCTAGAAGTACCGATCGCATGTGAACAGGGCGACCCGCACGGCCTCTGCCGGTCCGTGCGGGTCGCCCTTTATCCGGGAAAGGTCCGGATCTCCGAAAAGAGATCGGAATCGGACGTATAGCGAATACCGAGGCACTAAACGGACATATAACCCGGTCGGTGCAGTAAGGGATGCGTCGACGTCCATCGACGGTTACCGTCAGGCACGATGCCTGTACTCACTCACCGCGCCGAGCGTGCACCTGACTGTGAACCGCCCACCTGGGCGGGGGTCGGTGGCTGCGCCCTGCCGGTGGCGGCGGGAGCCGCCACCGGGTTGCTCGAGTGCCATGCACTCGTGCTGACGACCACGGGGCCGTTGCTGGTCGACGTCGATTTCACCTCCCATCTGGCCGGACCGGGCACCCTCCTCTGGGTACGCCCGGGCCAGGCCATCCACTTCGACATCCCGGGCGAACGCCCCGCGGGGGACGACAAGCGGCGCGACGACGCCGTGACGATCGTCTTCCGGGCCGGCCTGTTCGCATCCGAGGAACTCCCGGGCCTGACACCGGATGATCCGGACGGTCCGGCCCGTACCCCTCTGGTCCTCCCGGACCCGGAGGTCTTCCGCGCGGCGATGGACCACCTCGCCGCCGACGCGGCCGGCCCACCGGGCCGGATAGCCACCGCCCTGCTGCACCATCAGCTCGCGGCCCTGCTGTTGCGGGTCCGTCTGCTGGACAGTGGCGGGGACGACCCCGGCAACGTGGAGAGCCGCACGTTCGAGCGGTTCCGCCGCCGGCTGGAGGACGGTTATCCGTCCAGCCGCCGGGTCGAGGACTACGCGGCCGAGCTGAACTGCTCGGTGCGCACCCTGACCCGGGCCAGCCTGTCGGTGACCGGCCGGACCGCCAAACAGGTGGTCGACGACCGGGTGGCCCTGCAGGCCCGCCGGCTGCTGGCCGCCACCGATCTGTCGGTGGCCGAGGTGGGCCGGATCCTGGGGTTCGGGGAACCGACGAACTTCGGCCGGTTCTTCCATCGGGAGACCGCATTGAGCCCGGGCCAGTTCCGGGCCCGATTCGCCGACCGTCCGGGTGGCATTCCCGGACAGAGACTGCCCGCTGACTGAAAGTTAATTCCCATATCGCCCTGGGGTATGTGCACCGGGGATGCGTGGGCGAGGCAGAATAGCCGAGTGCAGATCTCCGCGCGCGGCGACTACGCGGTCCGGGCAGCGCTCAGCTTGGCGCAGGCCTACCCGTCATTGATGTCCGCCCAAGCCATCGCCCAAGACCAGGAAATGCCTCGCAAGTTCCTCGAGGCAGTGCTCGCCGATCTGCGCCGCGCCGGGGTGGTGCGGGCGCAGCGCGGCGCCGAGGGTGGGTACACGTTGTCCCACCCACCGCGGGACGTGACGATCGGCCAGATCCTGCGGGCCGTCGACGGCCCGCTGGCCGGTGTGCGCGGCCTCCGCCCGGAGGAGACCCAGTACGCGGGGGCCGCCGAGAATCTGCCCAACCTCTGGGTCGCGGTGCGAGCCGCGGTCCGCGAGGTGGTCGACGAGGTCAGCCTGGCCGAATTGATCAGTGGCCGGATGCCGGCGCACGTCCGCAAACTGACCACGCGGCCGGACGCCTGGCAACCTCGGTAAAACCACGTTTGTCGAAACGTCCGATAGGGAATTCAGGGTGCGATCGCACAACTGTTCCCCCTCGAAGGAGACGTTCCGATGGGCCTCATGTTCCGCAGCCGCAAAAAGTTCGGCCCGCTGATCCTGAACTTCACCGAGAACGGTTTCTCGTCCTGGAGCATCAAGATCGGTCGCTGGTCCTGGAACTCCAAGGCCCGTGCCCACCGCGTCGACCTGCCCGGCCCGCTCTCCTGGAAGCAGGACAAGTCCAAGTCCCGCTAGGACGCGGTGATCTGGACGTCACCACCGAGCCGGCCGGTCTCGGGGCTGCGGGTCACCACCCCGGCTTCGAGCATCAGCCGTAACACCCGGGTCGCGTCCGCGGCCCGGTAGACCGTCTCGGTCAGCGTGAAGGTCCGCAGGTCGCTCACCGTTGCCGCACCCACCTCGGCCAGGCGCGCCAGAAGTTCCCGGCGCAACGGGCCGGGGTGCGGCTGCAACGAGATGTCGATCAGGCTCCGTTCCGGATCGCCGAGGTCGCGCAGACGCACCCCGGCGAATTCGTCGACCGCCCACAGTGCCTCCTTGAAACCCTCGAGGCTCTTGCCCGAGCCGGTGGCGAAGACCACCACCTGCCCCGGCTCCTCCCCGGTGGCCAGCTCGGCCGCGGTGAACAGCGGGAATCCGGCCGCCCGATAGGGCTCGACCGACGTACCCGGCGCCAGCACCAGCAGCACTTCGGCCGGACGGCCGACGGCCAGGGCCGCCACGGTGCGCACGGCAGGCGGTTCACTCGCGGTCCCGGCATCCAGAAAACCCAGCAGGGGTACGCCGGTGGCGCCGGCCGCCTTGAGCGCCACCTCGACACGGACGTCGGTGCCGCCGCCGATCCCGAGCACCGAGAGCCCGGCTCCGGCGCCCGCCTCCCGCTGGACCGCGCCGAGTCGATCAGTGATTGTCGTCATGTCGTCACCGACCGCCACCATGGACAGCTCCCGGCCCCGGGCCAGATCGGGCAGGTCGGCGAGCGCCCGGATGGCCGCGGCGGCGGCCGCACCGTCATCGGTGTCGGCGTATCCGTGCAGATAGATGGCCCGGCGGCCGCGATGCACCGCTCCCGCGGCCCACGCTTCCAGGTGGCGGATCAGCAGTTCGTGTTTGACCGTCGTGACAGACATGCGGTTGTTCTACCCGGTCCCCTTCGCACCGGTCGTGACACCCCAAGACTTGTACCTAAGGTAGTCACCCGAGCACTATGAGGTACGTGGCCCCTCCGCTCGCCGTACTCACCGCACAGGCACAGACCTTGACGTCGTCCGGGGATCTCAGCGGCGCCCGAGCCGTGTTGTCCGAGGTCCTGCGCACCGCGGATGCCGACCCCCGCCGCGCCACCGCCGAGCTCGCCGTGGCCGCGGCCCTGTTCGCCCGGGTCCTGATCGCCCTCGGCGACCCGCCGTCGGCCCGGCTCTGGGCCGCGTTCGCGCACGCCGCCGAGGAGCAGCTGCACGGCCCCCGCGACGAGCGCACCATCGCCGCGGCCGCCACCCACGCCGCCGTCCTGCACCGCGTCGGTCAGTACGGCCGGGCCGCCCTGGTCTATCACGACCTGGTCGGCGAGCTGTCCCGGATCGACGAGCAGGACGCGCCGCGGGTGCTGGCCGCCGAGGCCGACCTGGCCACCGCGGAGCACGCGGCCGGCCACTGCGCCGCGGCCCGCGCCCGGCTGACCGGCGCGTGGCGACGCCACCAGCAGAAGTACGGCGAGTCCTCACCGGCCGGGATCAAGATGCTGGCCCGGCTGGGCGCGATGGAACGCGAGTGCGGCCGGGACGCGGCGGCCCGCGAGCACCTGGCGGCCGCCCAGCGCCTCAGCGAGCGGCACCTGCCCGCCGACCACCCGCTCGCCCGGCAGGCCGCCGCCCTGGTCGCCGGTGAGCGCTCCGGCCGGCACACCTGTGGCCGGATGACCCGGCCGGGGCGCAACGACGACACCGAGCTGCGCCCGGGCGGGTTCCGGCCGTTCCCGCGCCGGCCCACCGTCCCCGACCCCGGGGCGAAGCCGGCCCGCCGGTTCCCGCCGGCGCCGGACGACACGTTCGACGACTCCACCCAGCCGCCACCGGACAACCTGACCACCGACCCGAACGGCACCGTCTATCAGCAGCCGTTCTACCTGAGCGACCTGAGCCTGCCGGGTGACCTGACCGGCCGGCACGCCCGGGCCGACACCCCGCCGCCCCGGCGCGGGAGCCGCGCGCCCGACTACGGGCCGGACGGCCGGGCCGAGCCGGTCGGCACCGCGCCCGCGTCCACCGTCACCACGCCGCCGAACAGTCCGGAGGTGGTGCCGGTCGCCGCGTTCGGCGAGCGCTCCGGGCACCCGGTGTGGCTGGCCCTGGCGCTGGCCGCGGGGGTCGCGACGGCCGCCGCCGTGGTGATCCTGACCCTGCCCGACGCGGACGGTGCCACCACGCCGCAGGCCGGGTCACCGGCCGCCACCGCGCCGGTCACACCGACGGTCGCCACCGCGGGGCCCGGCACGCCGGGCTCTCCGTCCGGGGTGACGCTCCGGGACAACGGCGCGAGCGTGAGCCTGACCTGGGCGTACCCCGCAGCGGCGCGGGGGCCTGTGGTGATCGCCGGTGGGCGCGCCGGGCAGACCCCGGCGGAGTTCCAGCGGCTGCCGGCCGGCGCCGTCGACTTCCAGGTCTACAGCCTCAACGACCGGCTGGACTACTGCTTCACGGTCGCCGTCGCGTCGTCCGGCGGGCGCCTCGCCGCCTCTGCGCCGGTCTGCACCGCCCGATGAGCCGGATTCAGTAAGCATGCAACCGCTTTGCACCCGTCCGGGAACCACGCTGCCACCGTCACGACAGATTGTTGGTCGTCACGGCGACTACAGGAAGTAGGGACAGTGACGACCGAGACGGCGAACTGTGTCCCCACCGAGTTCGATCGACTCGGAGCACTTGAGGCCGCCGTCGCGGAGCTCGAGTGCCGGGCGAATTCTCAGTTCCGGACGGTGCGCGAGCCGGCCACCCGGATACGGCGGGAGGCCGAGGAACTCGGCGCCGAGGAGCTCTACCAGCGCGCCGAATTGCTGATCGCCTCGGTCGACCTGCGCGAGGGCCGGGTCGGTGAGGGCGGGCAGTCCGCGCACCGGGTGCAGGCCTGGGCGGAACGCCACGACTCGTCGTACCTCCTGGCCCGCGCGCACCGCCAGCTGTCGGTCTTCTATCGGTACGTGGGTGACGCCGCCGACGGGCTGAAGCACGCCGTGCAGGGTGTCGCGCTGCTCACCGACGACTGGCCGGTCAGCATCCGGGCCCAGCAGCTGATGGCGCTGTCGGTGGCGCTGGAGGAGACCGGCTCACCGGTCGACGGCGAACGCCGGGCCCGGGAGGCGCTGGCGCTGGCGATGGCCGCCGGTGACCACGAGACCACCCTGCTCGCGCTGAACAACATGGTCTACAGCGCGTACGAGAACAACGACGAGCCGGCCGCCCGGGCGATGGTCGCCGAGATGCACGAGATCCAGGCCCGGACCGGCCACCGGTTCGGCGCCAACGAGCTGGACACGATGGCCCGGGTCGAGCTGATGGGCGCCCACTACGACGCGGTCGAGGACCTGCTCACCCCGGTGATGGCCGACCTGGTCGTGGCGAACGAGGGTGACGCGGTCGCCGAGTGCCTGCTCACCCTGGCCCTGGCGCGCCGGCTGGCCGGGCGGTACCCGGCGGCGCAGGCCGCGCTCGACGCCAACCTGCGGATCTGCGGGCAGCGCGGGCTGGCCGCGATCCGGGCCCGGATCCGCGAGGAGCAGGCCGCGCTCTACGCCGCGACCGGGCGGTACGCCGAGGCGTACGAGGAGCACCGGGCCTTCCACGCCGATTCCGCCGCCCTGCTCTCGGTGCAGCGCGACGCCCGCGCCCGGGCCCTGCAGGCGGTGTTCGACGCCAACGAGGCGCGCCGGGCCAGCGAACACTTCCGCGAGATGGCCCACCGGGACGCGCTGACCGGTCTGCACAACCGCCGGTACGTCAACGAGCGGCTGCCGGCCCTGCTGCTCGAGGCGGCCGCCGAGCACCGGCCGATCTCGATCGCCATCGTCGACCTGGACCACTTCAAGCGGGTCAACGACACCCTGTCGCACGCCACCGGCGACACCGTGCTGCAGCACGTGGCCGAGATGCTCGCCGACGCGGTGCCCGGCCCGGCCCTCGCCGCCCGGATGGGCGGCGAGGAGTTCATGCTGGTCTACCCCGGCATCGGCCCGGAGGAGGCGGCGGTCCGCTGCGAGCGGCTGCGGCTGCGGATCCGCGCGCACGCCTGGGGCCCGATCACCGGCGCCCTGCCGGTCACCACCAGCATCGGGATCACCACCTCGATGGACGGGCACGGCACCCTGTCGTCCCTGCTCGCCCAGGCCGACCGCAACCTCTACACGGCCAAGCGGGCCGGCCGCGACCGGGTGGTCGGCGACATCGCCGCCTAGCTAGCCGGTCATTCGCCGACCGCGCCGACCGCCAGCTCCACGACGACGTCCAGGTGCCCGACGTGCCGGGCGTACTCCTGGACCAGGTGGAACAGGATCCGCTCCAGCGTGGGTGGCTGGGCGCCGTCCCAGCGTGGGCCGGGCTGCCCGACCGTGGCCAGGTCGGTCCGGACGACCAGCTCGGTGGTGTGCGCGCCCTGCGCCCGCAGCGCCTCGGCCAGCTCGGCGAAGGTCTCCTCCGGCGCGACGTACCAGCGGTCGACGTTCCGGTCGCCCCACGGGTCGTCGATCGGGACACCCTCGAAGCCCCACTCGATCCAGCGCAGTTCCACGTACCGAAGGTGTTTGACCAGCTCGACCGGCGTCCAGCCGGACGGGAGCCGGCTGGTCCGGCGCTCGGACTCGGGCAGCGCGGAGACCTTGGCGAGCAGCGTCTCGCGGAAGTACGCCAGGTAGCCCGCGAAGACGTCGGCGGCGCCGGCGGCGGGACGGGTCGGCGAGGGGAACTCGATCGTCATTCCGATGAGTATGCGGCCTGCCGGACCGGCATGACGGCTCACCCGCCGCGTGCCGCCGATCCGGAACCGCCTCGGTGATGACGGCTGTAACACGACGGAAACGATCAGGCCCACAGACCGAAACCGACCATGGTGACTCTGGTCCCCGGCAGCGCGGCCATCGGAGATCCGTCACCCGGCCCAGGAGGTCGCATGCCCGCTCAACCGGATTCCGGGGACACCGCCTGGCTGTTGGTCAGCGCGGCGATGGTGCTGCTGATGATCCCCGGTCTGGCGCTCTTCTACGGCGGCATGGTCCGGATCAAGAGCACGCTGAACATGCTGATGATGACGTTCGCGGCGCTGGCCGTGGTCAGCGTGGTCTGGGTGCTCTACGGCTACTCGCTGGCGTTCGGCCCGGACACCGGGCACGGCCTGATCGGCGACCTGAGCCTGGCCGGGATGGCCGGGATCGGGCCGGACTCGGTCACCGGCTCGTCGCCCACCCTGATCTTCGCGGCGTTCCAGATGATGTTCGCGATCATCACGGCCGCCCTGCTCAGCGGCGCGATCGCGGACCGGGCCAAATTCAGCACCTGGGTGATCTTCGTGGCCGCCTGGGTGACGCTGGTCTACGCGCCGATCGCGCACTGGGTGTTCACCCCGGACGGCTGGATCGCGCACCACCTGCGGATCCTCGACCTGGCCGGCGGCACCGTCGTGGAAATTAACTCCGGGGCGTCCGGGCTGGCCCTGGCGATCGTGCTCGGACCGCGGCTCGGCTTCCGCTCCGAGCCGATGCGCCCGCACAGCCTGCCGCTGGTGGTGCTCGGCGCCGGCCTGCTCTGGTTCGGCTGGTTCGGGTTCAACGCCGGCTCGGCCCTCGCCGCGAACGGCTCGGCCGCCTTGGCGTTCTTCAACACCCAGGTGTCCGGCGCGGCCGGGATCGCCGGCTGGCTGCTGATCGAACGCCGTCGTGACGGGCACGCCACCACGCTGGGTGCCGCGTCCGGGGCGGTGGCCGGGCTTGTCGCGATCACCCCGGCGTGCGGGTCGGTGAACCCGCTCGGCGCGCTGCTGATCGGGCTGGCGGCCGGAGCGCTCTGCGGGTACGCGGTGGGCCTCAAGCACCGGCTCGGCCTGGACGACTCGCTCGACGTGGCCGGGGTGCACGGGGTCGGCGGCTTCCTCGGCACCGTGCTGATCGGTCTGCTGGCCACCGCCACGGCCACCGGCGGGCCGCGCGGGCTCTTCTTCGGCGGCGGGTTCTCGCTGGTCGGGCGGCAGACGCTGGCCGCGGTCACGGTCGCGCTCTTCGCGTTCGGGGCGACCTGGGTGATCGCCACGGTGCTGCACCGGACCGTCGGCTTCCGGGTCACCCCCGAGCACGAGCACGACGGCCTCGACCTGGCGGTGCACGGCGAGTCCGCCTACGACCTGGCCGGCGCCACCTGACGCTCGCGGTTGTCCGGCTGGTGCTCAGGGGTGCCTCGCGTTCCTTGAGGCACCCCTGAGCACCAGCCGAGGACCCGGACCGGGCTGCGGTCAGAGGTCGAGGTCGACGCGGACCGGGTAGTGGTCGGAGGCGTGCTCGGCGGCGCCGCCCCGGATCACCCGCATGTCGTGGGCCTTCCCGGCCACCGCCGGGGTGGCCAGCACGTAGTCGAGCCGCATCCCGCCGAACTCGCGCCCGCCGCCCTGGGTGGTCGGCACCGTCCGCGGGTCGCCGCTGCCCACCGTGCCCCACAGGTCGACCAGGCCCGCCGCGCCGAACGCGGCCAGGGCGCGGCTGTCCACCGTCCCGTCCGGGAAGAGGTGCCGTTTGCGGAACATCGAGTGCTGGCTGGCCAGCGCCTCGGTGTGGTCGCCGACCGGGTCCAGCCCGTTCAGGTCGCCGGCCAGCACCACGTGCTCGCTCCTGACGTAGCGCGCGGCCAGCCACCGGGCCTCGCGCATCCGCCGGTACGGCCAGAACGGGTCCAGGTGCGTGCTGACCACGGTGAGCGGCCCGGAGCCGGTCTCGACCACGACCACCGCCGCGGCGTGGTGCAGCCGCCACGTCACGCTGCCGGTGTGGGTGATCCGCAGCGGTTCCCGGACCAGCACCGCCACCGGCATCCCGAACCCCGACCGGGCCAGGTGCGCGGTCATCCCGAGCGCGCCGGCCAGGTCGGTCATCCGCCGCTCGTCGTCGCGGTGGAAGTCGCGCAGCTCCTGCAGGGTGAGCACGTCCGGCTCCTCGGCCGCGATCACCTCGGCGATGGCCGGCAACCGGATCCGCTGCCCGCGGTCCACTCCCCCGGTCTTGATGTTCCAGGTCATCATCTTCACTAGTTCGCCACCACCAGTTCCCGGTCGGCCTGGGCCGCCTCGGTGGCCGTGACGGCGTGCGCGTTCGGGCGCACGGTCCACCAGAGCACGCTCACCCACGCCGCGGTGAGCAGAACCGCGCCGAGCACGTCGGTCGGGTGATGCATCCCGCGGTACATCCGGGACAGCGCCACCCCCACCGGCATCAGCACCGCGAGCGCCGGGAAGATCCAGCGCCACGGCTGGCGGACCCGGGCCATCACGACGATCGCGATCGCGGTCCACATGCAGATGGTGGCGGCGATGTGCCCGGACGGGAACGACGAGGTCGGCATCACGCCGTCCAGCTGCTCGGCTTCCGGGCGGGGCCGGCCGACCGCGGCCGCAGTGGTCAGGAACAGGGTGAGCTCGCCGACCATGGTCAGCACCAGGAACAGCACCGGGCGCCACTGCCGCCAGAGGGCCAGCGCGAGCGGGCAGAAGATCAGCGAGATGATCAGGATGGCGTGCGTGTCGCCGGCCTTGCTCCACACCCAGCTGATCTTGTCGAGCTCCGGGGTGCGGAACGTCTGCAGCCAGCGCGGCACGGCGTCGTCGAAGCCCGGTGACCACCGGGTGACCGAGTAGCCGAGCAGGTAGAGCAGGCCGAAGGTGAGCACCCAGCCGACCAGGATCTCCGCGCCCTTGGCCCACGGGTGCGGCAGGACCGCCTCCTCGTTCGCGGCGATCTTCAGGTCCGCCGCGGCTTCCGGTTCGAGACCCTCGTGGATCGGGTTCTCGTCCGGGTGGCCGGACTCCCGGCGCCAGACCCGGAACGCGTACGCCGACGCGCTGATCCAGGCGATCCCGAGCAGCCAGCCGGCCACCACGTCGGAGAGGAAGTGCACGCCGAGCGCGATCCGGCTGAACCCGATCAGCACCACGATCAGGCCGACCACGCCGAGGAACAGCGGCCGCCAGCGCTGCCGTACGGCGGGCAGCAGGACCAGCGCGAGCATGCCCCACACGATCATCGAGCCGAGCGCGTGCCCGCTCGGGAAGCTGTTGCCCGGCGCGGTCGCGACCGGCGACTCGACCACCGGGCGAACCCGGCCGACGAGCACCTTCAGCGACGGGTCCAAGATCATCGCGCCGATCCCGGTGACCACCAGGTAGAGCGCCGGGCGAGGCCGGCGGCGGATCAGCAGGATCGTGACGACCAGCGCGACCAGCGGGATCATGAAGCCACGCCCGCCGAACGTGGAGATCTGCTGGAGCACCTTCACCTTGGTCTCCGAGCCGGCCACCTGATGGTTGAGTCCATCGGCGACGGCGTGGTCCAGGCTCTGCAGCGGCGACCAGTGGAAACGCACCAGCAGCAGCAGTGCGGCGAACCCCAGCCCGACCGCGATGACCGCGATCAGGCCGAGAACGCTACGTTCGGCGAAGCGCCGGACCGGCGCCCAGCCGGCGCGTTCCACCACTCGGTTGTCTTCGGTCACGGCACTTCTCCCAAGAGGTCGGGGGGTGCCGCGTTCTTACCCCGTGGGGTCGGCCGGTACACCGGTCGTGCGCTGAGCGGGAACGTCCGGCGCCGGTTCCCACTGATCGGGCTGCGCCGGCTTGGCACCGACCCGGCGCGCCTCCAGCTGGGCGGCGAACGCCAGACCCAGGAAGAACGCGATCCCGGTCAGGTTGGCCCAGAGCAGCAGCGCCATGATCGCGGTGAGCGGGCCGTAGGTGGCGCCGAAGCTGCCACTGACCCGGATGTACCCGGCGAGCCCCAGACTGGCGATCCACCACAGCACGGTGGCCACCACGGCGCCGAAGAGCAGCCAGGACAGCGCCGGCTGCTTGCGGCGCGGCGAGTGCCGGAACAGCGCGCCGACCGCGAAGACGATCAGGGCCAGGCTGAGTGGCCAGCGCACCACGTCCCAGCCCACCCGTACCCACCCGGGTATGTCGAAATGGTCCTCGGCGGACTCCCCGGCGGCCCGCCCGGCGACCAGCAGCAGGAAGCCGAAGAGCGCGGGCAGGCCGGCGGTGAACGCGAGCACGACGGCCCGGAAGTACTTGTGCAGCGCCGGGCGGTCCCGCTCCACCCCGTAGATCCGGTTGGCGCCGCGCTCCACCTGGGCCATCGCGGTGGTCAGCGCGAACAGGCCGGTGATCATGCCGAGGACCAGGGCCAGCTCGCCGGCGTCCTCGGTGCGTTCGTCGTCCATCAGCAGCTCGCGGACCAGGGGCTCGCTGGCGCCCGGGGTCATGCCGATCACGGTGTCCGCGACCACCTCGCCGCCGGACTCGACACCCAGGTCGGTGGCGAGGCCGGACAGGGCGATCAGGAACGGGACGATGGCCAGGCACAGCTGCAGCGCGAACGCCCGGGAGTGGCTGAAGCCGTCGCCGTACCGGAACCGGATGAAGGCGTCGCGGACCAGCGGCCAGCGGCCGTAGTGGCGCAGCGCCAGGAACGCGTCATCCGCGGAGAGCTCGTCCCCGGCCATGCTGCGGGTCTCGGGAACAGGTTCGGTGCTGCTCATCGCTGTTTCGCTCGTTTCACGACCGCTGCGGCGTCGTTGGCCAGGTCCGGGTCTGCGTCGGGTTGCGGCACGCACAGGACAAGAGCCTTATGCCGTACGGAAATCTTCATGGCCTTGCCCGGAGCGATCAGGTCCCCGTCCAGCTGCCTCGGCTGCGAACGGTTGCTGTAGATCTCCACCCGGGACGCGGTGAACGTCTCCATCTTCGGCACCCGCTCGCGCCGGCTGGCCACCGCCGCGATCAGCCGGGCCCAGGAGAACAGGTTGTTCGGGCTGATGATCGCCACGTTGAACTTGCCGTCGTCGGGCACGGCCCGTTTCAGCAGGCGCATCCCGCCCTGCAGCCGGCCCACGTTGCCGACGATCACGGTACGCGGGCGGCGCGGCATCGGCGGGCCGCCGTCCAGCCGGATCCGCACCCGCATCGGCCGGTCCAGCAGGTGCTTGGCCGCACCGCCGAGATACGCCGGCCAGCCGATGTGCTTCTTCGCCCGCTCCGAGGTGTCCTGCAGCATCATCGCGTCGAAGCCCATCCCGGCCATCACCACGAAGCACTGGTCGCCGATCACACCGACGTCGATCCGGCGGCGGCCACCCTCGAGCGCGACCTGCAGCCCGGCGGCCGGGTCGGTGCCCAGCCCGAGGTTCGCCGCGAGCAGGTTGCCGGTGCCGGCCGGCAGCACCGCGAGCGCCACGCCGGTGCCGCTCAGGGCGGTCACCACAGCCATCACGGTGCCGTCGCCACCGCACGCGAAGACCAGCTCGGCGCCCTCGGCCACGGCGCGCTTGGCCTGGCCACGGCCCGGGTCCTCGGGGGTGGTCTCGAACCACGCGGGCTCCGGCCAGCCGGCCTTGGCGAGGCTGGTGCGGAGGGTGCGCCGGAGCTGATCGAGATCGGCCACCTTGGCGGGGTTCACCACGACGGCGGAGCGGGGTCCAGTCACCGGCCCAGTTTGCCGGAGTCACGTCACAGCTGCGACTCAGGAATCATTCGACCTCAGGAAGGGCACACTTTCTCGGGTGACCCGCTTGACGTACCCCGAAATCGGCCTGACCCGCACCGGTGCGCTCCCGGACGGCTATCGGCATCTGCGCTATCGGACCCGGCTGGGGTCCGGCGAGGCGGTGTTCGCCGCCGCCGGCGAGGCCGTGGTGACCTTCCGGATGCACCGCGCCACCGGCGCGCGGGTCCGCACCGATGCCGGGCGGGCGACACCCGGCGGGCAGCTCAGCATCGGTCTCGGCCCGGTCAGCGCCCCGTGCGAGGTGGTCTGGGTCGCCCAGGAGGACGACAAGATCGGATTTGGGTACGGAACGCTCCCGGGCCACCCGGCCAGTGGCGAGGAGGCCTTCGTGGTCGAGCGCGACGAGCGGGGCAGGGTGTGGTTCTCGGTCACCGCGTTCAGCCGTCCGGCGAGCACCCTGATGAAGCTGGCCGGGCCGTTCGCGGTGCTCGTGCAGCAGGTTTACGCACGCCGGTGCGGCCAGGTCCTCCGGCGGCTGGGTACCGTGAACCGGTGAGCACGACGACGGTCACCTGGTGGGGACACAGCACGGTCTGGCTCGCCGACTCGGGCGTCACCCTGCTCACCGACCCGGTGCTCACCGACCGGCTGGCCCACCTGCGGCGGATGGCCGGCCCACCGCCGCGGCTGCCCGGCGCGCCGGACGCGATCCTGCTCTCCCACCTGCACGCCGACCACTTCCACGTGTCCTCGCTGAAGGCGGTGCCCGGCGAGCCGCTGCTGATCGTGCCGCGCGGCGCCGCCGCCTTCACCGCGAAGGCGCTCGGCCCGGCCGCCGCCGCCCGGTGCGTCGAGCTGGCGCCCGGTGACGAGGTCGAGGTCGGCGCGGTCCGGGTGCGTGCCGTGCCGGCCCGCCACGACGGCGGGCGCGGTCCGTGGTCCCGGGAGCGGGCCGCGGCCATCGGGTTCGTGGTCGAGGGCGCTTCGCGGACCTGGTACGCCGGTGACACCGGCCTGTTCGAGCAGATGCACGACTTCGGCCCGCTCGACCTGGCGCTGATCCCGGTCGGCGGCTGGGGCCCGACCCTCGGCGCGCACGGCCACCTGGACCCGGTGGACGCGGCCGAGGCGCTGCGCCGGGTGAAGGCGTCGCTGGCGGTGCCGGTGCACTACGGCACGTTCTGGCCGGTCGGGATGGGCCGGCTGCGGCAGCACATGTTCGACGGGCCCGGGCAGCGCTTCGCCGAGCAGGCCGCCCGGGCAGCGCCGGACACCCGGGTGCGGGTGCTGGCGCACGGCGAGACGCTGACCGTCGGGCCGGCCGCGTGATCGCCACGCTGGGCGCGCTCGGCTGGCTGTTCGCGGTGGTCTGCTTCGGGGCGATCATCCCGATCGTGCCCACCGGCGCGGCGGTGAGCGGCGCCGCCACACTCGCGTTCCACGAGAGCCACCCGGTGACCATGGTCCTGGTGGTGGCCGCCGGTGCGGCCGGCGCGTACGTCGGCGACCTGGCGATGTACGCGATGTGCCGATTCGGCGGGGAGAAACTCGCCCGGCGGCTGCGCTGGCTGCGCGACGAGGAGCACCTGTCCGCGGTCAAGGACCGGCTCCAGCAGCGCCAGGTGCCGGTGCTGCTGGTGTCCCGGCTGATCCCGGGCGGCCGCGTGCCGGTGCTGCTGACCGCCGCGTTCGCCGGCATCTCCTGGCGGACGTTCGTGGTCGCCAACCTGCCGGCCTGTGCGCTGTGGTCGGTGGTCTACGCCGCGATCGGCCTGGCCGGTGGCTCGATCTTCCCGCAGCCGTGGCAGGGCGTGCTCGCCGCGGTCATCCTGATCCTGATCGTGAACCAGGCGCTGACCTGGTGGAACAAGCGCGGCAAGCTCAGTACTTCAGGTACGTCCTAGTCAGCTTGGCGACCTTCTCCACCACGGCCATGCCACCGGACATGCTCTGGTGCCCGTGCGACAGCACCGCGATCGAGACGTCCACGTCGTCGCCGGTGATCCGGCCGACCGTGTTGATGATCCAGCGGCCGTTCTCGGTCGACCGGGCCAGCCAGCCGTTCTTCACGGTGGTCTTCTCCCCGGCCTTCGCCGCCGCCGGGACACCCCAGTCCTGCTCGGCGTTGACCGTGCTCATCAGGCTGTACGCGTACGCCCGGCCCCTGGCCTTGATCGGGCTCGTCGTGCTGACCAGCTGGGAGAGCAGCTTCACCTGGTCGGTGGCGGTGGTCCGGGTCAGGCCCCAGGCGCTGTTCACCGTGGTGCCGGTCAGCCCCAGCCGCTTGTCGCACTTCTGGATCGCGGCCTGCTTGCCCAGTGAGGTGAACAGCGAGGTGGTGGCGTCGTTGTCGCTGTTGCGGATCATCAGCTTGGCCCGGGAGTCCTCGGACGTGGTGAGCTTGCGGCCGGCGTCCTGCGCGGTGAGCAGCAGGCACGCCAGCACCTGCACCTTCACCACGCTGGCGGTCTCGTACGTCTCGGCGCCGCGGTAGGCATACGTCACGCCGGTCTTCCGGTCGAGCACGGCGACCGAGAACTCGGGCACGGTGGCCGCGTATTTCTTCAGCGCGGCGTCCAGGGCCTTGGCCCGCTTGGTCTGCTCGATCGTCGCCAGCTCCTCGGGGCTCGGCCCGGCCGGCGTCGGGCTCGCCGTGGTCGCGCTGCCGGCGAGATACGTGTCGGCGGCGCCCCCGCCGCCGCTGAACAGGCCCTTGGCCAGCAGGCCGACACCGCCCAGGAGCACCACGGCAGCCATCATCACGATCCAGTTCGGGGAACGTCGCACCCCTGCATAGTGCCGTGCCGGCGGCCCGGATGCGTGCCCGGTGTCCTGTGGATCGCCGACGAATATCCGAATTTCGCGGTGAGCCTGCGCACCGGCACGGTCGGTGACCGGCCCCGCTCGCCCGGGCAGAGCAGAATGGGGGGATGGCGTCACTGCTGTCCCGAGCCGTCCAGATGTCCCGCGTCGTGCTTGCCGCGCCGGCCGTCGCCGCTGATCTCACCCGCGCCGCGATCGGTCAGGTGATCGAGACCGCCGGCGCGGTCGTCAGTGTGCCGGTGCGCGCCATGAACCTGCTCGGCCAGGCGGAGCTGCTGGTCAACCGGGCCGGGCTGGCGATCGGCCAGGCCGAGGAGCTGATCCAGCGGGTGACCGCGGTGACCACGGCCGCCGAGGACACCGTCGTCGAGGTGCGCACCATCACCGGCACGGCCGACACCCTGGTCGCCGAGGTCCGGGCGATCAGCACGGCGGCCGCGCTGACCGTCACCGAGGCCGGCGCGATCTCCACGGCCGCCGGTGACCTGGTCCGCCGGGCCTCCGCCACGGTCGACGCGGCCGGCGCCATCGTGATCGACGCCGGGTCGCTGACCACCTCGGCGGCCGACATCGTGGCCGAGGCCGGCGCGATCAGCGCGGCGGCGCGCACCCTGGTGACCGACGCGGCCACGGTCGCGGCACAGGCGTCGACGGTGGTCGCGCGGGCCGATCAGGCGTCGATCGTCGCCACCGAGATGCTCGACGAGTATGCCCCGACGCTGCGCAAGGCCGCGCCGCTGGCCGCCCGGTTCATCGACGAGCTGACCCCCGACGAGGTGACCGCCGCGATCCGGATGGTCGACCAGCTCCCGGTGCTGCGCGACCACCTGGTGAACGATGTGATGCCGCTGCTGAGCAAGCTCGACCAGGTCGGGCCGGACCTGCACAAGCTGCTCGAGGTGACCGAGGACCTGCACCTGGCGATCGCCGGCCTGCCGGGGCTGAAGATGCTGCGCCGCCGCGGCGAGGAGCGCACCGAGAACCACCAGATCAAGCCCTGACCCAGCTGTGCCTCAGGGGTGTCTCCGCAGAGCGGAGACACCCCTGACAGCCAGCCAGAACCGGGAGCGCGGCCGGGCCTTGCGTGCTGCGGTCCCGCGTTCGCCTCACGGGCGGGACTCGGCTCGTAGCCTGCGGACGCGCGCTCCGTATGCGTACCCCATAGGTTTGCGGTGGGATCGCTGGACCGCGACCCCACCGCATTCATCTCGCGCCGCGCCCGGTCCTGCGTCGGAGAGTGCGACCTTGCGACAAAGTCACGTTCCTACCGGGCCGTGCGGCGAAAGCCTCCGACGTCGTGGATCAGAAGACCGAGACGCCGTAGACGCTCAGCGGCTCGACGACCGGCTGGAAGTACGTGACGCCGCCCGAGGAGCAGTTCCCGCTGCCGCCCGAGGTCAGGCCGAGCGCGGTGGTGCCCGAGTAGAGCGAGCCGCCGCTGTCGCCCGGCTCGGCGCAGACGGTGGTCCGGATCAGGCCGGAGACCGAACCCTCGGAGTAGTTGACCGTGCTGTTCAGGGCGGTGACCCGGCCGGAGTGGATGCCGGTGGTGGAGCCGCGGCGGTAGACCGTGGCGCCGACGGCCGGGGTGCCGGCCGACGTGATGTCCTGCGAACCGACGCCACCCGTCTTGGTGATCGTCGTGTTGGTGTAGCGGACGATGCCGTAGTCGTTGCCGGGGAAGCTGGTGCCGGCCCGGGTGCCGAGCGTGGCGGAACCGTTGGTCCAGGTGGCACCGGCGTTGGTGCAGTGGCCCGCGGTCAGGAAGTAGTTGACGCCGGCGCTGGTGCGCACGTTGAAGCCGAGCGAGCAGCGCGAGCCGCCGGTGTAGATGGCGTCGCCACCGGAGATCCGGGTGCTGATCGTGCCCGCGATGGTCTCGATCCGCGCGTTGTCACCGAGCTTGGCGACCGTGGCCTTGACCGCGGCCAGCTTGGCGCCGGTGATGCTCGAGTCGACGCTGACCACGACCTGGTTGGTGACCGGGTCGACGGCGAAGGCGGTGCCCGGGGTCTTCAGGTTGACCTTCAGGCTGGCGTCGGCGGCCGCGAGGGCGGCGCCGCTGCGGGCCACGAAGCGCGGGGTGGCGCCGGACGCCGTGACCTCGGCCGCGGTGGCCGCGTCGGTCACGTTGACCACCAGCTTGCCGGAGGCGTCCAGGTAGGACCCGGCGTCACGGGAGCCGAGCTGGGTGTCCAGCTTGCTGGCAAGTGCGGACGGCGCGAACGACGCGTCGCCCACGGCCGGGGCAGCCGAGGCGGGCGACGTGGCCATGAAGGCGCTGCCGACAAGGATGCCGACTGCCAGGCCGACGATCGGCCGGCGAAGCTTCGGGTTGAGCACGGTTCCTCCCAGGGGGATTGGGTAGGTGGCACGCCGGTCCGGCACGCCAGTGCTCGCAAGTATTCAAATGTTTCAATGCTTTCCGCAAGGACCGGTCAATCTGACACATTGTTGATCAAGTCACCGCTGAGCAGCGGAAACCTTAGTCCCATCGTGCGGGGGTATGACCCCTTCGGGATGAATCAGCGTTCCATCACATTGATGGGAGCCTCGTCGGCGAGCCGGTAGCCCAGGCCGTAGACCGTGGTGATCAACTCGGGGTCGTCCAGCTTGGTGCGCAGGCGGCTGACGTGCACGTCGACGGTCCGGTTGGTGGTGTGCCGGTGGCCCCAGACATGGGTGAGCAACTGGGTCCGGCTGAACACCTGACGCGGGTGCTGGGCCAGGAACAGCAGCAGGTCGTACTCCAGGCGGCTGAGGTCGAGCCGCTGACCGCCGCGCAGCGCGGTGCGCGCCCGCGGGTCCAGCACGATCTCGCCCTCACCACTGCTCGGCACGGCCGGCGGCTCCAGCTCGATCGCGGCGCCTGGACCGGCCGCGTCGACGAGTTCCCGCAGGGCGGCCAGCACCCGATCGCGTCCGCCGACCCCGCCGGCGATGCTGATCGTGACGGTGACCGGGGCCTCCGCCGGCAGGTCGGGCACCGGGCGCAGATCCGGGCGGGTGTGCGTGGCACGCGGATGGGCGATGGCGAGCGCTGACATGTGCGACTCCTTCGACGGCTACGACCACCGGATCCGGCGGCACCCAGCAAGGATATAATTCCTATCTGTTAGATAGGCATACCGCATCGTAGTCACACTCGCCACATCCCACAAACCCCACGTTCTTACTAGGATTTGGGATTGCTGTTGACCCCGGACCCCAGCGGGCCGATGGTGAACATGTTCTCAACCAGTGGACCGGCTCGTTTGTGGACACCAGCCTGGGTTAGCAGTTTGCCGAAACGGGGCAATTCACCCGAACTTGGAGAGGAGGCGCGGCGTGCCGGTCCGGGCGCCGCGAATCGCATGACGGGAATCGTTGTGGTGTCCGGCAACCCGCGCGCCGGATCACGGACCTCGGCCCTGGCCGTCGCGGTCGGTGAGGCCCTGGCCGTCCGGCTCGGTTCGCCGCCGCCGACCGTGATCGAGGTCGGCGAGCTGGGCGCGGGGCTGCTGACCAAGGGCGACGAGGCCACCGCGGCCGCGGTGGACGCGCTGACCGGGGCGAACCTGCTGGTGGTGGCGACACCGACGTACAAGGGGAGCTACACCGGCCTGCTCAAGGTGCTCCTCGACCAGCTGCCGAACCAGGGGCTGGCCGGGAAACTCGCGGTGCCGGTGGTCACCGCCGGGATCGCGCCGCAGGCCGCCGCCGCCGAAGGGGTGCTACGGCAGCTGCTGGTCGAGCTCGGAGCGATCGTGGTGCGCCCGGGACTGCCGGTGGTCGAGGCCGACCTGGCGGAGACGCCGGCGATCGCGCAGAAATACGCGGCCGCCCTGGATTGGTGAAGGGTTGTCCCCGGCGATTCGCCGGGGACAACCCTTTTTCAGGCTGCTACCTCGACCGTGTACTGCCTGGTTGCCGTGTTGCCCCAGCTGTCGGTGAACCGGACCGTGAACGTCGCGGTCTCCCCGTCGACAGCCGTCGGCACCCCGCTGATCAGGCCCGACGCGTCCAGACCGAGCCCGGCCGGCAGCACGCCCGCGGCCAGGGTCCAGGCGCCGTCACGCTGGTCCGCGGTCGACAGCCGGCCCTGGTAGTCCACACCGGCCTGCGCCGCGGGCAGCTCGGCGTCGATCACCGGGACGTCGGCCACCACCGGGATCACGATCGTGCGGGTGACCCCCTGCGGCACGTAGTCGGTGAAACGCACGGTCACCGTGTAGGTGCCGGGCCGGGTCGGGATGCCGGTGATCGCTCCGGAGTGCGCGAGCGACAGACCGGGCGGCATGCTGCCGCCGGTTACCTGCCAGATTCCGGGCCGCGCGGATTTCAAAGTCAACTTCCCGGTGTACGACATGCCGACCGTCCCGGCACCCGTCCGGGACGTGGCGATCACCGGCTTGGCGGGCGGCGCCGAGACGAAGAGCAGCCGGTTCGGCGAGCCCTTCCGGTCGGTGACCTTGCCGGTGGTGGCGTTCGCGACCAGCTTCGCGCGCACCTGCGAGGGGGTCAGGCCCGGGCTCGCGTCCAGGATCAACGCGACCGCGCCGGTCACGTGCGGGGTGGCCATCGACGTACCGCTGTAGACGGCGGTGGCGGAGTTGCTGTTCGCCACGGACGACCGGATGTTCACGCCGGGGGCGAAGATGTCGACGACGCTGCCGTAGTTGGAGAACGACGCCCGGCGGTCCCGGCTGTCGGTGGCCGCCACGGTGACCGCCGCGGGCACGTCGGCCGGGCTGCTCCAGACCGCGTTGTCGTTCTCGTTGCCGGCCGCCACCACGTAGGTGACACCGGACGCGATCGACTGCTCGACCGCGTAGTCCAGCGACGGGCTGGACGAGCCGCCGACGCTCATGTTCGCCACGGCCGGCTTGACCGCGTTCGCGGTGACCCAGTCGATGCCGTCGATCACATCGGACAGGTCACCCTCACCCTCGCAGTCGAGCACCCGCACCGCGACCAGCTGCACCTTCTTGGCCACGCCGTAGTGGGCGCCACCGATCGTGCCGGCCACGTGGGTGCCGTGCCCGTCGCAGTCCGCCGCGGTGGCGTCGTCGTCGGTGAAGTCCCAGCCGTACGACGCCCGGCCACCGAACTCGGCGTGCGTGATCCGGATACCGGTGTCGATCACGTAGGCGTGCACCGACGACCCGTCATCGGTCGGGGTGTACGTCTTGGACGGCTTGACCCCGCGCTGGTCGATCCGGTCCAGGCCCCAGGTCGGGTTCTTCTGCGTAGTGGCCACCCGGACCTTCCGGTCCTGCTCGACCGAACGGACCGCCGGGTCAGCGGCCATCTTGCGGGCCTGGGCGGCGGTCATCTCGGCCGCGAACCCGGGGATCGTCCGGAACGCGTGCAGCAGCTTCCCGGCGCCGAGGCTGTGCATGCGCGGACCCTTGGCGCCGCTCTTCAACGTGACGATGTACCGGCCGGCCACGACGCCGGGCGCGCCGGCACCGATCACCGAGCCGGCGGCGAGGGCCGGGGAGGGAGCAGCCAGGGCAGCCGAAACGGCTACCGCCGAGGTGAGGAAGGCACCGAGAGTCCACTTACGCATGCCCAGCGGATCGGTCACCGTGGGGACCGGCTGAGCTCTGAACCGACCTGCCCCCTAACGACTCGCCTCCCGCAACCTGGGGGGGGTCGGGGGGCCTGGCGCGAGGGGGGCCGGTTTGGGCGGGGAGCGCGATTTTAAAACAGTCCAGGTTGGTCATTTCGAATTCCCCTTCCCCCCCC
>NZ_LLZH01000166.1:0-392 GCF_001509495.1 Actinoplanes awajinensis subsp. mycoplanecinus | reverse complement strand
AGCCGTCGAAGGTGGGGCTGGCGATTGGGACGAAGTCGTAACAAGGTAGCCGTACCGGAAGGTGCGGCTGGATCACCTCCTTTCTAAGGAGCAACTATCGCCGAAAGGCGACAGTGGCCCGCGGTTCGCACACGTCGAACCGGGGTGCTCAAAGGCGGAGACACTGGCCAGTTGAAACCGGCAACGGCCGGCTTAGTTAGTACCGCCCCTCGGGGTGTGGAACGCGGGCTGGTGCGGCTGGTAGAGGCGAAAAACAAGCATCCTGTTGGGTATCTGAAAGAACAACCATGTATGTGGTTGGTCTTCAATGCCAGGCACAATCTCGCAGTTCATACCGCTCAATGTTGTTGAGGCTGGTGTTTTGCGGATGGGGTTGTGGGTTGGTCGTTGGT
>NZ_LLZH01000165.1:0-398 GCF_001509495.1 Actinoplanes awajinensis subsp. mycoplanecinus | reverse complement strand
CACCTTCAACGACTTCCTCAGCGTGATGGCGCCGTTCGTGCTGGTCGTGTTGATCGTGCTGGTGGTGTTGTGCCGGATCATGTTCCGTAAGGCTTTCCGGTACGACGCCGAACGGGTCACACAGGTGATGGCGTTGCGGGAGGCCGACGCGATCCGCGACCGGCGCCTGGTGGTGCTCAGCCTGGCCGTGCTGGGCGCGGTACTTGTCGCGTTCGGCCTGCACACCGTGCTGCACCTGGAACCGTCGGTGGTGGCACTGCTCGGCGGCCTGCTGCTGCTGGCGCTGTCGCGGCTGGACGCCACCGAGGTCGCCAAGGACGTGGAGTGGCCGACGCTGGTGTTCTTCGCCGGGCTGTTCGTCATGGTCGGTGGCCTGGTCGAGACCGGGGTGATCGACA
>NZ_LLZH01000164.1:0-398 GCF_001509495.1 Actinoplanes awajinensis subsp. mycoplanecinus | reverse complement strand
CACCTTCAACGACTTCCTCAGCGTGATGGCGCCGTTCGTGCTGGTCGTGTTGATCGTGCTGGTGGTGTTGTGCCGGATCATGTTCCGTAAGGCTTTCCGTTACGACGCCGAACGGGTCAAGCAGGTGATGGCGTTGCGGGAGTCCGACGCGATCCGGGATCGGCGCCTGGTGGTGCTCAGCCTCGCCGTGCTCGGCGCGGTACTTGTCGCGTTCGGCCTGCACACCGTGCTGCACCTGGAACCGTCGGTAGTGGCACTGCTCGGCGGCCTGCTGCTGCTGGCGCTGTCGCGGCTGGACCCCACCGAGGTCGCCAAGGACGTGGAGTGGCCGACGCTGGTGTTCTTCGCCGGGCTGTTCGTCATGGTCGGTGGCCTGGTCGAGACCGGGGTGATCGACA
>NZ_LLZH01000163.1:0-404 GCF_001509495.1 Actinoplanes awajinensis subsp. mycoplanecinus | reverse complement strand
TCGCGCTGGTGCTCGCCGCGTAGTAGTCCACGTCGGTCGCCGCCGCGCCATCGATCTTGGCAGTCGCGATGTAGGCGAACGGCTCCTTCATCCCGTACAGCACAACCTGGGTACCGGTGAACGTCACGGTCGCGGTGGCGCCGACCGTGGACGTCCACTTGAAATGGTTGTCCGCGGCGTTGGCACAGTTACCGGAACAATCGCTCCACCCGGCCGAGAACGCCATGCGACTGGCGTCGGTGTCCTCGATCGTGGTCACCGCCGGAGCGCTGGTGACGACGGCGCGGTCGAGGGTGATCGACATACCGCCGGTGGAGGCGGCGTTGTGCCGGTTGGTCATGGTCAGGACCAGCGTGTGGTTACCCGGGGCCAGCTCCGGCGACGTGTACACCGGGACCGTGGTC
>NZ_LLZH01000162.1:0-404 GCF_001509495.1 Actinoplanes awajinensis subsp. mycoplanecinus | reverse complement strand
GGGCGGTCCGAGCGTGCGGGCGGTCCGAGCGTGCGGGCGGTCCGAGCGTGCGGGCGGTCCGAGCGTGCGGGCGGTCCGAGCGTGCGGGCGGTCCGAGCGGTCGCGCGGGTGACCGGATACCGGCTACACGGCCGGGTGCTCGCGGCCGGGATGTAACCGACCCCGGCCGGGGGTGAACACGGCGCCTGCCCGGGGAACGTCGAGCACGATGATCACCGGCTGATCACCCCCTCGATCACCCTGTGGCCGGCGGGTGCACATGCCCGCTCGGATGCACCTGCCACTGCTGGGCGGGGCGGGGCGGCGAGAGTCCGCAATGCCAGATCGCGTGCGGCTACCGCCCACCTGGGGCAAGGCCGCGCGGTTAGGGCGGTGGTGTGGTTGTCAAGGGTGTGGGTGGGAGG
>NZ_LLZH01000161.1:0-404 GCF_001509495.1 Actinoplanes awajinensis subsp. mycoplanecinus | reverse complement strand
GTGCCGAGCGCGGACTTCCACCGCCCCACCGGCATCGATCACCCACGCCGACCCGTCGAAGGACCACTGAGCGACCGAACATCCCGGGCCGCACCCCCAGCCATCTCCCCTCCGGCACGGCAGGCCCCAGCTGGTGCTCACGGTCGTCTCCACCCGTCCGAGGCAGCCGCCAGCACCAGCCCAGTGGCATCCAATGCCGCTCAGCTTGAGTTGATCTTGATGGGGCGGAACCGCCCGGCCCGCGAGGTTATCCCGGTCCGTGCGGTGGCGCGGGTGCACGTGCCCGCTCGGATGCACCTGTCGCCGCCGGTCAGGGCGGCGAGAGTCCGCAATGCCAGATCGCGTGCGGCTACCGCCCACCTGGGGCAAGGCCGCGCGGTTAAGTGTTTTGGCTGATTGTCAGC
>NZ_LLZH01000160.1:0-406 GCF_001509495.1 Actinoplanes awajinensis subsp. mycoplanecinus | reverse complement strand
GGGGAACGCTGCCCGGACCTCGTCCTCGGATGCCTGCACCGCCAGCATCACGCCACCGGCCGGGAGTGCCTGCATCAGCCGGCCACGGGCGGTGACCAGGGTGGCCGCATCCTCGATCGAGAGAACCCCGGACACCTGCGCGGCCGCGATCTCACCGATCGAGTGGCCGACGACGACGTCCGGGATGACACCCCAGGAGCGCAGCAGTTCGGCAAGGGCCACCTCGACAGCGAACAGCGCAGACTGGGCATAACCGGTGCGGTGGATCAGCTCCGAGTCGGCCAGGACCGTGCCGAGCGGGCGGTCCAGGTGCGCGTCCACGTGCAGCGCAACCCGGTCGAAGGCGTCCGCGAACACCGGGAACGTCGTGTAGAGGCCCCGGCCCATGCCGGCCCGCTGCGCGCCC
>NZ_LLZH01000159.1:0-406 GCF_001509495.1 Actinoplanes awajinensis subsp. mycoplanecinus | reverse complement strand
GGGCGCGCAGCGGGCCGGCATGGGCCGGGGCCTCTACACGACGTTCCCGGTGTTCGCGGACGCCTTCGACCGGGTTGCGCTGCACGTGGACGCGCACCTCGACCGCCCGCTCGGCACGGTCCTGGCCGACCCGGAGCTGATCCACCGCACGGGTTATGCCCAGCCGGCGTTGTTCGCCGTCGAGGTGGCACTCGCTGCGCTGCTGCGTTCCTGGGGCGTGACCCCCGACGCGGTGGTCGGCCACTCGATCGGTGAGATCGCGGCCGCGCACGTGTCCGGGGTGCTCTCGATCGAGGATGCGGCCACGCTGGTCACCGCCCGTGGCCGGCTGATGCAGGCACTCCCGGCCGGTGGCGTGATGCTGGCGGTGCAGGCATCCGAGGACGAGGTCCGGGCAGCGTTCCCC
>NZ_LLZH01000158.1:0-432 GCF_001509495.1 Actinoplanes awajinensis subsp. mycoplanecinus | reverse complement strand
TGCGGTACTGGGTGACCGAGATGCACGTGGACGGGTTCCGCTTCGACCTGGCCTCGGCCCTGGCCCGGGAGTTCCACGAGGTGGACCGGCTGGCGGCGTTCTTCGACCTGGTCAACCAGGACCCGGTGGTGTCACAGGTGAAGCTGATCGCCGAGCCGTGGGACGTCGGTGACGGCGGCTACCAGGTGGGCGGGTTCCCGCCGAACTGGACCGAGTGGAACGGCAAGTACCGCGACTCGGTGCGTGACTTCTGGCGCGGCGAGCCGTCCAGCCTCGGCGAGTTCGCGTCCCGCTTCACCGGCAGCTCCGACCTGTACCAGGACGACGGGCGCCGGCCGATCGCGTCGATCAACTTCGTCACCGCGCACGACGGGTTCACCCTGCACGACCTGGTGTCCTACAACGAGAAGCGCAACGACGCCAACGGCGAGG
>NZ_LLZH01000157.1:0-433 GCF_001509495.1 Actinoplanes awajinensis subsp. mycoplanecinus | reverse complement strand
CCGCGGTCCCGGCGGACGCGGCCACGGCCTCGGCGGGGTTCTGAGATGGACGCCAACAGCTACCCGATCGGCGTCGACGTGAACGGTGGCCTCATCGAGAACAACGTGCTGTTCGGTGGTGAGCCGGGTGCGGGTAAGTCGGTCCTGTTGAACGTGGCGACCGCAAGTGCGGAGCTGTTGGCCTCGGGTGTCTGCGACTGCGAGTCGTACGACTGCCGTGGCGAATGCTGCGGGCTGGGCAACTGCTCCTGCACTGCGGCGGAGGACTGACGTGTCCCCGATCCTGGTCGCCGAAACTGACAACGGCGTAGCAGAGCTCGGCCCGGTGCTGTCGATCTTCGACCCGATGTTCATCGGGATCGACGAGTTCGGCCAGAAGGTCAAGCTGCCGATGATCTACAAGAATCTGCTGATCGGTGGCGAGCCGGGCGCG
>NZ_LLZH01000156.1:0-118681 GCF_001509495.1 Actinoplanes awajinensis subsp. mycoplanecinus | reverse complement strand
CTTGGTCGACTGCTGTCTTACCTGGAGCCTCGCACCTATCGATCCCCGGGCCATCCACATCTGCCGTGACCAGCACCGTCAGGTTGGAAAAGGCTCAATGATGAACATGAAGTCACGCTTCGCCTGACCTCCGACGAGGCGTTGGTGCTGTTCGACTGGCTGCACCGGTGCGAGGGTTCAAATCGCGTCCTGCCGCCGGAGCATCATGGCGAGCAGGTGGCGTTGTGGAACCTTTCCGCCCTGCTGGAGCGCGAACTGGTCGAGCCATTCCGGTCCGACTACCGAGGTCTGGTGGACCGGGCGCGAGTCCGTCTCGCTGGCGAAGAGGTCCCGTCCTGAGAGCCGCAGCTCAACGCGGATCTTCAGCCAAGACTGAAGCGCTCTCAGCGGCAGATCCGGGTGCCCAGCCGCTATAGACGAGAAGCCATGAATTCCACCCGCTCCGGAACGTCAGACTCGGAGAGTGCGTGTCACTCGTCTTCTTCCTGAACCCGAACCGCAAGCCCCAAGCACTGGACGCAGCGGCGAAACTCCCGCACCGGCAGTAGCTTCCCGCTTTCTTCACGGTGGCCGGCGGCGGTTGCCGACCGCTTGGAAAGAGGCGAGCCGCATCTCGGGCAAAAATGCGAGGGATGCGGTTGTCGGACGTAGGCGCCGGATCCCTCACTCATGAGCCAGACTTTAACCCGCAACATCGACGCTGGGTTGAAGTTGCGGTACAAGCGGTACAAGCGGCACCGGCCGCATGGCCGAACCGATCCCGCCGAGCGCGATCAGCTGCCATCGACGCTGTCCTGGCGGGCGTAGTACTCGGTGAGCAGCGTCGCGACGGTCGACAGTGGATGCACGACCAGGGTGTCGTGGCCGGGTGCGGCCACCAGCAGGGCTTGACTGTCGGGGGTGATGCCGGCGAGAGCACGGGTGGTGGCAGGCAGGGGAAGGTCGCCGCGCACGCCGATGGTGGCACGCCCGGTGGGGGAGCGGGTGACGATGATGGCGTCCTGGATGACAGTGTGATCGATCCGGTCACCGGGTGACCAGTTCAGGATCCGCAACAGGCGTCGCGCCGAGAGCCGGCCAGAGGCGTCGGGGCAGGCGATGTCGAGTCGTAGCGAGTGTGGCGCCTCGCGGGCGGGAAGCCGGCGTGGGGGCAGCGATGGGAGGGAGGCCGGCACATCGGGGATCAGCCGCCCCTGAATGATGGGCGGGATCAGCGCGCCGATGAGTTGTTCGGTGTCCGCTCGCCGACCGGCGTCGGGTGCGGGACTGTCCATGGCTGTCATGGTCAGCGTCCAAAGCGACATTGCGGCTGGTAGATGGCACAAGAAGCCTAGTCGGCTGACCTCTGGCCGTCGACTGCACCCGAAAACACGAACTGGTGTAACTCCGCGCTTAACGTGGAGCTACACCAGTAGTGGTGTCCGGAGGGGGACCCCATGCTTTATCTCTGCCTGGTGAGCGGCAGGTTTAGAGGCTCCACGGTGGATTTTATCCTTCGCGGCCTGATTCTCATCTCGTTGTTATGGCTCGGCTGGCTCGTTCTGCTCGTGTCGTGGTCAGCTCGGGTCTTGCGGCGATGGGCCGTTGATTGCGAGATCCTCCGGATTACCAGCCGGGAGCCGGAGTGGCGTCGACGACTGGGTGGGCATCGCGGTCATGGGCGGCGGGGTTGCTGCGGAATTGTCATGGCTGCATGGTGGTGAATAAATGCGAATGACAGGCATGAGAGGTTAACGTGTTCGGTCGGCGACACTGAGGCGGTTTCGTCCCTCGCGTTTGGCGTCATACATCGCCTGGTCGGCCTGCCGCAGCAACTCGGCGGCGGAAATGCCTGTTTCGGCGACCGCCACACCGATGCTGGCTCCGATGTGCCCCTCGCCGAAGGCTGGCAGGTGCACGGGCGCGGACAGGTTCTCCAGGATGCGGCGGCCGACGCGGGGCGTCGGCGCGACGGACGTCGCAGAGGACCACGACGTACTCGTAGCCGCCGACGCGGGCCACGGTGTCCGCGCCCAGGACGCTGCGTTCCAGGAGCCGGGCGACGGCGACCAGCAGGGCGGTCACCCGCGTCGTGGCCGTACCGGTCTTGTGCCAGGTCACGCCGCCGCCGGCGTTGATCAAATGCAGTTCGGCGCGGTGTCCCGGTCCGGTTCGGTGAGAAGCCGTTTCCACTTGTCACGGGCCGCGGGCCCATCGCGAGGATCGACGGCCGCGTCGATGCGGCGGGGGCGCACGTTGTCGACCTCCGCCATCTACCACCACTTCGTCAGCAAGGAGGACGTGCTCCGGCTGGCGCTGGACGACGCCCTCGACGAACTGACCGCGGTGGTGTCCGCCGCGGTCAGCGACGCCGACGGCACCAGTGCTCGCGACCTGCTGCGCCTGGTCCTCCGGTGTCCGGTCGAAGTGCTTGTCGCTCACCAGCCTTCGGTCACGCTGCTGCCGCGGGTGCGGGGCAACACCCCGGCGTTCCAGGGCTGAGTCGACTTCGCTGTAGGGCGGCTCGGCCCAGCGGCCGGCGTCCGGGCCGTAGCGGTGCAGCCTCACCTGGCCGCCGCCGAACTCGTCGCCGGCGGGTCAGTGCCCGTCGAGATGGTTGCGGACCAGCGCGGCGATCGGGGCGAGCGCGGCGCCCAGATGGCGTTGCTGCGCGGCGCTGAGCGGGCCGAACACCAGCTCCCGGACCTTCTCGACGTGTGCCGGGGCGCTGTGCTCGACCTTGCGCAGGCCGGTGTCGGTCAGGGTCGCCAGGGTGTATCGCCCGTTGTCCGGGTCGGGGTGGCGGGTGACCCAGCCCTGCTGCTCGAACCGGACCATCAGCTTGGACAGCCGGGGTTGCGTGCTGTCGCACTGCGCGGCCAGCTCGCTGAGCCGCATCGTGTGCGCCTCGGTCATCGACAGCCGGGCCAGCACGCTGTACTCGAAGTTCGAGATGCCCTCGTCCCGCTGCAGCTGACGGTCCAGCAGCATCGGCAGCGCGACGACCACGGTGCGCAGATCGTGCCACAGCTTCTGCTGCTCGTCGTCGAGCCAGTGCGGGGAAGCGGTCATGCCCACAGCCTACTTGACTTGCCTGGGCAAGTCATCAACACTCGTGTTCAGTTGCCCAGGCAAGTCCGGTGGGCGCGAGACACCATGAGGAGAGCACTGTGAAGGCGATTCGCTACCACGCGTTCGGCGGCACCGAGGTCCTGCGCCAGGAGGAGGTCGAACGCCCGGTTCCCGGCGCCGGTCAGGTGCTGGTGAAGGTGGCGGCCACCTCGTTCAACCCGGTCGACGACCACATCCGGCTGGGTGTCCTGGCCGCGATGATCCCCGCCCGGCTCCCGATCACCCCGGGCCTCGACGTGGCCGGCACCGTCGCCGAGCTCGGCGACGGGGTCAGCGGGCTGCGGGTCGGCGACCCGGTCATCGCGATGGTCCCGCTGGACCAGCACGGCGGCGCCGCCGAGTACGCGCTCGTCGCGGCCGACCTGGTCACCGCCGCGCCCCGCAGCATCCCCCTGGCCGACGCAGCGGCGCTACCGCTGACCGGGCTGGCCGCTCGCCAGGCGGCCGTCGAGCTCGCCGGGATCCGGGCCGGCCAGACCGTCCTGGTCAACGGGGCCGGCGGCGCGGTCGGCGGCCTCGTGGTCCAGCTCGCCGTCGCGGCCGGCGCCACGGTGACCGCCGTCGACGGCGCCCAGCACACGACCCGCCTGCTCGGTTACGGCGCGGCGCAGGTGGTCGGCCCGCTGGACCTCGCCGCCGGCCCGGCCGCCGTCGCCGGCCCGTTCGACGTGGTGGTCAACCACGTCCGGCTGGCCCCCGACGACCTCGCGAAGCTGACCCGGTACGTGGCCGACGGCGGCATCGTGGTCAGCTCGGCCGGCCCGGTCCCGGCCGACGAGGCGCGCGCGGTGCGTACCGCGGGGGTCTGGGTCGGCCCCGACGCCGCCCACCTGGCCGACCTGGTCTCCCGGATCGACCGCGGCGTGCTCCGGCTGCACATCGCCGACCGGCGCCCGCTGGCGGAGCTGCCGGCCGTCCATCAGGACGCGAGCACCGGCAAACTGCTCGGCAAAACGGTCATCGTTGTCGCCTGATCACGGCGTCGGCTCGGGCGCCTGGCTCGAGGCGTTGTAGGCGTTCTTCGCGGCCACCACGGACGCCTGGACGTGCTCGGGGTCGACGCCGCTGACGTTCAGCGGCGGGTGCAGGCGCCGGACCAGCTCGGCCTCGGTGGTCACCGACTGCTCGTCCTCGGCCCAGGTCAGCAGCAGGTGCGCGGACATCCACGCGGTCAGCCGGTCCTCGTCCTCGGGCACCAGAACCACGCGGTCGGTCCAGGTCGTCCGATAGCCCTCGGACATCAGAAGACCAGCCAGCGTACGACGCAGCGTCGAACTCCCGGACCGCCGCAGATGATTGCGTACGATCCGCCCGCGCAGGCTGGTCGCCCGCCCGAGATACAGCAGGCGCAGCCCCGGGACGGCCCGGTTCGGCGTGCCGGGCAGCTCGGGAAAGACCGAGGGCGCGGCCCACCACGCGTAGACACCACCGCCCCGGCCGACCCGCTTGGCCGCGATGTCGAGCTTCTGCGGCGCCACGGACAGCCGCCGCAGCGACTCCTCCGCCCGGGCCAGCACAGCGGGAGAGGCAACAGGTCGCACTTCGGGACTGGTCATCGGGTCCAGCTTAGTGTCCGGCCCGGTGACGGCGGTCGGCTGGTTTCCAGGGGTGCCTCGAGGGCTCGGAGGCACCCCTGGAAACCAGCTCGGGATCGGCTCAGGTCAGCGGCCCTGCGGCGGGGTCGGGGTCTGGTCGGTCCACTGGGCGGTGAGCACCGCCGCTGCGGACTCCTTGCCGCCCTTGCTGATGTCCGGCTTGCCGTCCTTGCCGGGGGTTGCGCCCTGCATGCCGCCGCCGAGCAGCTGGTAGGTCGTCGGGTCGAGGATCAGCCAGGACCGGTTGACGAACGTGCCCGCGGTCTGGGTCAGCTCCACGGCGACCCCGGTGCGCCCGGTGACGTCGGCACGCGACCCGGCGTTGGCCACGCCGGACAGCGTGGACAGCACGGTGAAAGCGGCGGCGCGCAGCTCCGGTTGCGCCGGCGCCTCGGTCAGCAGGTGGCCCAGCAGGGCGAACACCGCGGCATCGGTGGGCTCACCACCCTGCTCGGTGATCAGCGTGTCCACCTCGGCGCGCAGCCTCGCCGGGTCGGCCGGCAGTGCGGCCAGCCCGGCGTTGTCGCTGTCACCGGTGGACCGGGTCAGTTCGGCCCTGCCCGGGCCCATCCGGCGGATGACGTGGCCGCCCCGCGGGGAGTCGGCCGGGCCGAGGTCGAACGTGCGGGGCGAACCGGCGCGCTTCCACGCCGCCTCGTCTTCGACGGTGCGGGGCTGGAAGCCCAGCGACTGCCGGCCCTCCCAGGCCTGCCCGCCGGGGTCGCGCGGCGTCCAGGTCTCGGTCAGCCGGCGCTCGGCGACGTAGAACGTCTCGCCCTTGACGTGCACCGGCAGGTACAGCGCGCCCTCGGTGACCGTGGCGACCCGCCAGTACCGGCCGGTGCCGGCCGTGACCTCGGCCCGCTCGGCCGCGGCCAGCAGCAGTTGCGGCGCGCCGGCATCGGCGCGCGGGCCGGCCGGGGGCGCCGCCACCCCGGGGGCGCCACCGCTGCCGGTCGCGCCGAGCCCGGCCGGGCCACCGGTGCCGGCCGCCATCACCAGCGCGACGCCGGCGGCCGCCGCGACCAGGCCGCCACCGGCCAGCGACACCCGCCACGAGGGCGCACGCCGCCGGGCCGGACGCCGGCCCGCGATCGCGTCGGTGAGCTGCCGGCGGGCGGCCGCCGTGGTGTGCGCGGCCGCCGAGGGCTCGGCGAGCAGCGTACGGATGACATGGTCTTCGGTGTGCATCATGATGTCCCTTCGTCGATGCGGGTGGGGTCGTCGCCGCCGAACGCCGCGCGGACGGCACGGCGGGCGCGGGTGAGCCGGGATCCGACAGTGCCCGGCGGCACACCGAGCGCGGCCGACACCTCGGCGTAGTCGAGCTGGGCGACCGCGGTGAGCAGCAGCACGTCGCGGTCCCGGGCGGGCAGGGCGGCCAGCGCCCGGGCCAGCGCCGGTTGCAGCGCACCGGCGGTGACCCGGGCGACCGTCGCGTCGTCACCGGACGTTCCGCGGTCGGCGACGGCGCCGGCCCGGGCCAGCGCGCGATACCGGCGCTGCTCGTCGCGGCGCTGGCGGTGGATCAGGTTGGTGGCGATGCCGTAGAGCCAGGCGCGGACGTTGCCGCCACCCGGCCCGTCGGTGCGGAACCGGTCGCGGGTGCGGAACGCGACCAGGAACGTCTCGGCGGCCAGGTCGTCGCCGCGCTCGCCGCCGAGCCGGCTGGCCGCGTAGTGCCGCAGCTCGGCGAAGTACCTGTCGAACAGCACCGCGAACAGGTCGGGGTCGGCCCGCGAGCCGAGCAGGGTGGTGACGTCCGGGTCGCTGCTGACCGGGTCGTGCCGCAGCCGGTGGGCGTCGAGGGCGGTCACAGATGGTTCACGAGGCGGGCCTCCCAGGCTCCGTGTGGATCGGACAACCATGAATGCCCGAACCCCAGGACCGCCTTCACGGCGGCGGGTTCGTCCGCCGTCAATCGTCTGTCGATATCGGTCAGGACACTGGCGGGCATGGCGAAGGTGGACAGTCTGGCGGCGTTCCGGGCCGAGGCGCGCGGGAGTGGGGTGCCCGAGGCGGAGATCGAGCGCTGGATCGCGGAGTTCGCCCTGCCCTGTGCGCTGCTCTACCTGCCGGAACAGGCGCCGGAGGGTGCGCCGGTGGTCGGCACGGCCGGTGGGCGCCCGCTGCTGCCGGTGCAGGCGTGGCCGCCGGGGCTGCCACTGCTGGTCTCGGTGGACCTGGCGGCTATCCCGCGGGACGCGATCGGTCTGCCGCTGCCGGAGGACGGCCGGCTGCTGCTCTTCGGGGACCTGCGGGAGAACAAGCCGACGTTCATGAGCTACTCGCCGCACCAGCTCATCTACGTGCCGGTCGGCACGGAAGTGAGCGTGCGCCCGCCGCCCCCGGCGCTTCGACCTCGCGCAGCCGTCCCTCGACCCGGTGGAGAAATTCGTCATCTGCCAGCTCGGCGGGTTCTCCGAGCCGTCACCGCCGCCGATCATCTGGTGAGTCGAGGCCGGCTCGGTGACCAGGACGTGGTGCGGGGTTCCACAGCCCGCTCTGCATCTGGGCGCGCCGCCGTCATCAGCCGCCCGGACTGAGAACATCGCGATGACGATCGCGGATGCAACCCTGCGGTAGCCGTGCTCCGTCGTGCCAGCAGGAGCGCGTGTTCGTCGTGCCGGCAGGGGCGCGTGTCTGTCGTGCCGGCAGGAGCGCGAGGGGGAGGGCATCGTTGGACAGGTCCGAGGAGGACGATTTCCGGGCGTTCGTCGGGGCACGGATGGAGCGCTGGCGGCGGGCCGCCTACCTGCTGTGCCGAGACTGGCATCTGGCCGATGACCTGGTCGGGACCGTCGTCGGCAAGCTGTATGCGCATTGGCGCACGGTCGCTGCGGCGGACAACCCTGATGCGTACGCCCAACGCGTGCTGACCACGTCCTGGATCGACGAACGGCGCCGGCCGTGGCGGCGCGAGCAACCGGCCGAGGTGCTGCCGGAGCACGGGTGGACACCGCCGGATCGGGCCGGTGACCGGGATCAGCTGGACACCCTGCTCGGGCATCTCGGGCGGCGGCAACGGGCGGTGATCGTCCTGCGCTTCTACTTCGATCGGTCGGTCGAGGAGACCGCAGAGCTGCTCGGCATCTCGCCGGGCACGGTCAAGAGTCAATCGAAGCGGGCGCTGGAGTTGCTGCGCACGCTGTCCTACACGACGGAGAGCCGAAAATGACCCAGGAGATGCTTGATCGGCTCATCGGGGCCGCACCGCCGTCGACGGTCGACATCGACACCGTGATCACCCGGGTGCGGCGCCGGCGCCGGTTTCAGCGGCTGGCGGCGACCGGGTCGGCCGGGGTGGCCGTCGTCCTGGCGGCGCTGGTCGGAGTGAGTCTGACCGGCGGCCCGCCGCGACCGGTCACCCCGCAGCCGGCCGCCCCGCCCGTGGCCACGCCGGTCACGCCGTCCGGGGTGCGGCACACCGCGGTCAGCGCGTTCGCGGTGGAGGCCGGCACCGCGGCCGGGCAGCAGCGCACGCTGTCCCGACTGCGGGTCGCGCTGGAGAAGGCGACCGCCGAGCACGCGCCCGGCACGAGATGGATCTACATGCCGGACTCGCCGGGGGAGAAGCGGACACCGGACGGGCACCCGGCCATGTGGCTCAACCGGGATCCGGTGTCGTTCGAGGCCCGGTCCGGGCTCACCGCCGGTGGCCGTAAGGGCGGCTTCTACCTGTCGATCCGCCCCGCCACCTGCGCGGCGGGGGAGTCCTGCTCACCGCTCGCCGAGTGCGACAGGACGATTCCGGACTGCGCGGTGACCCGTACGGACATCGGTCTGGCATTGGTGCACTGGCGGGAGCAACCGGGCAACGGCTGGAACTTCTACGGTGCCGACGTGCTGCTGCGCGGTGGCAGGTACGCCATGCGGCTGCAGGCGGTGAACTACTTCGGCGGCGACGGCAGCCCGCCGGTCGCCTCGGTCCCGGTGCTCACCCGCGCCCAGCTCGACGCTATCGCCATCGACGTGTCCGGCCAGATCGGCGGCTGAATACACTCTGCGGGTGGCGGGCCGCAGCACAGATCTTCCTGCTGAGGAAGAAGGACGCCGGTCCGCCGCCCTCAGCACGATCGGGAAAAGGTAGCGGTGGATCTGCAACGGCGGCGGGACCGGGAACGGTACGCGCGCGAACTCGCCTACGCGGCGCCGTCCGGGATGGTGGCGGCTGCGACGGCGGCCCGGCTCGCCGGGGACTGGCGGGGCGCCTGCGCGGCCGCCGGGGTGGACGTCCGGATCGACCCGAGCGACGCGGCCTTCCTCGACGCGGATCTCGCCGGTCTGGCGCCTGACCTGTTGCGCCGGCACCTGCCCCGGGCCGGCAACCACGCGGTGCGGCCGGCGCTGTCCGTGGTGCTGTCCCGGCGGGCCACCGTGGAACCCCGCACCCCGGTGCTGCTGCTGACCACCCCGGCGACCGTGACCGCGTCGCAGCGGCTGGAGCTCACGGTCAGCTGCCTGGCGGAGCTCGACCGCGACTGGCTGGACCTGCCGCCCTGGACGTGGCACGCGAGCGAGGTGGCCGACCGGCGCTGGGCGTACGGGGCTTCGGCGGAGCGGGTGGCGTGGCACTTCGCGGACGGAACGGCGTACCCCCAAGGAACGTCGACCCCGGCGGACCCGGTGCCGGACCAGGAAGAAACCCTGACCCCGGCGGACCTGCGAGGGACTGCGGACCCGGCGCCGGATCGTGCCGCCGAGTTCGAGCGGCTTCTCCGCCCCATCGCGCCGGAGGGGATGGAGGAGGGGATGGAGGAGCTGTACCGGTCGGCCGGGCTCGACACCGATGACCGATACCGGTCGGAGTGGTACTCGCGGCTGCTCACCGCCGAGCAGGACCGGCTCCCGTTGCTGGCCGCCGAGACGCGCCGGCTGGCCGGCCGGTACGGCGAGCTGGCGACGGTGTTCCCGACGCTCGTCGCCGGCGGGCTGGAGCTGCGGGTGTCCGAGGAAGGGACGCCGGTGGTCGGCATCTGGAACCGGCGGCGGCGCCGGGGTGGCCCGCCCAGTCCTTACGGGCTCGGCCTCGCGGCGCCGCTGGACGTGGCGCTGCTGCGCTGGGGCGCGCTGAGCCGCGACGAGCTGCATCCGCTGGTGCACGCGGCGCTGTTCCCCGGGCGGGTGCAGCGGTGGCGGCCGGTCGGGCACAACTCGTCCGCGGCGATCCGGGTCCGGTGCGGCGCGGACTGGCACCTCGTCGAGATCGCCGGGGCGAGCCTGCGACTGCCGGACCACGACGAGGCCGAGGTGCGGCGGGAGACCATGCTCGCCGTGCTCGGGGGACGCAGCTCCGGGTGTGCGGCGGCGCTGGCCGCGTTCCGTACCGGAAAGAAACCGATGCCCAAAGAGATCCGCAAGTGGCGGCGGCATTTCTTCGCCCGCCTAGTCCACGGCGACAGCGCGACCGTCCTGGCGGACCTGGCGGCCGGTTGTGATCCGTTGCTGCGCGATCCGCAGGGGCGCACCCTGCGGCAGGCCGCGGCGGCGGCGGGCGCGGAAACCGTGGTGGCCGCGCTACCCGGGTGACCGGACCGACGAGCCGCGGATCCGCAGGGTGGCGGTGGCACGGTAGCGGCGCGGCTCGGTGCGGCCCTGCAGGCGTTCGAGCAGCATCGTCGCGGCCTGGGCGCCCATCTCCATGCCCTGCTGGTCGACCGAGGTGAGGTCGATCAAGGGGTGCGCGGCCAGGTCGGTGTTGTCATAACCGGTCACCGCGATCTCGCCGTGCCGGCCGGTGGCGGCGATCTCGGCGAGCACGCCCATCGCGATGTCGTCGTGGCCCGCGACGATCGCGGTCGGGGGTTCCGGGCTGGCCAGCAGTTCGGCGGTGGCAGCGCGGGCCAGGTCCGGTACGTCCTCGCGGCGGGCGACCTGGATCAGGTCGGCGAGACCGGCCTCGGTCATCACGGTGCGGTAGGTCTCCAGGCGGACCGCGTGCGGGGTGCCGCAGCCGGGCCGGGTGACGGCCTCCGGCTCGGTCAGGTGGGCGATCCGGCGGTGACCGAGTTCGAACAGGTGCGTCATGATCGCGCGGGTGCCGCCGATGTCGTCGCCGACCACCGTGTCGTAGCCGGTCGGGTGGTCGTGGCGGCCGAGCATCACCACCGGGATCCGGCGACCCAGGTCCTCCAGCCAGGCCGGGTCGACCAGCGGGGAGATCGCGATGATGCCGTCGACGAGGCCGTCGGCCAGGGACTCCAGGGTGTCGTACTCCGGGCCGTGCGCCGGGGCGAGGACCAATTGGTACGGGGTGCCGGCGACGGCCTGCTTGGCGCCCTCCATGATCTGCGTCATGAACCGGGCGCTGACGTGCGGTATCTCGAGCCCGAGGCGATAGCTGGAGCCGCGCAGGGCCCGCGCGGCGACACTGGGGCGGTAGCCGAGCTCGCCGATGGCGGCTTCGACACGTTCGCGCATGGCGGGGCTCACGCCGTACGCATTGCGGATCACCTTGGACACCGCGGCCCGGGAGACGCCCGCGGTCCGAGCTACGTCGCTGATCGTGACCGAGCGGCCCTTCGTGATCGACATAGCCGCAACTGTAGACCGCTCCGCATCTTTTGAAACGTTTCGAAATCGCCCTTGTGTGCCATGCGTAGATCGGTCTACTGTGACGCCAGTTACACGCGGAGACCGATCTACAAACATGCGCGAAACCGGAGGTTCACCGATGAGATACAGTGCCGCGGTCCTGCTCGCGGGCGTGCTCACCCTGTCGGCCTGCAGCGCCGGCTCGCTCGGGTCGAACGACGACGACGGGTCCGGCAAGACCTCGATCACCTTCCTGACCAACAACGACCCGGCGAACGTGAAGGTGGCCGAAGGGGTCATCGCCGCCTTCGCCGCCAGGAACACCGACATCACCGTCAAGCTGGACACCCGGCCGCAGGGCAGCGAGGGCGACAACCTCGTCAAGACCCGCCTGGCCACCGGGGACATGGCCGACGTCTTCGAATACAACTCCGGCTCGCTGTTCCAGGCCATCGCGCCGCAGGCGAACCTCACCCCGATCACCGGCGAGTCCTGGGTCGGCGACCTCGACCCCACGTTCAAGCAGGTCGTCTCGGCGAACAACGAGGTCTACGGCTCGCCGTGGCAGAACATCACCGGCGGCGGGATCTTCTACAACAAGCCGCTCTACGCCAAGCTCGGCCTGCAGGTGCCCAAGACCTGGGCCGACTTCATGGCCAACAACGCCAAGCTCAAGGCCGAGGGGGTCACCCCGGTCGAGCAGACCTACAGCGAGTCGTGGACCTCGCAGGTGCTGGTGCTCGCCGACTACCACAACGTGGCCGCCGCCGATCCCGGCTTCGCCGACAAGTACACGAACAACCAGGCCAAGTTCGCCACCACGCCGCAAGCGCTGGCCGGCTTCCAGCGCCTCGAGGAGCTGAAGAAGGCCGGGTACTGGAACGCCGACTACGCCTCGGCCAAGTACAACGAGGGCCTGGCCGCAGTCGCCACCGGCAAGGCCGGGCACTACCCGATGATCACCTTCGGGGTCACCGCGATCGAGACGGCGGCGCCCGGCAAGGTCGGTGACGTGGGCTTCTTCGCGATGCCCGGCACCGACGCGGCCAAGAACGGCGTGACGCTCTGGGAGCCGTCCGGCATCTACATCCCGAAGAGCACCGAGGGCGACAAGCTCGCGGCGGCCAAGAAGTTCCAGGCGTTCCTGGCCTCCCCGGACGGCTGCGCGGCCGAGGCCGCCGCCACCCCGGTGGGCGGTCCGTTCGCGGTCAAGACCTGCAAGCTGCCCGACGACGTCGCTCCCGCGGTCAAGGACCTGAGTGCGTACGTCGACGCGGGCGCCGCCAGTCCCGCGCTCGAATTCCTCTCACCGATCAAGGGCCCGGCGCTGGAGCAGATCACCGTCGAGGTCGGGTCCGGGATCCGGTCCGCCGAGGCCGGCGCGAAACTGTACGACGAGGACGTCAAGAAGCAGGCCCAGCAGCTCGGCCTCAAGGGCTGGTGATGGCGACCGCGACGGCTGGCCGGCGGAGTACGTACCCGTACTGGTTCCTGATCCCCGGCGGGCTCATCTTCACGGTGTTCTTCCTGGTCCCGTCGGTGATGGCGTTCTACTTCAGCCTGACCCGGTGGACCCTGTTCGACCAGGAGTTCATCGGCCTGGACAACTACGTCCAGTTCTTCCGGGAACCGGCGCTGGCCTCCGGGCTGACGCACACCCTGATCTACGCCCTGGTCACCTCGGGGTTGAAGGTGGTCCTCGGGATGGCGCTGGCCATCCTGCTGACCGGGCCGATCATCGGGCGCGGCTTCATGCGCTCGGTGGCGTTCTTCCCGGTACTGGTCAGCACGATCGGGGTCGGCCTGACCTTCCAGGTGCTCATGCACCCGACCAAGGGGCTGATCAACCAGGCGCTCGCCGTGATCGGCATCGACGGGCCGGCCTGGCTCGTCGACCCGAGCTGGGCGCTGCTGTCGGTCGCGCTCGTCGACGTCTGGCAGGGCGTCGGGCTGGCCACCGTGATCTACATGGCCGGCATCCTGACCATCCCCGGCGAGTACTTCGAAGCGGCCAAGATGGACGGAGCCAGCGCCTGGCACCGGTTCCGGCACGTCACGCTGCCGCTCGCCAAACCGGCCACCATCTCAGTGATCATCCTGTCGCTGATCGGCGGGCTGCGGAAGTTCGACCTGATCTGGGCGATGACCAAGGGTGGTCCGGGCTTCACGTCCGACGTGATGGCCTCGGTGGTCTACAAGCAGTACCAGGCCGGCTTCTACGGGCTGTCCACGGCCGGCAACGTGGTGCTGTTCCTGCTGGTCATCCTGATCGTCCTGCCGCTGTTCTGGTTCTTCAACCGCAGGGAGGAGTCGTGAATCGTTCCCGGATCGCGCTCAGTGGCCTGGCGATCACGCTGTTCGCCGTGGTGTTCCTGGTGCCGTTCGCGTTCATCCTGCTGACCGCCGCGAAGACCCAGTCGGCCTCGGCGCTGCTGGACTTCTCCTGGCCCACCCAGTGGGCGTTCGTGCAGAACCTGCAGGCCGTGATCGAGGCCCGCGACTACCTGCTGATCATCGCGTTCATCAACAGCACCATCCTGACCGTGGTCAGCGTCGCCGTGGTGGTCGTCCTGGCCGCGATGGCCGCGTTCGTGCTGCAGCGGCGCAAGTCGCGCTGGACCGGCGCGCTCAACCTGATCGTACTGTCCGGGCTGGTCATCCCGCCGGCCGTGGTGCCGACCATCTGGGTGCTGCAGAAGACCCAGCTGTTCAAGACCATGCCGGGGCTGATCCTGGTCGAGATCGCCTACGCGATGGCGTTCTGCGTGCTGCTGTTCCAGGCGTTCATCGCCAGCGTCCCGCGCGAGCTGGACGAGGCGGCGACCATCGACGGGGCCGGGCCGGTGAGCCTGTTCTTCCGGGTGGTGTTCCCGCTGCTGCGGCCGATCATCGTGACCGTCGTGGTGGTGCAGTCGGTGTTCATCTGGAACGACTTCGCCAGCCCGCTGTACTTCCTGCCCGGCGACGAGAACGCCACCGTGCAGCTCACCCTCTTCACGTTCCAGGGCCAGTACAACAACGCCTACAACCTGCTGTTCATGGACGTCCTGCTGGTGACGATCCCGCCGCTGATCCTGTTCGCGATCTTCCAGCGGCAGATCGTCTCGGGGATGGTCTCCGGCTCGGTCAAGGGCTAGCTCGGTCCCATCAATGAAAGGTTTCATGATGCACGACTCGACCGCGCGGATGATCACGCCAGCCACCGAGCTGGGCAGTGCCCCGTGCTTTCGGACCGAGATCGACCTCGACACCGGCCACGGCGACGTCGTCGCGGCGACACTGCGGATCAGCAGCCTGGGCGTGCACGAGGCCCGGATCGACGGGCAGCCGGTCGGCGCCGACGTGCTCAGCCCGGGCTGGAGTTCCTACGAGCACCGGCTCCGCTATCTGAGCCACGACGTGACCGGGCTGCTCACGGCCGGTTCCGTGCTGACCGTGCAGGTCGGCAACGGGTGGTACCGCGGGCGGCTGGGCTTCATGGGCGGCCGGGCGTTCTACGGGGACCGGCTCGGGGTGATCGCCGACCTCGAGATCCGCTTCGCGGACGGGCACCGGCAGGTGGTGGTCACCGACGAGAGCTGGACCGCCGGCGGGTCCGACGTCATCGCCGATGATCTGTACGACGGGCAGACCATCGACGCGCGCCGCCGTACGGCCGCGCCCGGGTGGTCGCTGCCGGTGCGGGTGCTGGACTTCGATCGGGGGCGGCTCACGCCGTACATCGGACCGGCAGTGACCCGGCAGGATCTCGTCGCGCCCAGCAAGGTCTGGGAGTCGCCCACCGGGCGGATCCTGATCGATTTCGGGCAGAACCTTGTCGGCTGGGTGCGGTTCACCACCACCGGACCGGCCGGCTCGGAGGTCCGGCTGCGGCACGCCGAGGTCCTCGAGGACGGCGAGCTCGGCGTGCGGCCGCTGCGCGACGCCCAGGCCACCGACCGGTTCATCCGCAGCGGCGGCGTGGACTTCTTCGAGCCGACCATGACGTTCCACGGCTTCCGGTACGTGGAGGCCACCGGTCTGTCGCTGGCCGAAGCCGATCAGCTGGAAGCCGTCGTCGTGCACTCGCAACTGCGGCGCACCGGCGAGTTCGCCTGCTCCGACGAGTTGCTCAACCAGCTGCACCGCAACGTGGTGTGGAGCACCAAGGGCAACTTCCTGGACCTGCCCACCGACTGCCCGCAACGCAACGAGCGGCTCGGCTGGACCGGTGACCTGGCCGTTTTCGCCCCGTCGGCGGCGTACCTGTTCGACGTCGAGGCGTTCCTGGCCGACTGGCTCGCCGACCTGGCCGCCGAGCAGCAGGCCGCCGACGGGCTCGTCCCGTTCGTGATCCCGGACATCCTGAAGTTCCAGCCGCACCCGCCGGAGTTCCCCGACCCGGACAGCACCGCGTTCTGGTCGGACGCCGCAGTGTGGGTGCCGTGGACGCTGTGGGAGGCGTATGGGTCTCGTGACCTGCTGGAACGGCAGTATCCATCGATGGCCGCGCACGTGCGGCGGGTGCGTACTCTGCTGTCGCCGTCCGGAGTGTGGGACGGGTCGTTCCAGTTCGGGGACTGGCTCGACCCGGACGCGCCGCCGGACGCGCCGGCCAAGGCCAAGGCCGATCCGGGGGTGGTGGCGACGGCGGCCTACTACCGGTCGCTCACGACGGTGGCGGCGACGGCCGCGTTGCTGGGCTTTGCGGAGGACGCCGCGGAGTTCGGTGCGCTGGCCGCGCGGACCCGGGCGGCGTTCAACGCGGAGTATGTCGCGGCGGACGGCACGATCCGCTCCGACTGCACGACGGTGTACACGTTGGCGATCGTGTTCGGGCTGCTCTCCACTGCCGCTGCGGATTCCGCCGGGCAGCGGCTGGCGGCGCTCGTGGCCGCGAGTGGGTACCGGGTGTCGACCGGGTTCGCGGGGACGCCGTACATCACCGAGGCGCTGACCAGGACCGGTCACCTGGAGGACGCGTACCGGCTGCTGACGGAGCGTTCGTGCCCGTCGTGGCTCTACCCGGTCACGATGGGGGCGACCACGATCTGGGAACGATGGGACTCGATGCTGCCCGACGGCTCGGTCAACCCGGGGGAGATGACCAGTTTCAACCACTACGCACTCGGGGCGGTGGCGGACTGGATGCACCGTACCGTCGGGGGTATCGCTCCTCTTTCCCCGGGATATGCGCGAGTGTCGATCGCGCCGCGCCCCGGCGGCGCTCTGACCTGGTGCCGCTCCTCCCTGGACACCCGCCACGGCCGGATCGCGGTGTCCTGGACCCTTACGGATGGCGCCCTGGAGGTCACCACAACCCTCCCACCCGGAGTAACCGGCATCCTCTCCCTGACCGGTCATCCCCCCGTGGAGCTGACCGAAGGCACCTACCACTGGCCCGCCTGAACCCCCGTGCGAGTCACCCGGCGCGATGCCCGCAGCGGGGCCCGGACCGCTGCGCGCCTCCCGCCTCTCCCGGCTGGTCCTCAGGGGTGCCTCCCGAGCTCGGAGGGACCCCTGACGTCCAGCTCGATCCGGCCTGCTGGTTCACGGGGGTGTGTCAGGGACCCGGAGACACCCCCGTGAACCAGCCGGAACGCCGGCCCGCGCCGCGGTCCGGCCCTGGTCACGGCCCCGGCTGGCGCTGACGGTCGTCTCGAGAGCCGCGAGGGAGCCGTGGGTGCCAGCCGGCTGGGGTCAGCTGACCGAGTGGAGCAGGAAGGTGACCAGCTGCTGGGCGTGGTGGGGTGCGGCCTTGAGGCGGGTGGCTCGCTCGTCGGGTGGGGTGGTGAGGGCGTGCATCATGGCGCCGCCGGTGAGGGTGTCGACGAGGAGCGTTATCGGGACCGAGTCGGGGAGTTCGCCGCGGGTGACGCCGCGGCGGACGATGTCGCGGGCGGCCGAGATCTGCGAGGAGCGGATCCGGGCGTAGTGCTCGGCGATGCCGGGGATGGTGGCCGCCTCGAGGTTCAGGCGGAGGGCGGCGCGGCTGCCCGGGCCGATGTAGAGGGTGAGGATCTGGGTGGCCAGCTCGACCAGGTCACCGTGCAGGGTGCCGGTGTCGACGTCGGAGACCCGCGGGAGCCCGGCCGTCAGCGCGTCGGTGAGCAGGAGTTCCTTGCTGCTCCAGCGCAAGTAGAGGGTGGCCTTGCCGATCCCGGCGCGGCGGGCGACGGTCTCCATCGCGAAACCGGCCCAGCCGGCCTCGCCGAACACGTCCAGAGCGGCCTGGGTGATCCGGCGGTCGACCTCGGGATCCCGGGGCCGGCCCGGGCCGGACGGGGCAGCGCTCACCGCGGCCACCTCCCGGATTGCTGAACGGTTCGCGTCCAGGTTACTTCCTCGGGAGGCGCCACATCGTCGCCCGGGACGGTGAAGACCGGGCATCGGCCCGGGGGTGAAGGCGACTGCTGAGACCGGGTGGGGCTGTGGGAACAATGGTGGACCGGGATCGCCTCCGCGCAGCGGGGTCGGTGGCGGGTGGGGCCGCCGTGGCTCGACACTGAATGCGTAATGAGGTTATGGACATGGTGGCCGGGGAAAGTCGTGGGTCACAGTTGCTGCCGGTGCTCGCGCAACTGGTTCGCTATCTGCGCCAGCTGGAAGGGCCGGACAACCCGAGCTCGATCGCGCTCGCGGTGCTGCGCCGGCTCGTCGACGAGGGGCCGGGGCGGGTGACCGATCTGGCCCGGCTGACCCGGGCGTCGCAGCCGGGGATGACCCAGCTGGTCGGCCGGTTGGAGAAGTCCGCCCTGGTCCGACGGGTGCCGGATCCGAACGACGGGCGCGGGGTGCTGGTCGAGGTGACCCAGGGCGGGCGGGATCTGCTGGCCCGGACCTACGCGCACTATGCCGCGACGTTCGACCGGCTCTTCGAGCAGTTGGACGCGGATGACAGCGCGGCGATCGTTCAGGCGTTGCCGGCCCTTTCTCGCCTGGCCGAGGCGGGCGAGAAAGAAAGCGCCGGCTAGCGGTGAAGCGGTGGCCGCCGTGGGTTAGAGGTGGGGGAGGCGGGTAGAACTCTGGGGGAACAGACGGGCACTGCGGGCAGTCGATCTTGATGAGGCTGGCTGGGCCTGATAGCTTCCGAGCCACAAGTGAAGATTTTCGCCGCGACAACCGCTGCGGGAGAGCACTCGCCGAAACCGGGCGGGTCGCCGAAGGAGCAACTTCTCCCTCAGAATCTCTCAGGCCCACGTACCGCAACGGTCAGGCGACTCTGGAAAGTCAGCGCCCTCCCAGGGCGCTGCGCCCAAGGTGCAAGCCGCCCGACGCCGGGCGGTGAACCTCTCAGGCATCCGTGACAGAGCGAGGGAGGCCCGACGACCAAGGAGCCTCCCTGTTGAGACGCACCGCGCTGCACGACGTCCACCGGCGCCTCGGCGCCAACCTGACCAGCTTCGCCGGCTGGGAGATGCCGCTGCGTTACGGCAGTGACGTCGCCGAACACCACTCGGTCCGCAAAGCCGCCGGACTGTTCGACCTGGGACACATGGGCCAGATCGACGTCACCGGCCCCGAGGCCGCCGCGTTCCTGGACTACGCCCTGGTCGGGCGGCTCTCCGCGGTGCCGGTCGGCCGCGCCAAATACACCATGCTGTGCCACACCACCGGCGGCGTCCTCGACGACCTGGTCGTCTACCGGCTCGCCGAGCAGCACTTCCTGGTCGTGGCGAACGCCGCGAACACGCCGGTCGTGCTTGCCATGCTCGGGGAGTACTCCGGGGGCTACCCGGTGACGATCACCGCCGCCGACCGGGCGCTGATCGCGGTGCAGGGCCCGCAGGCCGTCTCGATCGTCGGCGAGCACCCCGACCTGCGTTATTACGCGATCAAGCCGGAGCGGCTGGCCGGCCGGGACGTGCTGCTGGCCAGGACCGGGTACACCGGCGAGGACGGCTTCGAGATCTACTGCGAGAACGCCGACGCCGAGGCGATCTGGGACTGGGCGGCCGCCGCCGGTGCCGCCCCGGCCGGGCTGGCCTGCCGGGACACGCTGCGCCTGGAAGCCGGCATGCCGCTTTACGGCCACGAGCTGACCGTGCGCACCACGCCGATGCACGCCGGGCTGGGCCGGGTGGTGGCGCTGGACAAGCGCGACTTCGTCGGCGCCGAGGCGCTGCGCGCGGTCGAACCCGAGTCGGTGCTGGTCGGCCTGGTCACCAAGGGCCGCCGTTCGCCGCGCGCCGGGCACGCCGTGCTCGACCCGGCGACCGGCGCCAAGGTCGGCGAGGTGACCAGCGGCGCGCCGTCGCCGACGCTCGGGCACCCGATCGCGATGGCCTACGTGGCGAAAAACCTCAACCTGACGAAACTCCTGGTCGATGTGCGTGGCACCCGCGAGGAAGCCGACATCGTCCCGCTCCCCTTCTACAAGCGATAGAGGCATCCGTTGCGTTACACCAAAGACCACGAATGGCTGACCGAGGACCCGGTCGCGACGGTCGGCATCACCGCCTACGCCGCGGACGCGCTCGGTGACGTCGTCTTCGTCGAGCTGCCCGAACCGGGCACGACCGTCACGGCCGGCGACCCGTCCGGCGAGATCGAGTCGACCAAGTCGGTGAGCGAGATCTACGCACCCGCGGACGGCGAGATCGTCGAGGTCAACCAGGCCGTGGTCGACGACCCGGCCCTGATCAACAGCGATCCGTTCGGCGCCGGATGGCTCTACAAACTGCGGGTCACCGGCGGGCCGGAGACCCTCGACGAGGCCGGTTACGCCGCCTTGATCGCCGGGGACAGCGCATGATCCTGACCATCCGACCGCGCGACCTGAGGGACTGACGACATGGCCGTCTCCGTCTTCGACCTGTTCTCGATCGGCATCGGGCCGTCCAGCTCGCACACCGTCGGCCCGATGCGGGCGGCGCGGATGTTCACCCGCCTCTGTGACGAGGGCGTGGTGAGCATCCGGGCCGAGCTCTTCGGCTCGCTGGGTGCCACCGGGCACGGCCACGGCACGCCGCGGGCGGTGCTGCTCGGGCTGATGGGCGAGGACCCGGAGACGGTCGACACCACGCTCGACCCGCCGGCCGACGGGCGGATCACCCTGCCCACCGGGCGCAGCGTCGCCGTCGAGGTGGTGCTGCACCGGCGCCGATCGCTGCCCGAGCACCCCAACGGGATGACCTTCACGGCGCTCGGCGCCGACGGCACCGAACTGCTGCGCAAGAGCTACTTCTCGGTCGGCGGCGGGTTCATCGTGGGTCAGGGTGGCTTCCACGTGCGTACGGACGAGACGCCGCAGCCCTACCCCTTCACGTCGGGGGCGGAGCTGCTGGCACTGACCCGGTCGACCGGGCTCTCGATCTCCCGGCTGATGCTGGCCAACGAGACCGTGTGGCGTCCCGAGGCGGAGGTGCGGGCCGGGCTGCTCGGGATCTGGGACGTCATGCAGGAGTGCGTCACCGCCGGTCTGGACGCCGAGGGGGTGCTCCCGGGCGGGCTGAAGGTGCGCCGCCGGGCCGCCGCCACCGCCCGCCAGCTGCGGGTGGCCGGTGATCCCGCGGTGCACGCGATGGAGTGGCTCACCGCCTACGCGATGGCGGTCAACGAGCAGAACGCGGCCGGCGGTCGTGTGGTGACCGCGCCCACCAACGGCGCCGCGGGGATCATCCCGTCGGTGCTCACCTACTACCTCGGGTTCGTGCCGGGGGCGTCGCCGGACGGGGTGGTCCGCTTCCTGCTGACGGCCGGGGCGATCGGGCTGCTCTTCAAGGAGAACGCCTCGATCTCCGGCGCCGAGGTCGGCTGCCAGGGCGAGGTCGGGTCGGCGTGCGCGATGGCGGCCGGCGGGCTCGCCGAGGTGCTCGGTGGCACGCCGGAGCAGGTGGAGAACGCCGCCGAGATCGGCATGGAGCACAACCTGGGGCTGACCTGCGACCCGATCGGCGGGCTGGTGCAGATCCCGTGCATCGAACGCAACGGGATGGCGGCGGTCAAGGCGGTGACCGCGGCGAAGCTGGCACTGCGCGGCGACGGCCGGCACCACGTCTCGCTCGACAAGGTCATCAAGACCATGAAGGAGACCGGGGCGGACATGAAGGTCAAGTACAAGGAGACGTCGCGCGGCGGCCTCGCCGTGAACGTCATCGAGTGCTGACCCGGTGACAAAATCTGCTCAGTCGGCGGGGTTGTGATGAAGGCGCCGGAGGGCGAACGCCAGCTGCAGACGTAGCCGGCCCGGGGGAGTGCGGAAGTCCCAGCCGAGCTGGTGGTCGATGTGGGAGAGCCGCTCCTGCATCGTGGAGTGGTGGAGGCGCAGGGTCGCGGCGGCGGCGCGCAGGCTGGGTGCCTCGGCGGCGGCGTTCAGGGTGGCCAGGGCCCACGGAGCGGTGGCCGCGACCCGGTCGAGCGCGCGGACGTCCGGGACGGGCACGGCGTCCGGGGTGATCACGGCGGCGAGCAGGGCCAGGCCGCCGAGGTGCTCGGCGTGCACGATGCGCGGGCCCGGGTCGGGCTCGGTGCCGTCCGCGGTGAAGCGCAGCGCGGTCCGGGCGGCTGCCCAGGACTCGGGGAGGGTGAGGACTGGGCCGAGGGGGCCGACGCCGGTCCGCTGCTGCGGGCCGGGTGGGGGATCCCGGTCGGTGGCCAGGTGGATGTGGCCGTCGGGGCGCGCGATTGCCCGTACGAAATCGGTGGTTGTGAGGCCGAGACGGGAGGCGGCCTGCAGCCGGACCGCTTCCGTGGCGTCGGGGTTTACGACGATCTTGAGGGAGTCGGTGGGCGGTGCTGGGGTGCGGTCGAGGACCGCGCGGGCGGCGGCCGCGGCCCGTTCCAAGATCATTGCGTCGACCGGGCCGGGTGGGCCGATGCGTTCCAGCCGGAGGACGGCACCGTCGGTGACCTCGACGGACATCCACGCCGGACCCTCGCTGGCCGCGGATCCGCCGAAGGCCGCGGCCTGGTCCGAGGCGGCCCGGCCCGAGTCGGCCTGGGCTGACGGGGCCGGGGTCGTGTTCGTGCCGTCGGGCTGGACCCGGAGCGAGATGCGGCGGCGCGGGTCGGTGAGCCGGGCCGGGCAGCCGGCCAGGACGGCGGCGCCGCGGATGATCGCGGGCAGGCCGGCGCGGCCCTCGACCAGGCGGTCGAAATACGCGATGACCTGCAGCGCCGCGCCCGCGTCGGGGTCGAGAGCGGTGAGCCGGGCGGCGAGATCTCTCACGGTGGCATCCTCTCCCGCCGCCCAGCACGAAGGAAGGGTCAGCTCCCGAGCAGCCGGCGCAGCCAGCGGACCCGGGCGGCGCGAGCCTCCTGTGACACCGCGGCCTGCGGGGCCAGCATGTCGAACCCGTGGAACCCGCCCGGCCAGACGTGCAGCTCGGCCCGGCCGCCGGCCTGCCAGATCCGGCTGGCGTAGGCGACGTCCTCGTCCCGGAACGTCTCCGCCGAACCGACGTCGATGAAAGCCGGCGGCAACCCGGACAGGTCGGTGGCCCGGGCCGGCGCGGCGTACGGTGACACGTCCGGACCGCCGCGGTCCGCACCGAGCAGCGCGGTCCAGCCGGTGTCGTTCGCGGTCCGGTCCCACACACCACGGCCGGCCATCTGCACCGCCGACGGGGTGTCGTTGCGGTCGTCGAGCATCGGGCAGAGCAGCATCTGACCGGCCAGCTCCGGCCCGCCGCGGTCGCGGGCCAGCAGGGCGGTCGCCGCGGAGAGCCCGCCGCCCGCGCTGGCCCCCGCGATGATCAGGCGCTGCGGGTCGATGCCCAGCTCGGTGGCGTTCTTGGCGGTCCAGACCAGGCCGGCGTAGCAGTCCTCGACCGGGGCCGGATGCGGGTGCTCGGGGGCGAGCCGGTACTCCACCGACACGATCACCGACGGCACCTCGGTGGCCCAGTCCTGCAGCACCTCGACGCCGGTCCGGTTGTCGCCGAGGATCATGCCGCCGCCGTGCACGTGGTAGAGACCGGGCAGCCCGGGACCGGCGCCGGCCGGGGTCAGGACGAGCAACTCGACGTCCGGGTCGCCGGCCGGGCCGGGCACGGTGCGCCGGGTGACGGTGAACGCGCCGCCGCGGGCCAGGTCGTCGTCGCTGACCTCGGCGAGCAGCGAGCCGGACCGCATCGGCTCGATCATGTCGGCGGTCAGTGCGGGCGGCAGGCCGACGGCGAGCACGTCGAGCGCGGCGGCCAGTTCGGGGTCGAAGGGCGGGGGAGGGCCGATGTCGAGCGTCACGAGGTGCCTCCTGGTGTTGCGAGCGTGTGACCATCCTGTGGCCACCCGGTGATTCCGCACACCGCCACACGGCGGAACCTCCCCGCCAACTGGCGGGGAGGTTCGGGTGCTGCCGTGACGCCCGTGACTCAGTCCAGCTCGGAGTAGGAGAAGGCGGCCGCGATGGTGAAGCGGCTGGCCGTGCCGCTGCTCGCGGTGAACGACACCCAGGTCGGGCCGGACCGTGCGCCCGCCGGGACGGTGCACAGCCAGGTGGTCCCGCTGGCCTTGCCCTGCGCGGTGCACTCGGCGGCCTTGTCACCGAACTTGAAGCCGGTCGCGGTCGTGATGTCGCCACCGGCGATCTTCACGGTGACCTTCGCGCCGCCGGCGAGCTTGTCGCCCTCGGCGGACAGGCTCACCACCACCGGCACGTAGGGGACCGTGCCGACGGTGCCGGGCACCCCGTCGTGGATCAGGGTGATGCCGGCCGAGGCCGCGGCCGACGAGGGTACCGGCACCCGGATGTGGGTGGCGTCGACCCAGAGCGGGGTGACCTTGGCGGTGCCGACCGTGGCGGTGATCGCCTCGGTGGTGAAATCCTTCGCGGTCGCCCCGGCGGTGCCGCCGGTGACCTTGACGAGCACCGAGCCGCCGGACGCCTTGACCACGGCGCCGTCGGTGACCTCGATGCCCAGCGGCGCGCGGTACGCGAACGGCAGACTGCCCGCGCCGCCGGCGGTCTTCACGGTCACCGCGGTGACGCCGTTGACGCCGGCCGGGGCGACCGCCTCGATCGAGGTCGCGGACTTCACGGTGAAGCTGGTGGCGTTCTTGTCGCCGAACCGGACCGCGGTCGGGTCGTCCGCCTTGACCTCCGAGAACCCGGTACCGCTGATCGTGACCGTGGTGCCGCCGACGGTGGACACCTTGGCCGGGGCGAGCAGCCCGATCGCCGGGGCGTACCCGACGGTCGCGGTCGAGGGGGTGCCGGCGATGCCGTCGCGGATCAGGGTGATCGGCACGGTGGTCGCCTTGGTGCTCTTCGGCGCGGTCACCTTGACGTGCGTGGCGTCGACCCAGGCGACCGCCGTCGCGGCGACCTCGCCGACCCTCGCGGTGATCTTCTCGGCGGTGAAGTCCTTCGCGGTGTCACCGACGGTGCCACCGGTCACGGTGACCGGCACGATCGTGCCACCGGCCATCTTCGCCCCGGTCACCGCGTCGAACTGGGCGCCGAGCGCCGACTTGTAGGTGAACGTCACCTCCCCGGAGCTGGTCCCGGCGGTGCTGGTGACGGTGACCTTGACGGCACCGGCGCTGCCGGCCGGTGCCACCGCGGTGATCTTGCTGTCCGACACGACGGTGAACGAGGACGCGTTGACGTCGCCGAACTTGACCGCGGCCCGGTTCTCCTTGTTCACCGCGGAGAAGCCGGTGCCGGTGACCGTGACCGTGGTGCCACCGGCGAGCGCCCCGGACGCCGGGGTGAGCTGGGTCGCGGTCGGTTTGGCGGCGTCGGCCTGCGCGGTGACGGGACGGGCGACCCGGTCCACGGGGACGGCCGCCTGACTCGCCGGCGCACCGGCGAACGTGACAGCGGCAGCGGTGACGACAGTGAGAGCGGCGGCCCGGCGGGCCTGCTTGGTGGTGGCCATGACCGGAACGATCCGCCCTGGTGAAGTGACAAACCGGTGGCGTCCGGGTGCGGTCCGGTTGTGCCGCTACGCTGAGCCGTTTGCTGTGACGAGTGGAGGCTCGCGTTGTCCTGGAAGAGTTTCTGGCGGTCGGTCGGCACCGCGTCGGTCTTCACCCCGCTGGCGCGGCGCACGGTCACCGTCGACCGGTGGCTCAGCCGGCTCACCCGGGGCCGCGTGGTGGCGCTGGGCATGGCCCCGGCGCTGCTGCTGACCACCACCGGGCGGCGCAGCGGGCTGCCGCGGCAGAACCCGCTGCAGTACGTCGCGGAGGGCGACACCTACGTCGTGGTCGGGTCCAACTGGGGCGGCGCCACCGCGCCCGCCTGGGTGCACAACCTGGGCGACCACCCGCAGGCCACGGTGACCATCGGCGGGCGGGACGTGGCCGTCGAGGCCCGCGAGGCGACCGGCGACGACCGGGAGCAGTTGTGGCAGGCGTTCGTCGCACAGTGGCCGGGATACCGTCGCTACCGCGATCAGGCCCAGCATCGTACGATCCGGATCTTCCGCCTGATCCCGGTCGCGGGGGCGTGACTACACTGCGCGGTGGCGGGTCGTAGCGCAGAGGTCGTCGCGTCTCCCTCTCACGGGGAAGGACACCGGTTCGAATCCGGTCGGCCCGCCACCCTCAGGACACGGCGGAACGGACACGGGTGGATCTGACGCGGCGGCGGGACCGGGAGCGGTACGCGAGGCAGCTCACCCACGCGACCCCGGCCGCAATGATCATGGATGCCACCGTGGCCCGGGAAGCCGGGGACTGGCGCGCGGCGTGCACGGCGGCCGGCGTGGACGTGCACGTCGACCTGCGGGACGTGGCCGCCAGGTTCGGCACCGCCCAGGCGTCGATGATCGAGGCCGATCTGGCCGGGTTCGCGCCGGACTTCCTGCGCCGGCACCTGCCCCGGGTCGACTCGGCGGCGCTGGAGCCCGGGGTACGCCTGGTGCTGTCCCGCCGGCCGGAGCCGTTCCGCACACCCGGCCGGCTGCTGCGCCGGCGCGGCACCCCGGTGCTGGTGGTGACGCTGCCGCCGAGCGTGGACGCGCCGCAGCGGCTGGCGTTGCGGGTCGCCGACGTTCATGAGCTCACCGGGTGGTGGGTGGACATGCCGGCCTGGGCGTGGTTCGACGCGGCGGTGACCGAGCGGCGCTGGGCGTACGGGGCGTCGGCGTCCCGGCTGCCCTGGGACGGTGGGGACGGGCCGGGGGATCGGGCGTCCGAGTTCGAGCGGCTGCTGGCCGAGACCGGCGGGGACCGGCTGGAGGATCTGTTCCGGTCGGCCGGTGTCGAGGTGGCGGAGCCGGACGGGCGGGCCTGGCACTCGTACGCGTTCGCCCGCGCGCAGGCGAACCTGCCGGTGCTGTCCGTGGAGGCGCATCGGCTGGCCGGGCGGTACCGGGAGATGCTGGGTGGTGCGACGTTCCGGCCGTTCGGGTGGAGCGGGCTGGATCTCACGGTGCGCCCCGACGGGTCGGTCGTGGTGAGCCCGGGGGCGTGGTCGGCGGGACAGGACAAGACCGGGCCGGTGGGGTTCGGGGTGGCGGCGCCCCTGGACGCGGCGTTGCTGCGCTGGGGGGTGCTGACGCCTGAGGAGTTGCACCCGCTGGTGCACGAGGCGTTGTTCCCGGGGCGGGCGCAGGACTGGCGGCCGGTGCTGCACGAGCCGTACGCGCAGGTCAGAGTGCGGTGCGGTGGGCAGTGGCACGTGGTGGAGGTGATCGGGGCGGCGGTGAGCACGCCGCACCACGACGAGGCGGAGCTGCAGCGGGAGGCGCTGCTCGGGGCGCTCGGGGGACGGGTCAGCGGGTGCGCCCGGGCTCGGGTGGGCTTCCGTACCGGCGGGAAGCCCGTACCGAAGGACATCCGCAAGTTGCGGCAGCACCATCTCGCGCGGGCTTTGCACGGTGACACCGACGGTGTGCTCACCGATCTCGCGGCCGGGACCGATCCGCTTTTCCGGGACGGGCTGGGCCGGACGTTGCTGCACTGGCTCGCCCACCTGGACCATCGACGGGTGTTGCCGGTGCTGCTCACCGCCGGGCTGCCGATCGCGGAACCGGACGTGGACGGGCGGACGGCGCTGCACGCGGCGGCGCTGGCCGGCAACGCGGAGCTGATGGCGGTGCTGGTGGCGGCCGGCGCTCCGGCGGACGCCCGGGACGCGCGGGGGAAGACCGCGGACGACCTGCTGGCCGAAACCCGCAAAAGACTCCGCGCGGCAGGCTGATCGATCGCGGATTCCACTGGGGATGGGCTGCCGTCGCGGCTCGCGGACCGGCACGATGAGTGGCGGATCCGGTCGCGGCCCTGATCGTCGCCACCGTGATGGTCCGACGACCCGAGGGAGTCCAGCTGATGTGCACCGAACCGAGCAAACCCGGTCTCAGCCGCCGCGCGGCCCTGTTCGGCGGCGCGGGAGCCGCCGCGGCCGTCGCCCTGGGCGAGCCCGCGCAGGCCGCCGGACGCCGCGGGCTGCGTGATCTCACCTACCCGCTGGGGCCGGGCACCCCGGCGTTCGAGCCCGGTGAGGAGGCGGTGCGCCGGACCGTGGCGACGATCGCCGACGACGGGTACTACATGCAGGAATGGCGGGTCATCGAGCACATCGGCACGCACGTCGACGCGCCCGCGCACTTCACCGCGGGCGGCCGGACCTCGACCGAGCTGCAGCCGGCCGAGCTGGTCGTGCCGGCCGTCGTGATCGACATCGCGGCGCGGGCGGCCCGGGACGCGGACACCGTGGTGACCGTTGCTGATCTGCTGGCGTTCGAGCGTCGGCACGGCCGGATCCCGGACGGGGCCGCGGTGCTGATGTATTCCGGCTGGGGTGCGAAGGCCGGCGACGCCGACGCGTACCGGGGGACCGACGCGGCCGGGACCCTGCACTTCCCGGGTTTCGGGGTGGACGCCTGCGAGTGGTTGCTGCGGCACCGGCGGATCCGCAGCCTGGGCGTGGACACGCTCAGCATCGACCCGGGGGTGTCGGCGACGTTCGACACGCATCATGCGCTGACCGGTGCTGATCGCTACGGGATCGAGAACCTCGCCCATCTGGAGAGCATCCCGCGGCACGGCGCGACGATCTTCGTGGGCCTGATCCCGTACGAGGGCGGCTCCGGCGGCCAGGCCCGGGTCCTGGCCACCTGGAGTTAGACCACCGCGTAGTTGCGGAGCAACCGGAGGGCTTCGGCGGCGTGCGGGCCGCGGGTCTGCAGGCCGGACTCGGCCGGGCTCAGGCGTTGCGCGCCGACCCGGCAGAACGCGCCGGCCGCGCCGACGATCACCGACTCCGCGGCCGGATCGCCGAACTCCCACCGGGATCCGTCCGGCGCGGTCAGCGAACACCTGATCGGTACGGACGGCCGCCCGGCCAGGTGGAACGCGTACGGCAGCGTGCTGTGCCCGAGCCAGGCCACGTGTCGCAACCGATCGGTGTCCGGGTAGACGATCCCGAGCGGCCCGGTGATGTCCAGCGCGTGCGCCCAGTGCTCGGCCAGCCGGGTGGTCGCCAGCGTGCGCGGCCGCAACGACGCGGTGACCCAGCGCAGCGGCTGCCCGGGATCGGCCGCCCGCAACGCCCGCACCGCGTCGCGCCGGGCGGCCCGCCAGCGCGCGAAGATCTCGGCCGGCGCGTCCCGTTCGGCGCGGACCATCGCGTCCATCGCGCCGTCCACGGTCTCGCCGAAACGATGCCAGTCGATGCCGCTGGGGTCGCCGCCCGCCGAGGCGGCCACGGCTTCTTCGGTCTGCGCCAGGTGCAGCACCACGTCCGCGACGGTCCAGCCCTCCGCCGCCGAGGGCCGGGCCCAGTCGTCCGGGGTCAGCCCGGCGAGCACGGTGTCCAGCTGATCCTGCTCAGCCACCAGATCATCCAGGATCTCCATGGCCAACCCTAACGCCGCGCCACCGATCCGGTGCCACCCGGATTCGGAGGGCGGAGACATGGACGTGACAGTTCGTCCCGGTGGCTGGGCCCGTTCCCGATCCCCGCGCTCGCGGAGCGCTGCCCGTGCCTCCTCGGCGCGGCGCGGCCGGTCACCCGACCTGGCGATGTCGGCGCCGCGAGGGTGACATTCGCCGTTTTCCGGACCGCTCCGATCGGCCGGTCGCCGAGGCTGGGCGCCATGACGCGTATCGCCGCTCCGGCCGCCGCCCTGCAGTCCGCCCGCAAGTTCGTGGTCGAGCTCCCGGCGCATCAGGGCCCGGCCTCGTTCACGGTCGTGAACCCGATCGCCCCGGACGTCGACATGACCGCGACCACCTTCGGTCCGGGCGGGGGCTGGGTCTCCGGCGGCTTCGTGCCCGGCCCGGAGGAGCTGCGGATCAGCTTCGACACCGACGGCGGCCCCTACCGCCTGGTCCTCATCGGCTGAAACGCTGCAGCAACGCGCCTCCCGCCCCTCGGCTGGTCCTCACGGTCCTGTCGAGGGCGTTGTGAGGGCCGCGAGCACCAGCCGGCACCGTCGCCATGCCGCTCAGGACCAGCCGGGAACGCGGAGCGTGCGTGCGGTCCGGGCGCCGGGGAGGTGCCGGGCGGGGGAGTGGGGCGGTCCTGGGCTTACGGCGTACCGGAAAGGGGTTGTGGTCCGGGCGGGCGGCTGGCGGACCGCCTGCCCGGACCGAACGCGGACCTCGGGGATGGCCGTGCCCGGAAACGATCGGCAACCGACCGGGGGTCCGCAACCAACCGGGCGAACCCGGCGGTCAGTGCCCGGCCGGACGGGACCGCCGGCCGGGCACTGACCGATGCTGGTCAGGACAGGAGTTGCCACTCGGCGAGCTGGGTCAGCGGGGCGCCGTGGTTGGCGGTGATCTGGAGGCGGTAGTGCTGGTAGGCGCCCGGGCTGCCCGGCACCACGAAGGCCCGCGTCTGCCGCCGATCCGCGAAGTCCAGGTTGCTGCGGGTGTCCAGGGTCGTCCAGGTCACCCCGTCGGCCGAGCCCTGCAACGTCCAGCTGCGCGGATCCCGCTCCGGAGCGTCGTTCGCCGAGGTCAGCGTGTACTGCTTGACCGCGGCCGGACTGCCCGCCAGCCGGTCCGTCAGCGTGGCCGTGGTGGCCGAAACCAACCACTTCGTCAGGGACGTGTCGTCGGTCAGGGCGGCCTTGCCCTCGCTGGGCGGGTTCTCGCCGGTGACCGTCAGCGTGCCGCCGGTGGCGCGGTCGGTGAGCTGCGCCGGTGTGCCGGTGCCGGTGGTCAGCGACGGCGGCAGGTCCGCGGCGGCCGAGCCCCACGACGACGGGTTCGGGCCCATCACGAACTCCAGGGTGCCGCCGGCGGTCAGGTCCGCGTGGGTCAGGAAGTTCTTCGGGTACGTGACGCCGTTGAGCTTCGCGCTCTGGATGTAGCGGTTCGTGTCGCTCACCCCGGGTGCGATGACCGAGAACGTTCGGCCGTTCTCCAGGGTGATCGTGGCGCTCGGGTGCAGCGGGGCGCCGATCGTGTAGTCGGTGCTGCCCATCCGCGCCGGGTAGAAGCCGAGGGCGGAGAAGACGTACCAGGCGGACATCTGGCCGTTGTCCTCGTCGCCGAGGTAACCGCCGCCGGGGCCGGGGCCGTACTGGGTGGTGAGGACGGTGCGGATCTTGTCCTGGGTCTTCGCCGGGGCGCCGGCGTAGTTGTACATGTAGATCATGTGGTGGATCGGCTCGTTGGAGTGCGCGTACTGGCCGAGGTTCGCGTCGTAGGCCTCACGCATCTCGTGGATGACGCCGCCGTAGCAGCCGGGCAGGTAGTCACGGGGTGCGGCGAAGACCGAGTCGATCTTCGCGGCCAGGGCGGCGCGGCCGCCGTACAGGTTGGCCATGCCCTGCGGGTCCTGCGGGGCCGGGGTGGCGTAGTGCCAGGGCGCGCCCTCGGTGAACTCACAGCCCCAGAGCTCGGGTTTGAAGTCGGCGTCGCTGGTGCGCCAGCTGCCGTTGGACTGCTTGCCGCGGAAGAAGCCGACCGACGGCGAGTAGAGGTTGGCGTAGTCGAGGGCCTTGTTGCGGAAGTACGCCGCGTCCTCGGTGTAGCCGAGCGCGCCGCCGAGCTGGGCGATGCCGAAGTCGTCGTTGGCGTCCTCGAGGGTCCAGGCCGCCGACTCACCCGCGACGTCGGTGGGCACGTAGCCCTTGAACGTCGACACCTGGGTGCCGTTGCGGCCGTTGGCGTTGTTCGCCGAGTAGACCGACGCGTTCTTGACCATCGAGGCGTACGCGGCCTGGTAGTCGAAGTTGCGCACACCCTTGACGTAGGCGTCGGCGAAGGCCAGGTCCTGGTTGCTGCCGACCATCATGCCGACGTTGTGCGGGCCGGACCAGCGGGGTGTCCAGCCGCTCTGCTTGTATGCGTTGACGAACCCGTCCAGCATCTCCCCGGTCCGCGTCGGGGTGAGCAGGGTGTAGAGCGGCCAGGCGGCTCGGGACGTGTCCCAGAAGCCGTTGTTGACGTACATCTGGCCGTCGTGGACCTGGTTGTCGTACGGGCTCTGGTGTTTGCGCACGCCGCCGACCAGCTCGGAACGGTTGTTCGGGTACATGAACGCGCGGTAGAGGTTCGAGTAGAACGTGATCAGGCGGTCGGTGGACGCGCCGTCGATACGTACCGTGCCCAGCTGGGCGTCCCAGAGCGCGGCGGCTTCCTCCCGTACGCTATCGAGGTTTTTGGTACCGACTTCCTGATCGAGATTGCTGTGCGCCTGGGCGACGCTGATGAAACTCGTCGCCATCCGCAGGCTGACCTGCTCGCCGGCGCCGGTGGCGAAGCGCACCCAGCTGGTCGCGCCCTGGCCGGTGATCGTGCCGGACGCGGTGATCGCCTTGTCGACCGTGGCGTAGACGAACATCCGCTGGTTACGGTGGGTGATCTCGCCGGAGATCACCCGGTTGGCGGTGTCGACGGACAGTGAGCCGGTGGCGCTGTCCACGGTGTCGAACAGGATCACCGCCTCGCTGGTCGCCGGGAACGCGAACCGCATCACCCCGGCGTGGTCGGTGGGCGCCATCTCGGCGGTGATGCCGTAGGTGGAGAGTTTCGTGCGGTAGTAGTGCGCCTTGGCCACCTCGTCGGCGTGGCTGAACGTGGACTTGCGCGCGTCCGGCGTGGACTTCACCGCCCCGGTCATCGGCATCACCTGCAACTGGGCGTAGTCGGCGATCCACGGGCTCGGCTCGTGGCTGATCCCGAAGCCCTGCACCGTGGTGTCCGGCCAGTCGTAGAGCCAGTTGTCGCTGTTACCGTTCGTGATCGGGGTCCAGAAGTTGAAGCCGTGCGGCACCGTCGCGCCGGGGAACGTGTTGCCGCGCGAGTAGGAACTCGTCGAGTCGGAGCCGCGCCGGGTCTCGACGTAGTCGCTGAGCCGCCCGCTGGACTCGTTCTGCTGGATCGTGATGTCGTCGAAGTAGCCGCGGAACGTTCCGGTGTTGGCTGGCTGGTCGTAGCCGATCAGGATCCGGTCGACGGTCTTGCCGGCCGCGTAGACGCCGATCGCCGACGTGACGTTGTTCCAGGTGTTGAACGCGAGCACGCTGCCGTTGCCCTGGAACGACGGGTGCAGCCGGACCCCGTGCTGGTCGACGGCGCCGGAGTCGCGCAGGAACGTGCCGTCGGTGAACGCCAGGTCCACGGCCACGTCCAGGTGCCCGCCGGACTGCGGATAGACCCAGTAGGACAGCGTGGACCCGGTGGTCACCGGAAGATCAACATCAAAGACTTTCTGGTACGAGTACGAAGTCGTCGCGCTCAGGTCGTTGCCGGAGTACATCAGCGCGGCCGTGCCGGTGTGCGCGCTCTCGGTGCGCACCGCGCTCTCCATCCCGGTCAGCGCGCAGCAGTAACCGCCGATCCCGGCACTCGCCTCGGTGCTGTTGCTCCAGGTCGGCGCGGTCTGCCCGGTCTCGAAGCCGGAGCTGAAATCACCCGCCGCCGCGGCTGCCGGAGTGGCGGGCAGGGCGACCAGGAACCCGCTGAGCAGGGCCGCGACACCGAGCAGCTTCATGAAGCGACCTCCATCGATGACATCGTTGTCAGTAAAGTGCCCTATCAGTTACAGCCCTGTCAACGGATTCACCAGCGTGACTTGTGGACCCGGCATACTTCAGGGATGCACACCCGGCCGCCCACCCTCAGCCAGGTCGCCGCGCGAGCCGGGGTGAGCCTCAAGACCGCGTCCCGCGCGCTCAACGGCGAGCCGTACGTCTCCGGCGCCACCGGCCAGCGGGTCCGCGAGGCCGCCGACGAGCTCGGCTACCGCCTCAACAGCCTGGCCCGCGACCTGCGCACCGGCGGCACCTCGCCGCTGGTCGGCCTGATCAGCGGCGACCTGGCCAACCCGTTCTACTCGGCGGTGGCCAGCGGTGTCGAACGCGAGCTGCGCCGGCACGGCCTGCTGCTGGTCACCGCGAACAGCGACGAGGACGGCCAGCTGGAACGCAGCCTGGTCGAGGCGCTGCTGGAACGCCGGGTGCGCGCCCTGCTCGTGGTGCCGGGCGGCGACAGCCGGGAATACCAGCGGGTCCGGGACGACCACGGCGTCCCGTTCGTGTTCCTCGACCGCCCACCGGCCGGGCTGGCCGCCGACAGCGTGCTGATCGACAACGCCGGCGGCACCCAGCAGGCCGCCGCGCACCTGCTCGCCGGCGGGCACCGGCGGATCGCGCTCGTCGCCGACCTGGTGCGCACCACCTCGCAGCAGGCCCGGATCGACGGCTTCACCGCGGCGATGGAGGCGGCCGGCAACCCGGACTGGGAGCCGTACCTGCGCACCGGCGTGCACGACGCGGCCACCGCCGAACGCACGATCGGCGACCTGCTCGCCCTCGACGACCCGCCGACCGCCCTGTTCACCACGAACAACCGGCTCACCACCGGCGCGCTGCGGGCCCTGCGCGGGCTGGACCGGCCACCCGCGCTGGTCGGCTTCGACGACTTCGAGTTGGCCGACGTGGTCGGCACCACGGTGATCGCGCACGACATGACCGAGCTGGGCCGGCAGGCCGCGCGGCTGGCGCACGAGCGGATCGGCGGCCACACCGGCCCGCCGCGCACCGTCGTGATCCCGACGACCCTGATCGCCCGCGGCTCCGGCGAACGCCCCCCGCGGTAGTCGTTCCCGGCGCGCGGTCTCGCGCAGCGCGGGGGCAGCTGGTGCTGAGGGTCGTCTCGGAGGTGGTGAGGCAGCCGCCAGCACCAGCCGGCAACCCGGCGGCGGTGCGCGGTCGGCTGGTGCTGGGGGGTGTCTCAAGTGCCCCGAGGCACCCCTGACAGCCAGCCGGCTACCCGGCGGCGGCGCGCGGTCGGCTGGTGCTGAGGGGTGTCTCAGGGGCCCCGAGGCACCCCTGACAACCAGCCGGGCCACGCGGCGGTGGTCAGTGGCGGCGGCGGTGCGGGGGTTTGCGGCGGGCGCTGGCGCGGCGGCGGGAGCCCCGGGCGGACTGGAGCAGGCCGATGCAGAACAGGACTCCGGCGAGGCCGGCGCCCAGATACGCCCACGGGATCGCGAAGCCGACCAGGCTGTTCGACGAGTCCGGCGGTGCCGCGGCGGCGGGCGGGGACGTGCCGGCCCGGGTGCGGGACGGTGTCGGGGACGGGAGCACGTCGTCGCGGATCACCGACTGGATCCAGGCGGCCACCTTGTCGATCCGGCCGGCCTGGTCGGGGCCGGTGTGCGGGCAGTCCGGGCCGTGGCTGACCACGCCGACCACGGTGGCGGTGCCGTCCTTGGCGACGGTGAAATAGGGCCCACCCGAGTCGTGCTCGCACGGGCTGGTGTTCCCGGCCGGATCAATACCGGTCATCCCGATCTCGGTTTTCGACACTGAGGTGACCTTGAACAGGCCGGTGCGCAGCCGGTTGGGTGTCTTCGCGTCAGTCGCTCGCAGCAGTCCGAAGCCGGCCAGCCGCACCCGGGCACCGGACTTGGGCGCCGACCGGCTCAGCCGCAGCGGCTTCACGTCGGTGACCGCCTTGTCCATCCGGGCCAGCGCAATGTCGAGAGTGCCCTGCTGACGTACCTCAACCACGCGGACGTCGTGCCCGCCGGACCCGCTCAGCGAGGCCCGGCCGACCGTGGCGACGGTCTTGCGGGCGACCGGCCGGGACACCCGGTTGCCGCGGGTGTCGCGGAAGCAGTGGCCGGCCGTGAGCACCCAGTGCGGCGAGATCAGGCCGCCGGAGCAGGAGCTGTCCCGGGTGCCACCGCCGAGCACGGGGATGTCGTAATCGGTCAGCTTGACCGCGAAGCCGTACGTGCCGTCGGGCACGGTGTCGCCGTTCGCGATGGCATGCGCCGGTGCTGCGCCGCCGAGGGTGACGGCGACGAGGGCGAGGGCGAGAAACACCACGATCCGTTGCATACGTGAGAGGTCTACCAAAAGCTGTCCACCTCCGTGATTAGCGGCGGGCCGGGCGGGAACCCCACGATGATGACGACTGTCTATCGAGGACGGATTCATCTGATAGTCCTGCTCACGCTCGCGCTGAGCGTGGCCGTCCCGGTGATCGCAGTGGTGTTTCCGGATGTGCCATGGTGGCAGCGTGTGCTCGCGCCGCTGACAGCTGTACCGCTGTTGTGGTTCTACACGCTGCGTGAGCTGGTCTATCGCCTCGAACTGACCGATACCGAGCTGCGCCTGCGGGCACTGCTCGGCCGGTGGCGGATCCCGCTGGCCGACCTGGCGTCGATCGGCGCGCCGACCCGGCAGAACCTGGTCTCGGTGAAACACCGCGACGGCCGCTCGTGGAACGTGCTCGCCGGGCCGGGCCTCGTCGACTTCGCCGATCGGGTCGGTGCGGCCGCCCCGAACGCCCGGGTGGGCATCAACGGCTGGCAGCGGACCACCGACCGCGCGGAGAAGTTCTTCGAGCGGGAGCAGGGTTGACCCGTAGGTTTTTTCCTACCTATTGTGTCCGGCATGGCTATCACTCACCTCGACGTGGTCTCCCTGCCGGTCAGCGACCAGGAGCGGGCCCGGGACTTCTACGTCGGCACTCTGGGCTTCGAGCTGCTCCGGCAGAACGCGATGGGCCCCGCCCAGCAGTGGATCCAGGTCGCGCCGAAGGGCGGGCAGACCTCGATCACCCTGGTCACCTGGTTCGACACCATGCCGCCGGGCTCGCTGCAGGGCCTTGTCCTGCACACCGACGACCTCGACGCCGAGGTCGCGGCGCTCGCCGCGAAGGGTGTGCCGGTGCCGGACGGGGTGCAGGACGCGCCGTGGGGCCGGTTCGCGGTCGTCACCGACCCGGACGGCAACCGCCTCGTCCTGAGTGGGCGGCCGCCGCGTGCCTGACGTCGACGTCTTCACCGCGCTGGCCAACCCGACCCGGCGCGAGGTGCTCCGGCTGCTCCGTGAGGACGGCCCGCACCCGGTGAACCGGCTGGCCGGCCGGTTCGACATGCGCCGGCCCAGCTTCTCCGAGCACCTGCGCCTGCTCAAGGACGCCGGCCTGGTCACCGAGCGCCGGGACGGCCGTGAACGGGTGTACTCGCTGCGCGCCGAACCGCTGCACGAGCTGGCCGGCTGGCTGGCGCCGTACGAGAGCTTCTGGTCAGCCCGCCTCGGTGACCTGGCAGCCCTGCTGGAGGCCGAGGATGACTGAACCCGTGACCATCGAGGTCGACCAGTTCCTGCGGCACCCGCCCGCCAAGGTGTGGCGGGCGCTGACCGACCCGGAGCGGCTCTCCCGCTGGCTGATGCCGACCGATTTCGCCCCGGCGGTCGGGCACCGGTTCACCTTCCGCACCGGCCCGCGCCCGGGTTTCGACGGCATCGTGCGCTGCGAGGTGCTCGCCCTGGACCCGGAACGGCTGATGCGCTGGGCGTGGCGCGGCGGCACCCTGGACAGCACGGTCACCTGGACGCTGCAGGCCGAGGGGCACGGCACCCGGCTGTTGCTGCGGCACGAGGGCTTCGACCCGTCGGACCCGCTGCAGCGGGCCGCGCTGGAGATGATGGGCCGGGGCTGGCGCTCGCACCTGATGCGACGGTTGGAGCAGGAACTCGGCACGCCGTGACCCGGTGAGTTCCGGGCGGCGCGCGGGTCCGTACCTCGAAGGGGGTGTTCGGATGGATGCCGGGTTCACCGAGACGGCCGGGCCGCTGCGGCGGGAGATCCTGGCGCACTGCTATCGGATGCTGGGGTCGGCGGCCGACGCCGAGGACGCGGTGCAGGACACGTTCGTCCGGGCGTGGCGGGCCTTCGACCGGTTCGAGGGGCGCTCGTCAGTGCGCACGTGGCTGCACCAGATCGCCACCAACGTCTGCCTGCGGCTGATCGAGCAGCGTGGGCGTCGCGCGCTCCCGGCCGGGCTCGGCGCACCGGAACCGGACTGGCACCGGCCCGCGCGCCCCGCGCCCGCGGACACCCGGTGGATCCTGCCGCTGCCCGCCGACCCCGCCGACCAGGCCGGTGCGCGCGAGCGGGTCCGGCTGGCGTTCACCGCCGCACTGCAGCACCTGCCGGCCCGTCAGCGCGCGGTCCTGCTCCTGCGCGACGTCGCCGACCTGCCCGCCGACCAGGTGGCGACGATGCTGGACACCACGACGGTCGCGGTCAACAGTGCCCTGCTGCGGGCCCGCGAGCGGATCGCCCGCCAGGCGCCCGACCCGGATCTGATGAGTTCCCGCGACGGTTTCGAGGATCAAGAGCGATTGCGACGGTACGTCGAAGCGTTCGAAAGGGCCGACGTCACCGCGCTGGCCACGGTGGTCCGCGACGACGTCACCCTGGAGATGCCGCCGCACGTCACCTGGTTCGCCGGCCGCACCCCGGTGCTGGGCTTCCTCGGCGCGCACGTGCTGCGCGAGCCGGACCTGTTCACCATGCACCCGGTGACGCCGGGCGCCAACGGTCAGCCCACGTTCGCCATGTACGCGGGCGGCGAGGCGCATGCCCTGCACGTGCTGGACCTCGAGCCGGGCGGGATCCGGCGGATCCACATCTTCCTGCAACCGGACCTGTTCCCGGTCTTCGGCCACCCGATGACTCTCGCCGCCACTCGGGATCTGCACAGCTGACCCGACAAGTGCTGTGGAGGAAACGATGAACGGAAAGTCCGTAGTGGTGGTCGGCGGCAGCCGCGGTCTGGGGCTCGGTGTGGCCGGCGCGGCCCGGGCGGCGGGCGCCCGGGTGACCGTGGTGGCCCGCGGGATCAGCCCGGCCGACGGGGTGCCCGGCGACGCCACCGACGAGCTCTTCGCGGCGAAGGTGCTCGCCGAACACCGCCCCGACCTGCTGGTGATCACGGCGGGGGCGGCGCCGGAGATGCTGCCGCTGACCGGGCACACCTGGGAGAGCTTCTCGGCGAACTGGCACAGCGACGTACGGATCGCCTTCACCTGGCTGCGCGCCGCCCTGACCCTGCCGCTGGCGCCCGGCTCCCGGGTGGTGGTCTTCGGCAGCGCCGCCGAGCTGCGCGGTTCCCCGCTCAGCGGCGGGTACGCGGGTGCCAAGGCCACGGTCCGGCTGATCGCGGGCTACGCGGCCGGTGAGGCTCGCGACCTGGGCATCACGGTCACCACCGTGCTGCCGGGGATCACTCCCGGCACCGGGGTGGGTGAGACCGCGATCCGGGCGTACGCGAAAGCCTCGAAAATCTCCCGGGACGAGTTCACCGGAAGGCTGACCGCGGCCGCGACCCCGGAGTCCACCGGCCGGGACATCCTCGCCCTGACCGGCACCGACCCGGCCTACCTGATCGACGCCGACGGATGGAGGCCACTGCCCGCCGCCTAGGGTGCGGTGCATGGCTCATGTGGAGATCGACGGTGCGCCGGCCTCGCTCGACGCCCTGTACCGGGCGGCGACCTGGAACTTCGGGCACTTCACCTCGATGCAGGTGCGCGGGCGGGCGGTGGCCGGGCTGGAGTTCCACCTGCGCCGGTTGCGGGAGGCGTCGGCCGTGCTGTTCCCCGGTGAGACGCCGCCCGCCGACCAGCGTGTCCTCGACCTGATCGGGCACGCGCTGGGTGCGGAGCGGGACGCGTCGGTGCGGGTCACCGTGCTGCCCGGCGCGACCGTGATGGTGTCGGTCGCCGAGCCGGCCCCGGATGCCGCGCAGGCACCGCTGCGGCTGCGGACCATCACCTACGAACGGGAGCTGCCGCAGCTCAAGCACGTCGCCACGCTCGGTCTGACCCACCACTACCTGGCCGCTCGCCGCGACGGCTTCGACGACGTGCTCTTCGCCGGACGTGACGGGAACGTGCGCGAGGGCTCGGTCTGGAACCTGGTGGCCTTCGACGGCGAGCGGGTGATCTGGCCGGACGCGCCGATGCTGACCGGCGTGACGATCCAGGTGCTGCGGCGCGGCCTGGCCAAGCTCGGCGTCCCGGCGGAGCACCGGGTTCTCACCACCGCGTCCCTGGCGGGGCTGAGCGCGGCGGCGGCCAACTCACACTGCCCGGCCCAGCCGATCGCGGCGGTGGACGGTACGGACCTGGCCGCCCACGAGCCCCTGACCGGGCTGTTGTGGCGGGCCTGGCGCGAGGTCCCGTGGGACGAGCTCGGTTAAATCTGATCTTTCCGGGTATCCCGTGACGGTCATACGCAGCGCGAAAAAGTAGGGGATCAGCATGGGACTCAGCGACCAGGAAATCATCAGCTCGGACCCGGCCGGCCAGGCCGGTGAGGGCCCCGCGGACGGCGGCGCGAACCCGCTGGGCCACGACGGCGGCGCCGACGGGGGAGCGGGCCAGGAAGGACCGGCCGACGGCGGTGCCGACACCGACGCGGTCGACGGCGGTGCCGACGGTGGCGCCTCCGGCGAGGGTCCGGCGGACGGGGGAGCGAACGCCGCCGGCCATGACGGTGCCGCCGACGGACCGGCTGTCTGAGCCGGAACGGATGACCTCCACCCTGGCCCGTGCCGTCGCCGCCGACCGCGACGAGTTCGCCGCCACCTTCTGGGGGCGTCTCCCGTTGCTGTCCCGGGCCGCCGATCTCGGCGGCCCGGACGGGTTCCACGATCTGATCTCCTCGGCCGCCGTCGACGAGCTGCTGAGCCGCCGCGGTCTGCGCACCCCGTTCCTGCGGGTGGCGCAGCATGGCAAGGTGCTGCCGGTCGGGCAGTACACCGGTGGCGGCGGCGCCGGGGCCGAGATCGCCGACCAGGTGCACGACGACAAGGTGCTGCGGCTGTTCGCCGGTGGCGCCACGCTGGTCCTGCAGGGACTGCACCGGCTGTGGCCGCCGGTGATCGACTTCGCCGGGCGGCTGGGCGCCGAGCTGCGGCAGTCGTTGCAGGTCAACGCGTACCTGTCGCCGCCGTCGAGTCAGGGGTTCGACACCCACTACGACACCCACGACGTGTTCGTGCTGCAGGTGGAGGGGGTCAAACGCTGGCGGGTGCATCCGCCGGTGCTGCCCGATCCGCTCGAGCGGCAGCCGTGGGGCGGGCGGGCCGACGAGGTGGGCGCCACCGCGGAGGGTGAACCGCTGCTCGACGTGGAACTGCACCCCGGCGACGCGCTGTACCTGCCGCGCGGCTGGCTGCACTCGGCGCGGACCGAGAGCGGCAGATCACTGCACCTGACGGTCGGTGTGCGCGCGCTGACCCGCTTCGACCTGGTCGAGGAGCTGTTGACCGCGGCCGCGGCGGAACCCCGGTTGCGGGCTTCCCTGCCGTACGGAATGGATGTCACGGACCTGGATGTGGTCGGCGCCGAACTTGCCGCGACCGTTGCCGCCCTGCGGTCCTGGCTGCTGACCGCGGACCCGGCGGCGATCGCCGAACGTCTCCGCGAGCGGTCCTGGGTCTTGAAGCGCCCGGAGCCGATCTCCCCGATGAGGCAGCTCGATTTCGCCGGCGCGCTCACCCCGGACGACGTGATCGTGGTGCGTGGCGGCCTGCGCTGGACGATGACCGGGTCCGGGGAACGGGTGACACTGCAGCTCGCCGGCCGAACCCTGGAGTTGCCGGCCAGCTGCGAGTCCGCGGTGCGCATGTCGCTTGACGGCTCTCCGCACCGGGTCGGTGACCTGCCGTTACCCGATGACGCCGACCGGCTGGTGCTGGCCCGGCGTCTGCTGATCGAGGGAGTGCTGATTCCCGAGGCGTGACTCTCGTCACCTGATACCTAGCCGGGCGGCAGGCTAAATTGGTCCCGTGGCCGGCCGATGGAACACCCGTCGGCGGCCCCGCACGACCGAGACGAGAGAAGGAACCATCCATGGCGGAACCGGACACCCGGGCACCCGAGAAGGCCGGGCTGGGGTTCACGCACCGGGAGATCCTGGTGACGATGAGCGGCCTGGTCATCGCGATGCTGCTCGCCCAGCTGGACAACATGATCGTTGCTCCGGCGCTGCCGACCATCGTCGGTGACCTCGGCGGGCTCGAGCACCTGTCCTGGGTGACCACCGGCTACATCCTGGCCACCACGATCGCCACGCCGATCTGGGGCAAGCTCGGTGACCTGTACGGCCGCCGGATCACGTTCGTCGCCGCCGTCGCGCTGTTCCTGGTCGGTTCGATGCTGTGCGGCATGGCGCAGAACATGGCCGAGCTGATCGGCTTCCGCGCCGTGCAGGGCCTCGGCGCCGGCGGCCTGATCGTCGGCGTGCTGTCGATCATCGGCGAGATGATCCCGCCCCGGGACCGCAGCAAGTACCAGGGCGTCATGATGGCGGTCATGCCGGTCGCCATGATAGGTGGCCCGCTGATCGGCGGCGCCATCACCGACCACCTGTCGTGGCGCTGGGCGTTCTACGTCAACCTGCCGCTCGGCCTGGTCGCCCTGGTGGTCAGTTGGATCACCCTGGCCCGCCTGCCGCGCGGCACCGGCCACGCCAAGATCGACTGGTGGGGCACCGGCCTGCTCACCGTCTGGATCACGTCGCTGGTCCTGGTCGCCACGTGGGGCGGCACCGAATACGCCTGGGGCTCCCCGCAGATCCTCGGCCTGATCGCGCTGACCGTTGCCGGTCTGGGCGCGTTCATCGTGGTCGAGCGCCGCCAGCCGGAACCGATCATGCCGCTGCGCGTGTTCAAGAACCGCAACTTCGTGCTGGCCGGTGGCATCGCGTTCGTGTCCGGCTTCGCGCTGTTCGGCGCGATCGGCTACCTCCCGCAGTACCAGCAGTTCGTCCAGGGCTCCTCGGCCACCAACAGCGGCCTGCTGCTGATGCCGATGATGGCCTCGGTCATGGTGGTCAGCATCGTGGTCGGCAACCTGATCAGCCGCACCGGCCGCTACCGGATCTTCCCGATCATCGGCGGTGTCCTGGTCGTCGCCGGGATGTTCCTGTTCAGCACGGTCGACCTGCACACCTCGAAGACCGCCACCGCGCTCTACATGGTGGTCCTCGGCGCCGGTATGGGCGGCATCATGCAGACCAGCACGCTGATCGCGCAGAACAGCCTGGAGATGCGGGACATGGGCGCCGGCACCGGAGTCTCCACGTTCCTGCGGAACATGGGCAGCTCCCTCGGCGTCTCGATCCTCGGCGCGATCTACGCACACCACCTGACCACGTCCCTGGCGGACTCGGGCGCGTCGGCGGCGGGCGGCACGATCTCGGCGTCGTCGATGACCCCGGCGGCCCTGCGCGCCATGCCGGAAGCGGTCCGCGAGGTCTTCCAGCGCGCGGTCACCGACGGCATCAGCAACCTGTTCGTCTGGGGCAGCGCGGTCGCGGTGCTCGGCGTCGTGGTGGCGCTGTTCGTCACCCACGTCCCGCTCCGCGGCGGCAAGGCGGTCGCCACGGTCAAGCCGGCCGAGACCCCGGTCCCGGTCGCTCACTGATCATTTTCTGCCACGCAGGGTCCGTCGTTTCCTGACGGACCCTGCGTTTTTCCTTTCGGTACGACTACGGAGCGCCCGTCCGTAGGCTACGAGCCACGTCCCGTGCTGGTCTCGCGCCGGGCCGCCCACCCTCCGGACCGTGGCGCGCCGCTCGGTCGTGGGTGGCAGCGCGAGGTCGCGGCCCGCTCCGGACCGCAGCGCGCCTCCAGGCCCCGGCTGGTTCTCACGGCCGTTTCGCGCGGGTCTTAGGGGCCGCCAGCGCCAGCTGGGTGTGCCCGAATACCGCTGGATCTTGATGGGTCGTTGGCGGCCGGAACCGTCTGGCCCGTGAGGTCATCCCGGTCCGCCCCCACGGAAGTCAGCGGTCGGCAGGCTCCGTCGTCGGTCTTGGCGACCCGGGCTCCGTCCGTGATCAAACCTGACGCTGGCGGTATGGGCTCACGCTTGCCGGCCGGTGCCGGGTGCGGCCGTCACCACGTGAACGACCCCGGTCGCAGCGTGCTCGTCGGTCCAGCGTGCGTTCCGGTTCCCGGCTGGTGCTCAGGGGTGCCTCCCCGCCCCCGAGGCACCCCTGAGCGCCAGCCACCAACACCGAGCATGCGGGCGCTGGCGAGGGTGCACATGCCGCTCGGATGCACCTGCCACTGCTGGGCGGGGTGGGGCGGTGAGAGTCCGCAATGCCAGATCGCGTGCGCTCGCCGCCCACCTGGGGGCGGTAGCCGCACGCACAACCCGACCGCGGACCGCCACCGCCCCGAACCCGACCCACCGCGGACCCCTGCCGCCCCTTCAACGCCGAGCGCGGACTCCGGCCGCCCCACCGGTGCCGAGCGCGGACTTCCACCGCCCCTTCAGCCCTGAGCGCGGACTCCGGCCGCCCCGTCGGCGCCGAGCGTGGACTGCCACCGCCCCACCGGCATTGATCACTCACGCTGACTGGTGCACCAACACTGAGCGACTGGACATCCCGGCCCGCAACGACACCCCTACCCACCTGCACCCGAACACATCGGGACCACCCCAAGACCCCGCAGGGCCCCACCGAGATCAAAATGGGCTGAGCGGCATTGCGGTGTGCCCGGCTGGTGCTGGTGGTCGTATCAGCGGCGTTGATACGACCACCAGCACCAGCCGGACTGGGCGGCGTGGCAGACCGCGCTCGGCGCCGACGGGGCGGCAGGGGTCCGCGCCCGGAAACCACGATGGACGCGCGCCGGTCGGGTCCGGCGAGCTGAACCGGCCGTGAGACGACGATGCGCGCTCGCCGGATCACACGGGCTTGCCGCCGCGGAGGATCTCCAGGGCTATGGGGTAGGCGGAGGCTCGCAACGTGGCCTCGTCGCCGTCGTCCTCGATCGAGGCGGTGACCGCGGCGATCTGGAACGCCGACAGCGCCAGCCGCACCCGCAACCGCTGCTCGGGACCAGCGCCCTCCGGCGACAGCGACTCGATCAACGACCGCATGGCGCTCTTGATCTCCGCGCCGATCGGCAGGCCGTGGATCTCGGTGTAGTTCTGCCGGACCAGCATGACCAGGTCGAGGCCCCACCGCTCCTGGTGCGCGGCGAACCCGCGCAGCAGCGCCTCCTGCCCGTCCGCGGTCAGCGGCCGCGCGGCGTCCACCACCAGGGCGTTGATCCCGTCCAGATAGCCGCGCAGGATCGCGGTGAGGATCTCCTCTTTGGTCCGGAAGTGGAAATACAGCGCGGCCTTGGTGATCCCGAGCTGCTCGGCGATCTCCCGCAGCGACGTCGCGGTGTACCCCCGCTGCGCGAACAGGCTCAGCGCGACCCCGACCGCCCGCTCCCGGGTGTCGGTCCGCCGGCTGTCCACTCCGTCGCTGCGCACCCGGTACCCGCCTTACGTCGAAAGGCCAGATAAATAGCCTGACGGAAGGCTAGCAAACCACGCGATGCGCAGATCTCACGCCGCCGCGCGGTCCTGGGCCTGCTGCAGCAGCGCGTTGATGTCGGCCGGGGGCATCGGGTGGGCGAAGTGGAAGCCCTGGGCCTGGCGGTAGCCCAGTTCATAGAGCCGCCGGGCCTGCTCCGCGGTCTCGACGCCCTCGGCGACCGTGCGCAGGCCCATGGTGTCGGCGATGCCGGTCAGGGCGATGGCGATGGCCTCCTGCTGCGGGCTGCCACCGAGGCCGTCGACGAACGACTTGTCGACCTTGATGATGTCCACCGGGCAGGTGCGCAACAGGCCGAGCGACGAGTGGCCGGTGCCGAAGTCGTCCAGGGCGATGCTGACACCCAGCCGGGACAGCGCGTGCACGGTGGACAGGGCGCGGCCGCCGGTGAACACCGCGGTCTCGGTGATCTCGATGGTGAGCTGGGCGGCCGGTACGCCGTGCCGGGCCAGCGCCGCGGCCACCACCTCGGGCAGCGCCGGGTCGAGCAGCTGGCGGGCCGAGACGTTCACCGCCACCGAGCGCAGCGCGTCCGGCCCGTACGCCCGGCGCCACGCCGCGGTCTGCGCGCACGCGGTGTCGAGGATCCACGCGCCGAGTTCCACGATCAGCCCGGTGTCCTCGGTGACCGGGATGAAGTCGGCGGGGGAGACCACCCGGCCGTCCGGCTGCCGCCAGCGCACCAGCGACTCGACGCTGAGCATCCGGCCGCCCGGCAACTCCACGATCGGCTGGTAGAGCAGGTAGAACTCGCCGGCGGTGAGCGCCCGGCGCAGGTCCGCGGCGATCGTGGCGCGCTGGGTGAGCCGCTGTTCCAGGGACGCGTCGTAGCGGACCAGGCCGCCGTCCAGCCCGGTGGCCGCCTCGCGCAGGGCGAGCTCGGCCTGCCGGTAGAGGTCGGTGCTGCCCTCGGCGATGCCGATCGACACCTCGACGAGCACGTCGTGGCCGGCCGCGGTGAGCGGTTCCGCGTTCGCGGTGGCCAGCCGGGACACGAAGTCGTCGGCTCCGGGCAGCAGCACCCCGAACTCGTCACCGCCGAGTCGTGCCACCACGTGTGGGCCGGCGACGGCGAGCAACCGGGTGGCGAAGGCGGTCAGCAGCGCGTCGCCTGCTGTCGTACCCAATTGGTCGTTTATCGATCTGAACTCCTTGAGGTCGAGCAGGACCACGGCGTGCGGTTCGGTCACCTCGGCGACCGCGGCGGTGAAGTAGCGGCGGCTGAACAACCCGGTCAGGTCGTCGTGCATGGCCTGGTGGGCGACGGTGTCCAGCAGCGTGCCGTTCTCGGCCAGCGCGATCGCCTGCCGGGACACCACGAGCAGCAGCAACAGCGTGGTCCCGGCGACCTGGGTGGTGCTCAGATGCCCGGTACGGATGAAGAGCGTCGCCACCAGAACGCTGGTCAGCCCGGTCGCGACCAGCGGGATCGCGGTGCCCCGCCGGTACGCCGGCAGGTCCAGCCGCTGCCGGGCCCGGGACTGACCGCGGGCGACGTGACGGCACTGGGCGGCCGCGGCGAGCGTGCCGAACAGCCCGACGAACGGCAGCACCGCGGCACTGCCGTTGAGGTGCGGCCACGGTTTCAGCAGGGTCATGAAGACCGTGGAGAGCGGCCCGGCCAGCCCGATCGGCGCCAGCCACCACAGCGCGCCGCGCGGCACCGGGCTGCGCTGCGCCGACATGATCTTCACGACGACGACCACGCCGGCCGCGGCGATCGCCATCATCGCGATGTTCAGCCACCACGCGGCGGCGCTGACGCCGAACCGCTCGATGAACCAGCCGGAGTACTCCGAGGCGGCGATCCCGCCGGTCACCACGACCACCGTCACGTCGAGCACGGCGGTGGTGACCTGCCGCCACGAGCTGCCGCCGCCCGGCAGGCGCAGCAGCCCGGCGATCGCCAGGAGCGTGCCGATCACGTAGAACAGCAGCGTGTGACCGCTGATCGGGGGCATGTCGGTGTAGGGGCGGGTGAGGATGTCGACGGTCTGGCTCATCGACGCGACGAGCACGCCACCCATGGCGATCGACTCGCGGCGCCAGAACGTCCGGAGGTCGCCGTCGGTCCTCGCGGCGGCGCTGCGGAACGCGGCGACGGCCAGCCCCGGGCCGATCACGGCGGGCGCCCAGACCAGCAGGTTCGAGAACGGGACGTGCAGGCCGAACAGGATCAGCAGGACCTCGGCGACGGCCATCAGCAGGGCGATCGGTGCGTACCATGCCCGGTGTGAAGGCGTCCGTGTCACGTCGCCTCCTTCCGTCCCGGCTTCTCCCCCCACGACGCGAAATCGGCGGTGACGGCGCGGACCTGAGTGCTACGTGTGCAGCGACCAGTTGAGGATGTCCTGCTTCGCGGTGGCGGTGCCGCTGGCGCCGGTGAATCCGATCCAGGCGGTGGCCGCGCCGAGCCGGTCGGTCAGGTCGACGGTCCGGTTGATCACCAGGTGTGGTTCGGCCTCGCCGCCGGGGCCGCCCACATAGACCCGCAGGGCATGGGTGTCACCCCGGTAGACGACGCGGGCGCGGAACGGCGCGCCGAACAGCGGCACCGGCGCCGCGGCGGTGGCCACCGGCTGCCGGTGATCGCGGGTGAGGACCAGGGCGACGTGGTCGTCGAACTCGACCGCCAAGGTCCGGTTGTGCTGCGGCCCATCGGCACGCAGGACGAACGCGATGTCGGCGGCCTCGGCGGTACCGTGGTGCAGCAGCACCTCGAAGGTGGTGTCGAACGAGCCGGTCAGGTCGATCCGCTCGCCGAGCCAGGCCGAGCCGTTCTGCCGCCGCCCGCCGTCGGTGAGCCGCAGGATCGGCCAGCGCGACGGTCCGGCCTTGGCGATCGCGGCGCTGCCGTTGAGGTGCATGGCGGTGGCGGGCGCGAAGTTCACCCACTCGAAGTCCGGCCCCGCCGCTACCGGCGCGGGAACCATCAGCAGAAGCCCTGCGGAGAAAAGGTACGAACGTCGCATACCCTAATTTAGCCGAGCGCTCCGCCGAACCGGGCAGCCACCACCGCGACGGCGTCGCGCAGCTCCGGGCCCTCCTCGACGGTGAACGCGAACGGGATGGTGGCCAGCCACTCCTGGGCGTACATCGCCGGGTTCTGGGTGCTGCCGGTCAGCACGCAACGGTCACCGGCCGCTTCGAGGACACCCATCGGCGGGCGCACCCACGGCGCCACCTGCTCCATCGGGGCGTGGAACACCACGCGGGTCGGGTGGGCCCAGCCCTTGCCGAGGTTCTCCTCGAGCACCGCGACCGGGTCGAGGCCCTCCGGCGGGGTGAACCGGTGCGCGGTGCGCCGCACGGCACGGATCCGGTCCACCCGGTAGGTCCGGATCGCGGCGGCGCGGTGGGAGTGGCACAGCAGGTACCAGCGGCCGTACCGGACGACGACCGCCCACGGATCGACCTCGGCCTCGAAGTCGTCGGCACGGTCGCGCCGGTAGGTCACCACCACGCTCCGCCTGTCGGCGATCGCCGAGACCAGGGCACTCGCGGTCGCCGGATCGGTCCGGGCCGCTTCGGGGTCAGGAGCAATTGCCGCGTACGCCCGGAGCGCCGCCGCCTGCCGCCCGATCCCGTCCGGCAGCGCCCGGATCACCTTGCCCAGCGCCGCCCCGACCGGATCATCGGCGCCCGCCGCGCCCGGCAGCCCGTCGAGCACCGTCATGACCAGGCCGAGCGCCTGCTCCTCGGTGAACACCACCGGGGGCAGCCGGGCGCCGCGACCCAGCCGGAACCCGCCGTACGGCCCGCGCACCGACTCGACCGGGACGCCGGCCTCGCGCAGGATCGCGACGTAGCGCCGGGCCGCGCGCTCGCTCACGCCCAGCGCGGTGGCGAGCTGCTCGGCGGTCGTGCCCGGGCGCTCCCGCAGGATCTCCATGGTGCGCAGCGCCCGCGCGGTGGGACTCGATCCGTTCGACACGTCGCGAACGGTACCGGAAGCCGATCGTCCGGAATGGGCTCTAGATTGCTCGGCATGACTGCAGAACAGCTTGTCCTCGTCGGTGGCCTGTGGCTCGACGCGGCCGCGTGGGACGAGGTCGTCGCCGACCTGACGAAACAGGGCCGCGACGTCGTGGCGGTGCGCCTGCCGGTGCACGCCGGCGCGACCCTGGCCGACCAGGCGGCGGCGGTGCTCGCCGCCGTGGACGCGGCACCCGGCCGCTCCGTGGTGGTCGGCCACTCGGCCGCCAGCACCCTCGCCTGGCTCGCCGCCGACGCCCGCCCGGACCGGGTGGCGAAGGTGGCGATGATCGGCGGGTGGCCCCGGGCCGGTGGCCAGACGTACGGTGACTTCTTCGCGATCAAGGACGGCGAGATGCCGTTCCCGGGCTGGGCCGAGTTCGAGGCGGACGCCGCCGACCTGGACGCGGCGGCCCGGGCGGCGTTCACCGCCGCGGCCGTCGCCGTCCCGGAGCACGTCGCCACCGGCGTCGTCACCTACACCGACGAGCGACGCTACGACGTGCCGGTCGTGCTGATCTGCCCGGAGTTCACCCCGGAGCAGGCCCGGGAGTGGCTCGCCGCCGGTGACCTGCCCGAGCTGACCCCGGTCAAGAACCTCGACACCGTCGACATCGACTCCGGGCACTGGCCGATGCTGACCAGCCCGGCCGAGCTGGCCGGGCTCATCGCCGCGCTCTGAGCGGGTCGCTTCAGGGGGAGAGCAGGTCGGGGATGATGCCCTCCCCCAGGAGTGCCCGGAGCCCGTACAGCGCGAACGAGACGGCGACCGAGATCAGGAACGCCGTGACCAGACCGCGCAGGCCGCGCAGCCGGTGCTCCGAGCCGTCGTCCTTCAACGGCGGGAACACGGTCGGCTTGGTCCACGGCACCTCACGGAACGTCCAGTAGAGCAACCCCAGCCCGAACGGGACCAGGGCGAACAGCCAGAACCAGTACCACTTGGTGCCGATCACCGGCGGGCGCCCGGCCAGGATCATGCCGAGGAACACCACGGTGAACAGCAGGCCGATCCCGTTGATCAGGGTGCTCAGGGCCAGCACGTTGGCGGACGGGGACTCGGCCACCGACGCGCGCAGCTGGGCGATCTGGGTGGCGTCGCCGTTGGTGTCGATCCAATGGGTGCGGTTGTCCGGCGTGCGCCAGGCGAAGACGGTCGGGGCGGTGCCCCCGCCGTAGAGCATCGGCACCGAGAACCACCGGTCCGGGCCGTTGTCGTTCCAGTGCGCACCCCACTCGTACGCGACGACCCGGCCGGCCGCGATGTCCGCCGTGGCCCGCTCGACATCGGTCTGCCGGGGTGCACTCCACCACGCCGCACCGGCCGCCACCACCCACGCCGCGATCAGTATCAGCCGTGCGGCGCGCCACCAAGATCCACCCGAAGCCATGCGTCGACCATAAACCTGCCGGACAAGCATGAAATCGCACGTCCCCGGGCATCTCAGCGGCAACCGAAGGGGAAGTCGATGAGCTGGACACAGACGGTCCGGGAGCGTACCCGGGCCTCGATCGCCGCGGCAGCGAACCGCAACGTGCCACCGCCGTTCACGGTCGGCCCCGATCTGCAGGAGCCGGTGGCGCCGGTGGTGCTGGTCAACCAGACACCGAACAGCGCCGACGTGCTGCCCCGCGGGGTCCGGACGGCCGGCGCCTGGGCGTGGCGGTTCATCCTGTTCATCGTGGCGGGCTACCTGCTGCTGCGGATCATCGCGCTGCTGCAGGTGGTGCTGATCCCGATCGCGGTCGCGCTGCTGCTGGCCGCGATGTTCCAGCCGGCCGCCGCCGCGCTGGTCCGGCGAGGAGCCAAGAAATCCCTGGCCGCCGGTGTCGTGCTGATCGCCGCGCTGGTGCTGGTCTTCGGCGGGCTCGGGCTGATCGTGCGGACCTTCATCGGTCAGCTCGACACGCTCTCCGCGAAGGTCGGTGACGGCCTCGGCGAGGTGCAGCGCTGGCTGGCGAACAGCCCGATGCACGTCACCGACGCGCAGCTGAACACGTACGTCGACAAGATCCGCGAGACGATCACGTCGAGCCAGGGCTCCATCACGACGGGCGCGCTGAACACCGCGGCGACCGTCGGCGAGGTGGTCACCGGGTTCTTCCTGGTGCTGTTCACGCTGTTCTTCTTCCTGCGTGACGGCGGCCAGATCTGGGCGTTCATCTGCCGGCTGCTGCCGCGTGAGGCCCGGGTGCCGACCGCTCGCTCCGGGCACTACGCGTGGCACACGCTGGTGTCGTACGTGCGGGCCACCGTGCTGGTGGCCTTCGTGGACGCGGTCGGTATCGGCATCGGCCTGCTCGTGCTGCGGGTGCCGATGGCGATCCCGCTGGCCGCCCTGGTCTTCCTGGGCGCGTTCATCCCGGTGGTCGGTGCGGCCATCAGCGGCGTGGCGGCGGTGCTGATCGCGCTGGTCGCGAACGGCCCGGCGACCGCGCTCGCCGTGCTCGCCGTGGTGATCGCCGTGCAGCAGCTGGAGGGCCACGTCCTGCAGCCGCTGATCATGGGCCGGGCGGTGGCGTTGCACCCGCTCGCGGTGATCCTGGCGATCGCGATCGGCATCGTGGTGGCCGGCATCGTCGGCGGCCTGGTCGCGGTGCCGCTGCTCGCGGTGCTGAACACCGCGATCCGCTATTTGGTGAGCCACCCGAACGGCGAGCCCACCCCGGACCGCGAATCGCCGGGCACCGAACCGGCCGACGACGACGAGGCCGAGCGGGAGGACCGGGCCGAGGACGCCGTGCGCAGTCTCGACCCGACCAGCCCCCCGCCCGCCTCGACCTCGGTCCCGGCCGGGGCCTAGGGCAGCGGCTGGTGCTCAGGGGTGTCTCAACGCCGTTGAGACACCCCTGAGCACCAGCCAGGATCGGGAGGCGCGTCGCGGCCCGGACCGGGCCGCGACATCGCGCGAGCAAACGGCCCCGCAACCGGTGACGGTTGCGGGGCCGTTTCCGGTCAGTCGGTGAGCGTGCCGTCGGCGATCGCGGCCGGGATCGGGTCGCTGAAGTCCGGCGGGTACAGCAGCACCTGGAAGCGGACGTGCTCGGCGCCCTCGGCCACGCCGTCCGCGACGGTCGGCACCGCGAACTCCACCGACGTGGTGCCCGGCTCGATCTCGACGAACGGCTGCAGGCCGGTGCCGGACAGCGGCCGGGACGGCTCCGGATCCTCGCCGGAGTTGTTCTGGAACCACTCCGGGTCGACGTCGGTCGACGACAACTCCGGCCCGGTCGCCGGCGCCTGCGGCGCCAGGAGCAGGTAGAGATAGCTGTCGGCGGGCGCCGACAGGTGCAGCGTCCAGGTCAGCGGCGAACCCTCGGCCGCGGTGGCCGGCGCGACCGTCACGGTCGGCACCGGGTCGTCCTCGCGGACGTGCAGACCGCCGATGTAGTCGCCCACCACCGCATTGCTGATCGCCTTCGCGGCGAGCGGATAGCGCTGGTCACCGCCGTAGGTGGTGTTGCCCACCACCGGGATCGGCACCGGGACCCGGGACGCGCCCGGCTTGACGGCCGCCACCCAGGACCGGATGTCGCCGGTGACCGGGTCGCTCAGGAACAGCCGCACCTTGGCCTTCAACCGGCCGTGCGACACCACCGGCACCGAGTAGGTCGTGGAGCCCGCGTCGCCCTCGTCGACGGTCAGGCCACCGACGTCGACGCGGTCGAGTGCGGCCGGTCGGGGCGCCGGGCTGCCCGGCTGCCATCCCCAGGCGTCGATCAGCCACGCCGGGCCGGAACCCTGCGGGGTGATTTCCAACCCCGCGATGGTACGCAGGGAGCGCGGCAGCGGAAGCCGGACCTCCTGCGCCCAGTACGACGTGGTCAGCTCGGTACCGGGCACCCCGGTGACCGTGGTGCTGCCCAGCGAGGTGCGCCGGCCCCGGCCGTCGGTGACGGTCACGGCGAACGAGGTGGCGGGAGCGTTCGGCGGCACGATCAGCCGCAGGGCCAGCGCCTTGGATCCGGTCACCGGCATCGCCGTGGCCGGTCGCAGCGTGGCGGTGGCGCCGCCGGTGAGCGCGACAGCGACCCGCTCGGGTTCCGGCCCGGCGAACGCCACGAAGTGCGGCGACCCACCGACCCACGAGTTGTTGACCAGGCACGCCTTCTCCGGCTGGTCGGCGACCTGGTCACAGAGCTTGGCGTTGCGTACCGTCAGATCTTGACTGGGAATGATCACCGGAGTGCGGCGGGCGCCGATCGCGTGGGTCAGCACCCGCGCCGGGCCGGCCGACCGCGCCCGGACACCGGAACCGTCCAGCAGCGGGCGAGCCCGGTCGTCCCCGCCGACGAACAGCCGCGCCGCGGTCGCGATGTACGTGGCGCCGACCGTCTGCTCCTGCTGCGGGGTGAGCCGCGTCGGAGCGAAGCCGGGCGTGCAGAGCGGATCGGGTTCTTCGCTGCCGAAGTCGTCGGTGGCCGGCCCGATCGCCTGCCCCGGCGTCCACTCGGTGTTGAAGTAGTTGTGGTTGGCGCCGATCACGTAGAGCGCGCTGTGCAGCGCTCGCCCGGCGCCGATGCCCCGGGACGCGTCGATGAACAGCTGCCCCTGCAGGTCGGAGACGTCGCCGTCACAGCCGGGCAGGATCGTCGCCGACGGCACCTCGGGGTGCGGGTTCTGCCCGAAAATGGTCGGCCCGATCAGCAGCAGTCCGCGGATCGTCCAGCGGACCCGGCCGTGGTAGTCGTCCTGCGCGGCCGGCGGCGGGGTGAGACTGTCCAGCGCGGCCCGGCTGACGCCCTCGCCGCCGCGGGAGTGTCCCATCAGGAAGACCTTCGACAGGTCCGCGCGCGGCGCCTTCCGCACGATGGCGGGTGCGTTCCGGCGCCCGCTGCCGGCCCAGTCGGCCCAGTGCGCGAGGTGCATGCGGACCAGGGACGAGCGGGCCTGCGCGCCGTAGTCGTCGTCGCCGTTGTCGTACGCGTTGATGCCGTTGGCCGAGATCGACACCGTGACGTAGCCCTGCGAGGCGAGCAGCTGCTGCGCCTGCAGGTAACCGCGGTAGCTGGGCACCGGCTGGGACCCGGTGGCGCAGGGCCAGGCCAGGCTGATCGAGTCCAGGTCGTTGCCGGTGAAACACGTCCAGTGCCGGCCGTGCAGGAACAGCGCCAGCGGCCGGCGGCCCGGCGCGTTCGTCGGCGCGACCACGACGGCCTGCATCTCGACCGGCACCGGATAGTCCGACAGGTGCACGCCGGGCAGCGTGTATTCACCGGTCGTCGTCGCGTACGGTCCCTTGACCCCGGGGTCGACCGGGTTCGCCGGTTGCGCGGGACCGGCGGAGGGTGCGGTCGCCGCGCGGCGCTGGGGCTGCTTCGGCGCGGCCGCGTCCACCCGCTTGCCGCCGACCCGGACCTGCAGGTCGCTCAGCGGGCCGGACCGGCCCTGCGGCAGGGTGAACGTGCGCAGGTCGGCGGCGCCCTCGGCCCGGCCGAGCAGCCGATCACCGGACCAGAACTCGACAGCCGCGTCACCCGGCGGGATCAGCCGGTCGCTGGTCCAGGTCAGGGCCTGCTTTTGTCCGTCGGCGCCGTCGAGGGACCAGCCGGGTGGCAGCGCGCTAGCCGCCGGTTCCGGTGGATCGGCCCAGGCGGGAGCCGACGTTCCGAGCAGCAGAGTGCTTGCCACCACCGCGGCGGCCAAGATTCTTCGCATGCCGCCTGTCTAGTAGAGGCATGCAAATCAATCTATCGTCGGCACGTCCGGACCCCGGCTGGCCCTCAGGGGTGTCATCCCCGCCTCGAGACACCCCGCAGAGCCAGCCGGCCACCGCAACGGGCGCCGCGGCGAGTTGCCGACGCCGACGCCGGCCGGTCCGTGGCCCCGCGCGGAGGCCGGCCGGTCAGTTGCCGACGCCGACGCCGGCCATGAACGCCGACGGGTAGCGGTCGCCGCGCGCCGCGCCCTTCGGCACCGCCCGCTCGATCTCGGCCAGCTCCTCCGCCGTGAACGTCACGTCGAGGGCCGGCAGCGCCTCGGCCAGCCGCACCCGGGTGCGGGCGCCGACCACCGGCACGATGTCCTGGCCCTGCGCGGCGACCCAGGCGATGGCGAGCTGAGCGACCGTGCAGCCCTTGGCCTCGGCGATCCGGCGCAGCGCGGTGACCAGGGCCAGGTTGTGGTCGGCGTTCTCGCCCTGGAATCGCGGCATCATCCCGCGGTGGTCGCCGGCGCGCACCTCGGCCGGGTTCCAGTGCCCGGAGATCAGGCCGCGGCTCAGCACACCGTAGGCGGTCATCCCGATCCCCAGCTCCCGCAGCACCGGCAGCACCTCGGCCTCCACCGCCCGGCTGATCAGCGAATACTCGATCTGCAGGTCGGCGATCGGGTGCACCGCGTGCGCCCGCCGGATCGTCTCGGCGCCGACCTCGGAGAGCCCGACGTGCCGCACGTACCCGGCGTCGATCATCTCCTTGATCGCGCCGACGGTCTCCTCGATCGGCACCGCCGGGTCGAGCCGGGCCGGGCGGTAGACGTCGATGTAGTCGACGCCCAGCCGGGTCAGCGAGTAGGCCAGCAGGTTCTTCACCGCGACCGGCCGCCCGTCCTGCCCGTTGAATCCGCCACCGGGCTGGGTCAGGCCGCCGAACTTCACGCTCAGCAGGTAGTCCTCGCGCTTGCGGCCCCGCAGCGCCTCGGCGAGCAGCATCTCGTTGTGCCCGGTCGCGTAGTGGTCGCCGGTGTCGATCAGCGTTACGCCGGCGTCCAGCGCGGCGTGCACGGTGGCGATGCTCTCGGCCCGGTCGGCGTCGCCGTAGGCGCCGTTCGACATGCCCATCGCGCCGAGGCCGAGGGCGGAGACGGCCGGACCGGTGTTTCCCAGCATTCGTGTCTGCATGCCGTTGAGCCTGCGCCGGGATCCGGGGGTGCGGGAGCGGAGCGCTTATCGTGGGAGAGCCACTCCCTGTCTCGCCCGGGTCTGGCGAGGGACCATGGTGGCATGCAGCGTGACCAGCTCGCCGACTTCCTGCGCCGCCGCCGCGAGGCGATCCGCCCGGCCGAGGTCGGCATCGCCGAAGGACCCCGCCGGCGCACCACCGGCCTGCGCCGCGAAGAGGTGGCGATGCTCGCCGGCATGTCGGTCGACTACGTGGTCCGCCTCGAACAGGGCCGCAGCAGCCAGCCGTCGACCCAGCTGCTCACCGCCCTGGCCCGCGCCCTGCGCCTCTCCGACGACCAGCGCGACCACCTGTTCCGCCTGGCCGGCCACCAGCCACCACCCGCCGACGGCGTCGCCCGCCTGGCCCGCGCCGGCCTGGTCCGCATGCTCGACCTGCTCCGCGACACCCCCGCCATGGTCATCTCCGACCTCGGCGAGGTCCTGGCCCAGAACCGCACCTCGATCCTGGTAGCCGGCGACCACAGCGGCTTCACCGGCGACCGCCGCTACCTGATCTACCGCTGGTTCACCGAACCCGACGCCCGAGCCGGTCACCCCCAGTCCGAAATTGATCGCCACGCCCGCCAGATCGTCTCCGACCTGCGCGCCGTCGTCGGCCGCCGCTCCGGCGACCCGGTCGTCACCGGCCTGCTCACTCGGCTGCAGGCAGCCAGCCCCCACTTCCGCGAGCTCTGGGACGAACACGAGGTCGGCGTCCGCCGCGCGGACCGCAAAACGCTGATCCACCCGAGGGTCGGCCCGCTCCTGATGGACTGCGAGACGCTCGTGACCCCGGACCTGGGCCAGCAGCTGGTGGTCCTGACCCCGGCCGACGCCGACACCCGCGACCGACTCAACCTCCTGCGGGTCCTCGGCACCGAGGAATTCCCCGCGTCGCTGTCCGGCACCGGCCCTCGCTGACGGCCTCGTCCGAGGTCCCGTGACTGGCCGGTCGGTAGGGTCTTGACCATGGACGTTGTCGTGGTGGGCGCCGGGATCGCCGGGCTGTCGTGTGCGCAGGCGTTGCGCGAGGGCGGCGCTCGGGTTCGCGTGGTCGAGCGAGGCCGGGTGCCCGGCGGCCGGTTGGCCAGCAAGCGGTACGACGGCCGGTACGCCGACATCGGCGCCGCCTACCTGGTCGCCGACGACCCGGATTTCACCGCGCAGGTCACCTCGTGGGAGTCGCGCGGGCTCGCCCGGCCGTGGACCACCGCCCTGCGGGTCTATCCCGGCGGGCAGGAGACCTCCGGACCGGTGCGGTGGGCGGCGCCCGGCGGGCTGCGGTCACTGGCCGCCGACCTCGCCGCCGGGCTCGACGTACGGCTGTCGACGCCGATCACCACCGTCCCCGAGGACGCGGACGCCGTGGTGCTGGCCATGCCCGGTCCCCAGGCCCTGCGGCTGGCTCCGCCACCGGCGATCGCCATTGCGGCAGGTGCACAGACCTGGCAGCCGGTGATCGCTGCCGTCCTCACCTACCCGTCCCGTGAGTGGGGCGATCTGCGCGGCGCCTTCGTCAACGAGAGTCCACTGCTCGCCACGGTGTGCGACGACGGGGACCGTCGCGGCGACGGCGCCCCGGTGCTCGTCGCTCACTCGACCGCCGCGCTGGCGGCCCGGCATCTGACCGCCCCCGAGTCGGCCGGGCCGATTCTCGCCGAGGCCGTCGGGGAGCTGCTCGGCATCACCGCCGAGCCCGAGGTGCACGTGCACCGCTGGACTTATGCCCAGCCGGTGGCCACGACCGACGCCGCTTATGCCGTGGACGGCCGCGTCTGGCTCTGTGGTGACGCCTTCGGCCGCCCGCGCGTCCAGACCGCGTGGCTCTCCGGCCGTGCGGTGGCCCGGGCCCTGCTCGGCTGAACGGCCGGCAACCGGGAGACCCGCGTCTCCCCGCCACCGGACCGGCCACTGGTCAGGCCGCCCGAGCCAGCTGATCCGGGGACCGGTCCGGCCTGGTGCCGGTGGCCGACACCAGCTCGGCTGTGGTCACGTAACCTGCCTCGACAGCCAGGTCACCCAGGCGTCGCCACGGCCCGTCGGTCATCACCTGCAGGTCGAGCAGTTCGCCGAGCTGCTGCTCGGTGAGCAGCCCCGCGGTCATCAGCAGCTGGCCGACCCGGCGACCCGCGACCACCGGCTGGGCACGGGACCAGCGGCCCAGTGCCAGATGTGCGATCGGCGCCAGGCAGGTGACGATGGTCAGCACGGCCCAGAGGTACAACGACACGAAGCCGTGGTGCCTGGCCACGCCGACGGCGATGCAGACGCCGCTCACCGCGGCCCAGGCCAGGTGTGGCCGGAAGGTACGCCAGGTGTCGCCGGTCGCGGCGGAGCCCTTCGGCGTGACCACGTAGGCGAGCGGGCGTCCCGCCAGCTGGGCAGCCGCCGCGGCCAGGTAGACCGGCGCGGTGACCAGCTCGAGCGCCATGCCGCTCAGGCCCCACGAGCGGCGCTCGTGGGCGACCAGGTTGAACCGGCGGGTGAACTGGACGAAAGCCAGTCCGGCCGCGACGTTGATCAGGAACAGCAGCGCCCAGATCACGCTGGGCAGCCGGGTGATGGTGACCCCGCCGACCAGGTACAGGGCGGTGAGGAAGACACCGCTGAGCCAGGAGATCGCGGTGGTCGGGTAGTGCGTCTGCAAGGCCGCGAAGGACAGTCGCTGGCTCATCTGCGGCATGCGCCGCAACACCGTCGGCGAGTGGTTGCGAGCGATCTGCCAGATCCCGTAGGCCCAGCGTTTCTGTTGGCTGAAGAAGTCGGAGTAGGTCGCCGGCCCCTCACCGACCGCGATCACGTCCGGGGTGTACACGCCGCGCCAGGCGTTGCCGGTGGCCGGGTTGGCCGCTGCGAAGATCACCATCGAGGTGAGGTGGTCCTCGATGATCGAGTCCTGGTACCCGTCGATCTGCTGGAAGGCAGCGGGCCGATAGAGGTGGTTGGTACCGATCAGCAGCGGGGCGCCGCGCCCGTTCCCGCCGCGCTGGATCACCCCGTGGAACAGGTACGCGAGTTCGGCGGCGCCGCGCGCGACGAACGACTCCGTCAGATTGGCGTACACCTGGGGCGCCACCACGAAGGCGGTGTCCGGGTCGGCGAAGTAGCCGAGCGTCCGTTCCAGAAAGTTCGGATAGGGGACGTGATCAGGGTCCATCTGCGCGACCACGTCGTACTCGCTCTCGTGTGCGGAGCGCCAGGCGTTGTGATTGCCGTGTTTGGTACGGGCCTTGAACCCGCCGCTGGGCTGGTTCCAATCCGGCCGGCCCTTGCGGCTGAAGTGGCGCACTCCGAGCCGTTCGCATCGGCGTCGTACCTCGGGGTCGTCGCCCTCGTCGAGCAGCCAGACGTCGAGGACGCCGTCGTGCCGGATCCGCCGCATCGCCCGCAGGGTGGCCATGACCAGTTCGATAGGTTCCTTGCCGGGCACGATCGTGGTCAGCACCGCCACGCGCAGACCGGGCGGGGGCACCATCGGGATCGGGTCCCGGGCCCGGGCGGCGAAGAACGTCAGCACGAGCGTCCGCAGCGCCACGATCACCTGCATGGCGACCATGACGAGCAGCCCGATCACGGAGCAGACCGCCAGGGCGGCATTCCCCGACCTCAGCACCGGCAGGTTCCCCGGCATCAACAGATAGATCGCCAGGGCCATGGCGGCACTCACGTGCAGCAGGCCGAGCGCCCGCAGGGTCCAGTCATCGCGGCGGGTGTACGCCGTCCGGTAGGCGACGCGATCCCGCGTCGGCTGGAGTGCTCCGGTGAGTTCGGTGGCGGCACGCCCGTAGAGGGCACCGGGTATCCGGCGTTCGACGTGGTGGTCCATACCTGATGTGCACCTGTCCTGTCCTTGACTGTTCCCCTCATCGACCGCTCGGACGGTGGTCGGAGCCTTTTGCCGGTCAGAGGGGCGCAGGGTCGGTGCAGGACAGGTGCTGGACCTGGGCGTTGACGCCCAGGTGCGGCAGGACGACCGAGGGGTGCGCGGATCCCGGGGCGGCCGAGGCCGTAGCTGCCGGGACGGGCAGGTCGGCCGGGCGGATGACACCCAGGCAGAAGCGGATTTCGGTCACCGGGTCGGGCAGCGGGATCACGCCGTCGCCGTAGTCGTTGCCGTACGGGTGGCGGCGCTCCAACGGGAGCGGGACGGTGAAGTCGTCGCCGGTGGTGTCACCGGGTGCGAGGACGGTGCCGCTGACCTGCGGAGATACGTACCATGTCATTGTTGTGGTGTCGGGGCGAGGGAAGACCCGTTCCGCGATGGTGACCTGGCCGGGGCCGGAGCCGGTGATGTAGACGCCGGCGGGTGAGTCGCGGTTCAGGGCGATCAGGTCGGTGCCGGAGCGGTTGGTGAGCCGGTAGGTGACGTGGACAGCCCGGTCGCGGACCTCGACGGCCGAGGTGAACTCGACGGCCGGCGGGGTGGTGGTGATCGGCGGGTCGTTGTCGGGTTCGCCGGGGACAACGGAGTCGCAGGCGGCGCAGCCGAGCAGTGTCACGAGGGCGATAACGGTGGGCAAAGTCGGCCGCATGCCACCTGTGACTCGGCCGGGCGCTAAACGGTTCCGCGGTCGGGTGCCGCGGCGACGACTTCGACCTCCAGGGTGAGGCCGGGCAGGAACAGTCCGCTGACCTGGACCGTGGTGCTGGCCGGCGGGTCCGCCGGGAAGATCCGGCGCCGGACCGCGGCGTAGGCCGGGAGATCGGCCAGATCCATCATGTACGTCCGGACGTGCAGGACGTCGCCGAACCCGGCGCCGTGCGCGGCGAGCAGCCCGCCGATGATCTCGAAGATCCGGGTGGCCTGGGCGCCGGTGTCACCGGGTGCGACGACCGCGCCGGCGTCGTCGACCGCCACCTGGCCGGCCAGGGTGAGCAGGGCGCCGCCGGGCAGGTCCAGGCGGGCGACGTTCGCGAACCGGTCCGCGTAGGGCGCGGCCACCGAGGCGGGGTTGTCGAGGGTGAGTTTCACGAAGTCCTCCGGGCTGACAATCAGGCGGGGTTGATCAGGGTGGCCAGGTCGGCGGTGTGGTCGGGGAGCGCTTCGAGCAGGCGCAGGGTGGCGGCGACGACGGGGCGGCCGGCCGGCTCGTCGTGCGTCAGGTGCAGGTCCTTGACGGCGAGGGCGACCGGGAAGTCGGCAGTGGTGCTTGTCGCGCGGCGCAGTGCTCCGCCCAGCGGTCCGGCGGTCAGCAGTTCGGCCGCGACGGCCCGGTTGATGCCGAGCCCTTCCGCGGTCAGCAGGGTGTCGTGCAGCGCGCCGAGAGCGGTCAGCATCGCGGTGTTCAGCATCAGCTTCACGCTGCTCGCGGCGCCGGCCGCACCACATCGCCGGACGGTGCCGAGGTGGTGCAGGACCGGTTCGGCCCGCTGCAGCGCCTCGGAGGTGCCGCCGGCCAGGATGACCAGGGTGCCGGCCGCTGCGGCGTCGACGCTTCCGCCGACCGGGGCGTCCACGAAGTGCACCCCGTCCGGCAGCCGGTCCGCGACCCCCGTCGTCTCCACCGGACCGATCGTCGACATCTGCACCAGGACGGTGCCGGGCCGCAGCGCCGCCACTGCGGCGTTCGTTCCGAACAGGACCGCCTCGACGGCGCGAGCGTCGGTGAGCATGGTGATCACCAGGTCCGCGGCGGCGACCGCCTCGGCGGGCGTGGTGGCGACCTTGGCACCGGTCGCGGCCGCCGCGGTGGTGCGGGACTGGTCGCGGTTCCAGATCGTGACCTGGTGACCGGATTCGTACAGGCGGATGGCGAGGGCGGTGCCCATCCGGCCGGTGCCCAGAACGGTGATCGCTGTCATGGGAACGACGCTAGGGGAGCATGCGCCATGCGACCAACGATTGTCTTGCATGGCTGGCATGCGTGGCTAGCATGGTTCGGTGGAGACCCAGTTGCTCGACGTTTTCCGTACGGTGGCGCGGCTCGGCTCGATCACGGCGGCGGCCCGGCGGCTGCGGTTCACCCAGTCGGCGGTGTCGCGGCAGGTGGCCGCGCTGGAGGCGGAGGTCGGGGCTCGGTTGCTCGACCGGCTGCCCCGGGGCATCGCGTTGACCGAGCAGGGGCGGGCGCTGCTGCCGTACGCGGAAGCTGTTCTTGATCGTGTGGCCGCGGCCCGTCAGGCGGTCGGCGACCTTGAGGCCCTCGATGCCGGGCGGTTGCGGGTGGGCGCGTTCGCGACGGCGGTGGCGGCGCTGGTGCCGCGGGCGCTGGCGACGTTCCGGGACGAGTTTCCGGGGGTGGCGTTGTCGCTGGTGGAGGGGATGTCGCCGCGGCTGCTGGAGCGGTTGGTGGCCGGGGACGCGGATGTGGCGGTGGTCAGCAGTGCGCCGGCCGGGCCGCCCGATTCTGATCGGTTCGAGCTGCACCATCTGCTTGATGAGCGGATGTTGGTCGCGGTGCCGCTGGGGCATCGGCTGGCGCGGCGGCGGACGGTGCGGCTGACCGAGTTGGCCGACGAGTCGTTCATCGCGAACTCACCGCGGGCCGAGGAGACTCTGCTGGGGGACAGCGCGGCCGCCGGGTTCCGGCCGCGGATCGACATCGTGGTGGGTGAGTGGACCGGGAAGCTGGGGTGTGTCGCGGCCGGGCTCGGGGTGACGCTGGTCCCGGTGCTGGCGGCGCGGGGCGCGCCGGCGGACATCACGCTGCTGCGGCTGCATCCGGACGACGTGCCGGTGCGCAAGGTGTATGCCGCGACGGTGGCGGGGCGGACCCGGTCACCGGCGGTGGAACGGTTCTTGAGCTGCTTGACCGAGGCGGCGGGCGCCTTCGTCTAGCGGCGAGGTTCCGGAACGGCGAGCGCGGCGGCCCGCGGGTCCAGGCCCAGTGAGCCGACCTCCAGCGCCCGCCGGTGGAAGGCCCGCCGGTCGCGTCCCGGCCGTGCAGGACGCCGGGCGCGTCGGGGCGGTCGAGCCGGTCGAGCGCCGCGGGCACGCTGCCGCCCAGCGACTTGGCCTCCGCGACCAGCTCCGCCTCGATCGCGGTGAACTCGGCCCAGCCCCAGTCGTGCAGCTCGCGCAGATCCGGTTCGGCGCCCAGGAAGGTCCGCACCCAGAGTGCGTACCGTTGTGGTCCGAAAGCCTCCTCGCCACGAGTCCGCGGTGCCAGGTCCGCGGTCAGCATCTCGGCAAATTTTTGGTACGCACACCGCGCGCTCGACGCCGCCGCCGCAACGACGCCAGCTGCCGCCCGTCGCCGTAGCGCTCGACTAGGGCGACGTCCTCATCGGCCCACTGCCGGCAGCGCTGTGTCACCGTCTCCACCTGACGCCGCGTCGGCAGGTGGCCGCGGTCGGCGGCGAGCCGGAGACTGCGCGCGTACCCGTCCAGCGCGGCCGGGATCGCGGCCAGGCGCGCGCCGACCCGGGCCCAGCCCTGTTCGTACCATCGGCCCTCGGTGTCGCGGCCCGGCACCGCAGCCTCCACGGACTGGCGGATGACCTGGAGCGGTCCGGTGGCCGCCGCGTGCAGCTCGCGCAGGGGTCGAGACGGGCCAGATCACGCAGCAACCGCCCGGCAAAGTCCTCGATCACGAGGCGATGCTAGAGCCTCGTTTTGAGTCTACCCATCCGCGCCGACCCGCAGGTCCGCCCAGCGCAACAGCCGGTGCACGCCGTCGTGGCGGTCAAATCGCCACCCCCGGCTCGGTGTCGGCGCAGTTGCCGATACCGGTCCGGGGAGGTGTGTCGAGGTCTGTAATGAGATGCCGTCCAAGCCTGGGCGGAGAAGGTAGCTGCGACGAGGAGGCAGTCGTGAGGGCAGTGGTGTACGAGGGACCCCGGCAGGTCAGTGTCAGGGACGTGCCGGACGCGCGGATCGAGCGGCCGACCGACGTTCTGGTGCGGATCACGTCGGCGAACATCTGCGGCTCGGATCTGCACATGTACGAAGGTCGAACCGACTTCGAGGCCGGCCGCTGGTTCGGACACGAAAACCTGGGCCAGGTGGTCGAGATCGGCGCCGGCATCGACAAGATCCGGGTGGGCGACTGGGTCGTCCTGCCGTTCAACATCTCGTGCGGACACTGCAAGAACTGCGAGCGTCAGCTCACGAACTACTGCCTGACCGCCCAGCCCGAGCCGACCATGGCCGGTGCCGCGTACGGCTTCGCCGACATGGGCCCCTACGGCGGCGGACAGGCCGAGCTGTTGCGCGTGCCCTGGGGGGACTTCAACTGCCTGCGGCTGGGGGAGGACGCCGAGCAGCGTCAGACCGACTACGTCATGCTCGCCGACATCTTCCCCACCGGCTACCACGCCACCGAGTTGGCCGGCGTGCAACCCGGCGACCAGACCGTCATCTACGGCGCGGGCCCGGTCGGGTTGATGGCCGCCCTGTCGGCGACCATCCGAGGGGCGAGCAAGGTGATGATCGTCGACCGGCACCCCGACCGGCTGCGCCTGGCCGAGTCGATCGGCGCGATCGCCATCGACGACTCCAAGGTCGATCCGGTACAGGCGGTCCTGGACCACACGATGGGACTGGGCGCGGACAACGGCTGCGAGTGCGTCGGCTATCAGGCGCATGAGCCCAGCGGCCGGGAACAGGCCAACCTGACGATGAACCGGTTGGTCGCCTCGGTACGCTTCACCGGGAAGATCGGCAACGTCGGTGTCTTCGTACCCCAGGATCCCGGAGCCAGCGACGAACTGGCCAAACAGGGCAAACTCGCCTTCGACTACGGCATGTTCTGGTTCAAGGGCCAGCACATCGGCAGCGGCCAGGCCCCGGTCAAGAAGTACAACCGGCAGTTGCGGGACCTGATCGCCGCAGGCAAGGCCGAGCCGTCGTTCATCGTCAGCCACGAGCTGCCCCTCGACCGCGCTCCGGAGGCCTACGAGCACTTCGACAACCGGGACGACGGCTGGACGAAGGTCGTCCTGCACCCTGCGATGGCGGGTGCGTGACAGGACCGGCGAGCTGAACGCACTCCGGCACCTGCACAAGCGGCCGGCAGCGTCCGGCGCCGGCCTGCGTCACGCGGACCGGGACGTGGCGGTCGGCGAGGAGCCGCGAGTCGCCGCGACGGCCGGTGGCCCGGATCGCGATCGTCCTGCCGTGTAACTTGTTCCTCAGTAGCGCGAGTGCTGCGGACGCGGCCGCCCTCCCGGGCCGCCGACCACCACATCTCGGAATCCGCCGCGTGGGACGACGCCGCCCGGACCACTTGGCAGGAGCGGTTGATGACCGGCAACCCGTATATCGAGACCGCGGACGAGCGCGAGGATGACCGGACGTCGATCGTGGTGGGCCTGATCGCCACCCCGCCCGACTATCCCGCGCGAGTCGCGCAGCGGCTTGCCGACGAGCTTGCCGACCTGCTCGCCCGGCGGGTGGACGACGATGTGCGGTGGGAGGTCCGGACCGGGTGGGGTTCGGTCGCGCCGCGCCGCGACGGGGGTGTCGAGGCGCTGCTCGACGATGTGGCACGCCGTCGCGAGCAGGAGGGCTGGGAGGTGGCGATCTGCCTGACCGACCTGCCGTTTCAGACGCAGCGTGTACCGATCGTGGTGCGGTCGTCGGCCGCGCGTCGTGTCGCCATGGTCTCGCTGCCCGCGCTCGGTCTCGGTCAGTGGCGGGCGGTGCGGGCGGTCGTCCCCGACCTGGTGCAGGAACTGCTCCACCGGTCCGGCACGGGTGGCGCCCCGGGACCGCTGAGGGACTTGGTGGGCGTGGTAGCGGCCATCCATCGCATCCTCGACACCAGCGACGATGGCGAGATCGGCCTGGTCGCCTCCCGCTTCCGGGGTGGGTTGCGGCTGGTGGTCGGCATGGTGCGGGCCAACCGGCCCGGCCGGGCACTGCTCGGGTTGTCGAAGCTGCTGGTGGGCGCGTTCGGTACCGCGGCCTTCGCGCTGACCACCAACACCATCTGGCAGATGGGTGAGGCGCTGGGTGCACTGCGCCTGACGGCGATCATGGTGCTCGGTATCGGGTCGCTGGTCGCCTGGCTCATCGTCGCGCACGATCTCTGGGAGAAACCCGGCCGCGATACACCTCCGGAGCTGGCCCGGCTCTTCAACATCGGCACCGTGCTCACGCTCTGCCTGGCCACCACGGTGTCCTATCTGGTGCTGTTCGCCGGGACGGCGGCCGCCGCATGGCTCCTGATCCCCCCGTCGGTGCTCCAGCAGTCGTTGCATCCGCCGATCGGGATCGCCGACTACCTCACGCTGGCCTGGATCGTCAGCTCATTGGCCACCATCGGCGGCGCGATCGGTTCGGGGCTGGAGCACGAGGAGACCGTGCGGGCCGCGGCGTACGGCTACCATCCCGATCCCGAAGGCTGGCTCGACGAGACCGGCAGGCCGGACGGCGAGGGGCCGGACCGGCCGAGGTTGCCGGAGTGCGCGGAACTGCCGGAGGGATACGGGCGAGTGGACGGAACCGGCCAGCCGCTCGGGAGGGAGCGGCCGGCCGGCCGCTGACCGCGGCCTAAGGGTAGGGCGTGGCGTCAGCGGTCTTCCGGTACTTCGACGTCCGGGCGGACCGTCCGTCTGTTGCGGCAGGCCTCAGTCACCGCATCCGTGCTCGGCGTGCGGGTTCCGAAAAGGGCGTCGAGTGGCCTGTCCGTTCCTGATACTGGTCACGGAGAGTGCCGCGCGGACAGCAGAGCCTCGGAGTCGATGGTGCCGTAGCGGGACTCGCGCACCATCGCGGTCGGCATCAGTGAGGCCGGGTGCAGGCAGTTGGCGGTGACGCCGGAATCGGCCAGTTCGTCGGCGAGATCGAATGTGTGCGCGATCAGCGCAAGCTTGGACCGGCGGTACGCCTCCACCCCGGTGTAATCCTATTCCATCATCAGGTCGTCGAGAGGTCGACCCGACGCTGTCCGGCCGAGGCGACGTTGACAATCCGGGCGTAACCGGACTGCCGCAGGGCCGGCAGTAGCAACCGGGTCAGCAGATACGGCGCCAGGTAGTTGACCGCCAGGCGCAACTCGTACCCGTCGCGGGACAGCTCCCGGCCGGCGCCCGGGGCGCCGAACCCCATACCGGCATTGTTGACCAGCACGTCGATTCCGGCAGCATGCTCGGCGGTCTGAGCCGCGAGCGCGCGTACCTCGTCGAGCGACGACAGGTCGGCCCGGATCGCCACCGCGCCGGTCTCCCGGGCGATACCGGCCAACCGGTCGGCGTCGCGGCCGTGGACAACAAGATGGTGCCCGGCAGCGGCCAGGGCGCGGGCCAGCGCGCGCCCCAGCCCATCCGAGGCGCCGGTGATCAAAATGTTCGCCACGGTGCCAGTCTGCCCTGACCGGAGCGGGTACACACGGTCGCGACCGTCACCAGCCGGCCAACGAACATCGAAAGGCGTCGATCATCATGGGAAGCTTCCGCTACTTCACGGTTGCGATGGCACAGTCAACTCGTGCGGCGGAAGTCGGTAACCTCCGGGAACTTCTGAAAACCAGCCGAAACGTACGTCGCCACGGCGCCGACGTTGCTGCTCGGGGTGCACACTGTCGCGCTGGACGAACCCATCCGCTGCAATGCGGCGGCCGCGGCCACCGTGATGGCGCGGCCGTATCCGTGGCCACGGTGATCCCGATGAACGCCCAGTGGTTCGAGCAAACCCGGTCGTCCTTCCCCCGCCGACCAAGCCGTCACCGCGGCGACCGCATCGCCGTCGCCGTCGTAACCGACCAGGCACCGGGCCCGACGGTACGGCGGTGCAGCGGCCATCGCGCGCCAGCGCTCCACAGTGAACGCCGAGTTGGCGAACGCCGCCCGCTGCACCGCGACCCGATCATCAACGATCCGATCCCGAACATCGTGCGCCTCGATGACCTCGACCCGGAGCCCGCAGTCCTCCACCGGCTCGATCAGTTCGCGAGACAACGGGGTCCACGGTTCGTCGGCCGCCCAACCGCCGCGATCCAGGAGATCTCGAAGAGCAGTGCCGAAGCGGGCCTCGACGGCCCCGGTGCCGTCGGGCAGCACCCCCTGCTTCGGATCCGACAGATCGGCCAGCAGCCGGGCCGCGAACGCGGCGTCTTCGTCGACGCCCGGTGCGATGCCCATGCGGATCACCCCGTCGTCCACCATGCCAACGGCCAGGACGTGCCCGTTACGGGCCCACACCCTGACGGCCTCGGCCACCTTCCGTCGGCCGAACCTCCAGTGCCACCCAAGGTCGCCTGGATGAAGCTGGACCGGCCCGCCGGTGTGCTGCCAGACCGCTACTGCCTCAACGATCTCGCCCAACGCATCCGGCGTCGCAAGCTGCATCGTGACCGACATGCGCCGACCTAACCACACCACGGAGACGACGCAATTGGGTTTCACCGCCAGAGAGCCCGATCGGCCGGTGTCATCGAGGTGATCGTGGGGCCGGTGTCGTCGAGGACGACGCGGCGGGTGTCGGACACCGGCCAAGCGGTGGCTGCGGCGCCGTCGCTCACCGTCCAGAGGTCGGCGGTGCCGTTGTCGTCGGCGTCGGCGGCCTGCAAGGTCGGTGTGGTTGTCGCCGTCGATGGCGGGCGCCAGCGGCGCGGCCGTCGCGGGCAGTGGTGCCGGCAGCCGGATGTCCCCGGCATCCGGTTTATCTCGACCGGGCGAGGCGTAACGCGGCGGCGGCGACGGTTTCCTGCAGGGACTCGGCGTCCGGCGGGGTGGGTAGGTCGCGGCGCATGCCGATGACGCTCTCCACCAGACCGAACACCAGGTCGCCGAGCACCGCCGGGCCGTCCGGGGACGAGGCCGCGGTCAAGCGGCGGTACGCCGTGCGCAGCTCCTCGCGTTCGCGCCGGAACAGGGCGAAGGGCTCGGACGCGATCTCCGGCAGCGCATACAGGATGCCGATGTTCCAGCGGGCGCCGAGCAGCACCCCGACGTCGTAGCGGACCAGGGCGTGCAACGCGTCCGCCGGCGGGAGGCCCTGGGCGGCCAGCTCCGCGGCGAACGCCAGCGACGGGCGGACCGTGGCCTCCAGCAGCTCGGCCAGGATCTGTTCCTTGGTGTTGAAGTGGTAGTACAGCGACGCCTGCCGGATGCCGACCCGCTCGGCTATCAGGCGGGTCGAGGTGGCCGCGTAGCCGCGCTGGGCGAACAGCTCGGCGGCGGCGTCGAGGATCTCCTCGCGGGCCGTCGCAGCCGGCAGGCGGCGGGCGCCGGAACGGGGTCGTCCGACAGAAGGGGCGGAGCTCACCGGTCCATCGTTCCACGCGCCCGGGCGACCGCCGGATCCGCCGGGGCCGGGCGGGCCGTGGGTCACGGTGCGCCGGGGCACCCGCGGCCGGAGCGGCCGTAACGCCGACGACACACCCGGCAACCCAAGGTTTACCACCGAGAAACCGTCGTCGATGCCCGCTCCCGGAATCTGTCAACTGACAGAAATTGACGGGCGGCAGGTCAGCCGCCCTGTCCATAGGAGGCGGCATGTCCCTCGCTCCTGCCCCGCCCGACGCGAACGACACCGCCGACGCCGCCGATCTGCGCGGCTTCGGGTACGAGCCGCAGCTGCGCCGCAGCATCGGCAGTTACGCCAGCTTCGCGGCCGGGTTCTCGTTCGTCTCGATCCTCACCACGGTCTTCCAGCTCTTCGCGTTCGGGTTCTCGTTCGGCGGGCCGGCGTTCTTCTGGACCTGGCCGCTGGTCTTCGCCGGTCAGTTCATGGTCGCGCTGACCTTCGCCGAGCTGGCCGCCCGCTATCCGATCTCGGGCTGCATCTACCAGTGGTCGCGGCGGCTCGGCAACGCCACGGTGGGCTGGTTCGCCGGCTGGGTCATGATCATCGCGCAGATCGCCACGGTGGCGGCGGCCGCGATCGCGCTGCAGGTGGTGCTGCCGTCGATCTGGTCCGGGTTCCAGCTGGTCGGCGGGGATCCGTCGCTCACCTCGACGACCGGCGCCACCAACGCGGTCATCCTCGGCACCGCGCTGATCGCGGTCACCACGATCATCAACATCATCGGCGTACGGCTGATGTCGATCGTGAACAGCATCGGCGTGACGCTGGAGATCATCGGGGTGGCCGCGGTGGTCGTGCTGCTGCTGACCCACGCGGAACGCGGTCCGGGCGTCGTCTTCGACACCGGCGGGACCGGCGAGGGGCTCGGCTATGTCGGCCCGTTCCTGGTGTCGGCGCTGATGGCGGCGTACGTCGTGGTCGGCTTCGACAGTGCGGGTGAGCTCAGCGAGGAGACCCGCGATCCGCGCCACACCGCGCCCCGCACGATCCTGCGCGCGCTCGCGGCGGCCGGTATCGGCGGCGGGCTCATGCTGATCGCTGCGCTGATGGCGGCCCCGTCGCTCACCGATGGCCGGTTGGCCACCGAGGGCCTTCCGTACGTCCTGACGAGCCGCCTGGGCGAGACCGGCGGCCGCATCCTGCTCGTCGACGTGGCCATCGCGATCGCGGTGTGCACGCTCGCCATCCAGACGGCCGGCAGCCGGATGGTGTTCTCGATGGCGCGCGACAACGTGCTGCCGTTCTCCGGTGCGCTGCGCCGGGTGTCCCCGCGCACCGGAACCCCGGTCCTGCCGGCGATCGTGGTCGGGGTCGGCGCGGCCGGCGTGCTGCTGGTCAACATCGGTCAGGCCGCGCTGTTCACCGCGATCACCAGTGTCTGCATCGTGATGCTCTACATCGCGTACGCCCTGGTCACCATCCCCCTGCTGCTCCGCCGATTGAAGGGCTGGCCGCGCGGCGAGCAGGAGACGCTGACCGAGCGCGGCGGGCGGCTGTTCTCACTCGGCCGGTTCGGACTTGTCGTCAACGTCCTGGCCGTGGTCTACGGCATCGGCATGATCGTCAACCTGGGCTGGCCCCGCCCGGAGGTGTACGACCCGGCCGGCGGCCACTGGTACCTGCACTACTTCTCGCTGCTGTTCGTCGGCGCGGCCCTGCTCGCCGGCGGCCTGGCGTACCTGCGCTACCGCACCCGGGCGATGTCGCTGCACCTGGCACTGCCCACGCCAGTGGTCCCGGAGGGGGAAGCCGTATGAGCACGGCCACCACGGCCGGCGCCCGTGAGCACGCCCGCGCCCAGGACGGCACCGTCGTCGAGTGCATGCCGACCGTACCGGCGGCGACCGCCGGCGACGGCGTGACCTGGGCCGAGACGATCCCGGGCGGTGGCTACGCCAGCAAGCGCCTGGCCCGCGGCACCACGCTGCGGCTGACCGACCTCTACGGCGACGCCTGCGTCTCGGTCCTGCTCTTCAACGCGGACGAACCGTGGGAGCGGCTCAACGTCGCCGACACCGTGAAGGTGCTCTGGCAGGCCTACGTCGGCGCGGGGCACCTGCTCCTCTCCGACCAGGGCCGGGTGCTCGCCTCGGTCACCGCCGGGGCGGGCGACCGCTCGGACAGTTTCTGCGGCACGTCCACGGCGACGAGCAACACCACACGGTACGGCGACGGCACCCCGCACGGCCCCACCCCGGCGGGCCGGGAGCTGTTCACCCTGGCCGCCGCGAAGCACGGGCTGACCCGCCGGGACCTGCCGCCGAGCATCTCGTTCTTCCAGGGCCTGCGCGTCGGCGAGGACGGCGGGTTCACCTGGCTGGGCTCGGCGGGCGCCGGGGCGGTGGTGGAGCTGCGCGCCGAGATGCCGGTGACGGTGCTGCTCGTGAACGTTCCGCACCCGCTCGATCCGCGTGACGCGTACACCTGCTCGGCTCTGCGGGTGGAAGCCGTGCGCGGAACGGCGACCGCGCCCACCGATCCGCTCTGGACCCGGTCGCCGGAAGGCGAACGCGCGTTCCGCAACACCGCGGACTACCTGGAGGCAAGGGGCATGCCGTGCTGACCGGCAAGACCGTGCTGGACGAGCAGGTGGACGCGCGGGCGCCGTGGTCGGCGATCGTGCGGGCCGGGCAGGTGCTGGACATCGTCGACCTCAAGGGCAATCAGGCGGTCGACTGCCTGCTCTACAACGCCGACGACACCAGCGAGCGGTACTCCGCGCCGGACACCATCGCGGCGCAGGGCAACATCTTCCTGACCACCGGCAGCGTGCTGCGCTCCAGCGAGGGGCGGCCGCTGATGACCGTGGTCGCCGACGAGGTCGGCCGGCACGACACGGTCGGCGGGGCGTGCAGCCGCGAGTCGAACACCCTGCGGTACGGCCAGCACACCAAGCACCAGCACGCCTGCGTGGAGAACTTCCTGATCGAGGGCAGTCGCTGGGGCCTGGGCAAACGCGACCTGGTCAGCAACATCAACTGGTACATGAACGTGCCGGTCGACCCGGACGGCAGCCTCGGCATCGTGGACGGGATCTCCGCGCCGGGCCTGCGGATCTCGCTGCGCGCCGAGCGGGACGTGCTGGTGCTGATCTCGAACTGCCCGCAGATCAACAACCCGTGCAACGGCTTCGACCCGACACCGGTCCGCATGATCATTACGGGGGACTGAGAAGATGTTCGACACCCTGCTGGTCGCCAACCGCGGTGAGATCGCGTGCCGGATCATCCGCACCGCCGCGCGGATGGGCCTCAAGACCGTGGCCGTGTTCTCGGACGCGGACCGCGCCGCGCCGCACGTGCGGATGGCCGACGTGGCGGTACGGCTCGGTCCGGCGCCGGCCCGCGACAGCTACCTGCGGGTGGACCGGGTGCTCGACGCGGCGCTGTCCACCGGCGCCGGCGCCGTGCACCCGGGCTACGGGTTCCTGTCCGAGGACGCCGGGTTCGCCACCGTGGTCGAACAGGCCGGACTGCTGTTCGTCGGGCCGACCCCCGCGCAGCTGACCGCGTTCGGGGCCAAGCACACGGCGCGGGCGCTGGCCGCCGACGCCGGGGTGCCGATGATCGAGGGGACCGGGCTGCTGTCCGGTCTCGATCAGGCCCTGGCCGAGGCGGAGCGGATCGGCTACCCGGTCATGGTCAAGGCGACCGGCGGTGGTGGCGGCATCGGGATGCAGGCCTGCGCCGATCAAGCAGCGTTGATCGAGGCCTACGACCGGGTCGAGCGCCTGGCCGTGGCCAGCTTCGGCAGCGGCGGGGTGTTCCTGGAGCGTTTCGTGCAGCGCGCCCGCCACGTCGAGGTGCAGGTCTTCGGGGACGGCGCCGGTCGGGTCGTGGCACTCGGCGACCGGGACTGCAGCCTGCAACGCCGCAACCAGAAGGTGATCGAGGAGGCGCCCGCACCCGGGCTCCCGGCGTCGCTCCGCGATCAGCTTCAGACGAAAGCGGTCGCGCTCTGCGAGTCGGTGCGGTACCGGTCGGCGGGCACTGTCGAGTTCGTCTACGACGCGGAGCGGGAGCAAGCCTCGTTCCTCGAGGTGAACGCGCGGCTGCAGGTCGAGCACCCGGTGACCGAGGAGATCTTCGGGATCGACCTGGTCGAGTGGATGCTGCGGCTGGCCGGCGGCGACTCCGGGTTCCTGGACACGCCGTTGACGGCGGCCGGGGTGGCCGTCGAGGCGCGCGTCTATGCGGAGGATCCGACGCTGGGCCACCGCCCGAGCGCCGGCCTGATCACGAACGCCGAGTTCCCGGCCGAGCCGCGAGCCGACGTCGAGTCTCCGGCGGAGGCGCGCGTCGACGGCTGGGTCGAGGCCGGCACCGAGGTGTCCACGGCGTATGACCCGATGCTCGCCAAAATCATCGTGGCCGCTCCGACGCGCGCTCTCGCGTACCGGAAATTGGGCGAAGCCCTGAAAACCACCCGCATCGACGGCATCGAGACCAACCTCGGTCTTCTTCGGGCCGCGGCAGCGGACCCGCAGGTCCTGGCGGCGACCCACTCGACCGCGACCCTCGCCGGAGTCCACGACGAGGAACCCCGGATCGTGGTGGAGCGACCCGGCACGATGACCACCGTGCAGGACTGGCCGGGGCGGGTCGGGCTGTGGGAGGTCGGGGTGCCGCCGTCCGGGCCGATGGACGACCTGTCGTTCCGGCTGGGGAACCGGGCGCTCGGCAACGACGAGGGCGCACCCGGGTTGGAGTGCACGGTTGACGGGCCGGTGCTGCGGTTCAGCGCGGAGACCACGGTGTGCGTGACCGGGGCGGCCGTGCCGGTGACCGTGGACGGGACGCGGGTGGCGCGGTGGGAGCCGGTCGTCGTGCCCGCCGGGGGAGTGCTCGAGGTGGGCAAGGCGGTCGACGGCGGGCTGCGGGCCTATGTCCTGTTCGCCGGTGGGCTGGACGTGCCGTCCTACCTGGGCAGCGCGGCGACGTTCACGCTCGGGCAGTTCGGCGGGCACGGCGGGCGGGCGCTGCGGGTCGGCGACGTGCTCCGGACCGTGGCGTCAGAAAACGTCGGCGACGTGCTCCGGACCACGGCCCGGGTGCGGGAATCGGCTGGCTCTCCGGGGTGCCTCAGCACCGCTGAGACACCCCGGAGGCCCAGCCAGGGTCGAGACGAGCGGCCGGTCATCCGCCGCGACTGGCAGATCCGGGTCACCGAGGGGCCGCACGCCGCCCCGGAATTCTTCCTCCGCGAGGACCTCGACGCGTTCTACGCCGCGCAGTGGGAGGTGCACTTCAACTCGGCGCGCACCGGCGTCCGCCTGATCGGCCCGAAACCGCGCTGGGCGCGCGCCGACGGCGGCGAGGCCGGCCTGCACCCGTCCAACATCCACGACACGCCCTACTCGGTCGGCGCGATCGACTTCACCGGTGACGTGCCGATCCTGCTCGGCCCGGACGGCCCCAGCCTCGGCGGTTTCGTCTGCCCGGCCACCGTGATCACGTCCGAGCGCTGGAAGCTCGGGCAGCTCACCCCGGGCGACACCGTGCGGTTCGTGCCGGTGTCCGACATCGATTTCACTCCGCTGATCCGCGCGGTCGACGACGGCATCCTGGCCCGCGACGACGAGGTCACCTACCGGCGTTCCGGCGACGACAACCTGCTCGTCGAGTACGGCCCGATGACCCTCGACCTGGGCCTGCGGATGCGCGCGCACGCCCTGCAGGACCGGTTGCGCGCCGAGGGCCTGCCCGGCGTCGTCGACCTCACCCCGGGCATCCGCTCGCTGCAGATCCACGTCGACCCGGCGGTGCTGCCGGTGCGCACCCTGCTCGACGTGGTCCGGTCGCTGGAACTGCCGGACAACCTCGAGGTGCCCAGCCGGGTCGTGCACCTGCCGCTGTCCTGGGACGACCCGGCCACCCGGGAGGCGATCGCGCGGTACATGGCCGGGGTCCGCGACGACGCGCCCTGGTGCCCGTGGAACATCGAGTTCATCCGCCGGGTGAACGGCCTCGACAGCGTCGACGACGTGTACCGGACCGTTTTCGACGCCAGCTACCTGGTGCTCGGGCTCGGCGACGTCTACCTGGGTGCGCCGGTGGCCACCCCGCTCGATCCGCGCCATCGCCTGGTGACCACCAAGTACAACCCGGCGCGCACCTGGACGCCGGAGAACGCGGTCGGGATCGGCGGCGCGTACCTGTGCGTCTACGGCATGGAGGGGCCGGGCGGGTACCAGTTCGTCGGCCGTACCGTGCAGGTGTGGTCGCGGTGGCAGCGCGAGACGCCGTACCTGCTGCGGCACTTCGACCGGATCCAGTGGTACCCGGTCGGCGCCGAGGAGCTGCTCGACCTGCGGGCCGACATGGCCGCCGGACGGCACCGGCTGCGGATCGAGGACGGCACGTTCCGGCTCGCCGACCACGAGCGGTTCCTGACCGAGAATGCCCCGTCGATCGCGGAGTTCCAGACCCGGCAGGCGGCCGCTTTCGGTCAGGAGCGCGCGGACTGGGCGGCGGCCGGGGAGTTCGACCCGCGGCCGGAGCCCGCCGTGCCAGCGCCGGCCGGTGAGGTGACCGTGCCGGAGGGCGGGACGCTGGTCGAGGCGCCGTTCACGTCCAGCGTGTGGCGCCTCGACGTGCGGCCCGGCGACACCGTCGTGGCCGGGCAGCCGCTGCTCGCCCTGGAGGCGATGAAGCTCGAGACCGTCGTCACCGCGCCCACCGCCGGGGTGGTCGCGCAGATTCTGGTCAGCCCCGGTGCGCAGGTCGCGCCCGGGAGTCCCCTCGTTGTTCTCGCCGGAAGGGCATCTTGATGATTCCACAGGACCGTGTCCGGGCCGCTTTCGATCAGCTCGCCCTCGAGGAGCGGCCGGAGGCATGGATCACGCTGCGGTCCCTCGAGGCGGTGCTCGCGGACGCCGTCGTGGTCGAGGCCCGCCTCGCGGCGGGCGAGGAGCTGCCACTCGCCGGGAGGTTGGTGGCGGTCAAGGACAACATCGACGTTGCGGAGCTGCCGACGACGGCCGCCTGCCCATCGTACGAATATCTGCCGTTGATCTCCGCCCCCGCCGTGCAACGGCTCGTCGACGCGGGGGCGATCGTGCTCGGCAAGACCAATTTGGATCAGTTCGCGACCGGTCTGGTCGGCACCCGCAGTCCGTACGGCGCGGTCCGCGACGTCCGGGACCCGTCGCGAGTCTCCGGCGGCTCCAGCTCCGGGTCCGCCGTCGTGGTGGCGCTGGGCATCGTGGACCTGGCGCTGGGCACCGACACGGCCGGCTCGGGGCGGGTCCCGGCCGCGTTCCAGCAGATCGTCGGGATCAAACCGTCGCTCGGGCTGGTGCCGACCACCGGCGTGGTGCCGGCCTGCCGCAGCCTCGACTGCGTGACGATCTTCGCCCGGACGCTGTCCGAGGGCCGCCAGGCGATCGCGATCATGAGTGACCCGGTGTGGCCGGCCGACGCCCCGCTGGCCGCGCCGCCGCACCCGATCGTCGCGGTGCCGGACCGCTCCGAGCTGATCGGGATGTCACCGGAGTGGCTCGACGCCTTCGAGCAGGCGGCGAAAACCCTGGAAACTGCCGGGGCACGGTTGCGCCCTATCCGCCTCGGACCGTTTCTGGCCGCGGCCAAGCTGTTGTACGAGGGCGGCTTCGTCGCGGAGCGCTACGCGGCGGTCGGCGCATTCCTGGACTCCGCCCCGGCCGGCGTCGACCCGGTCGTCGGCGCGATCATCACCGGGGCTCGGGACATCCCGGCGCACGTCCTCGTCGCCGACACCGAGCGCCTGGAAGCGCTGCGCCGCGAGGCGATGGCCGAGTGGGGTGACGCCGACGCGCTGCTGCTGCCGACCGCGCCGATCCACCCGACGATCGCCGAGGTGGCCGCGGACCCGGTCGGGGTGAACGCGCGGGTCGGCACGTACACGAACTTCTGCAACCTGTTCGACCTGGCCGCGGTGGCCGTGCCGGCCGGCATCGGGGTGCAGGTGATCACGCGCGGGTTCGCCGACGCGGTGGCCCTGGACATCGCGGCGATGCTGACCGGGGTGCCGTCACCCGGCGGGTACACCGACGGGCTGCCGCTGCTCGTGGTCGGCGCGCACCTGAGCGGCCAGCCGCTCAACCACCAGCTCACCTCGGCCGGCGGCCGCCTCGTGGGCCGGGTCGCCACCGCACCCGAATACCGGCTGTACGCGCTGCCCAGCACCCCGCCGAAGCCCGGCCTGGTGCGGGTGTCCGAGAGCGGTCAGGCGGTCGAGGGGGAGCTGTGGGAGCTGCCGCCGGCCGCGCTGGGGCCGTTCCTGGCCGCGCTGCCGTCGCCGATGGTCCTCGGCAAGGTGCGGCTGGCCGACGGGACCTCGGTCACCGGGTTCCTCTGCGAGGCGGCCGCGGTCGCCGACGCCCCGGACATCACGGTGCACGGTGGGTGGCGCGCATTTCTGGCAACGACATGAAGAACGTGCACGCGCCCTGGTACGTGCTCGGAACCCTGCTGCTGCGATTGATCCACCGCGGGGTAGCTTCGATTCGTCACCGAACCGGAGGAAATTCACCATGACGATCGCGGACAGCGGCAGCATCGACCTCGGCGGGAAGAGCGTGCACCGCCTCGGCTTCGGCGCCATGCGGATCACCGGGCCGGGCATCTGGGGCCCGCCGCGGGACCACGACGAGGCGATCCGGGTGCTGCGGCGCGCCGTCGAGCTCGGGGTCACGTTCATCGACACCGCCGACTCGTACGGGCCGGACGTCTCCGAGGACCTGATCCGCGAGGCCCTGCACGACGGCAGCGGCTACGGCGACGTGGTGATCGCGACCAAGGGCGGTTTCACCCGGATCGGGCCGGACCGCTGGGTCGCGCTGGGCCGGCGGGAATACCTGCGCCAGTGCGTACTGATGTCGATGCGCCGTCTCGGTGTCGAGCAGATCGACCTGTGGCAGCTGCACCGCATCGACCCGAACACCCCGCGCGACGAGCAGTTCGGCGAGCTCAAGGCGTTCCTCGACGAGGGCCTGATCAAGCAGGTCGGCCTCTCCGAGGTCAGCGTCGAGGACGTACGGCAGGCGCAGGCCGCCGGGCTGCCGGTCGCGTCCGTGCAGAACCGCTACAACCTCGGTGACCGCCGTGCCGAGAACCTCGTCGACTTCTGCACCGAGCAGGGCATCGCGTTCATCCCGTGGGCCCCGGTCGACGCCGGCGCCCTGGCCCGCCCGGGCGGCCCGCTCGACCAGGTCGCCGGCGCGCACCCGGGTGTCACCACCGGGCAGCTGGCCCTGGCCTGGCTGCTGCGGCGCTCGCCGGTGATCGTCCCGATCCCGGGCACGTCGTCGGTCGGCCACCTCGAGGAGAACCTGCTCGCCGCGGACGTGCAGCTCACCGACGACGAGTTCGCCACGCTGACCAAGGCGGTCTGAGGCGGAGCCCGCAGTCAGCCGATTGACGGATCGCGAACCCGTCGGCCGACGGCTGCGGGGCACTGCCGCGGTGGGCGAGGCTCTTCCCATGACTCCCACCCGCAACTTCCTCTCCTACAAGTCGAGCGGCTCGATCCTGAGCGTCTACTCGAAGGACTCGGTGCTCTCGGTCGGGTCCATCGGGTCGATCCTGTCGATCGGGTCGTTCGGCTCGATGCTGTCGGTCGGCTCGGCCGGCTCGTTCGCGTCGGTGCTGTCGGCCGGGTCGGCGGGGTCGGTGATGGCGATCGGCGCGTTCGCCTCGATGCTGACCGCTGGGTCGCTCGTCGCCGCCGGGCTGGCCGTCGCGGCCGTCGCCCTCGGCGTGCTGCTGGTCGCCCTGACACCCCGGCCCGGCTGGATCCGGTGACCGGTTGCGCCTTGCTCGCCGGTCGCCTGCCGCCCCGGCCGGGCTGGACCCGGTGACCGGCTGCAACCGGCTTGCACCGGGAAGCGGCCGAAACTCGCCGGGGATTGCTTCATGGTGGAGGGCATGGCACAACCAGGGGCGCGTCTCGCGCGGCTGTTGACGGTGGCCGTGTGGGGATCGGGCGCCCTGCTCGGGGTGGTCCTCGTCCAGGTCGTCACCGGCTGGGGCAGTGAGGTCCAGATACGGACGATAAATGATCTGGTCTTTGCCCCGGTCACGCTGCTGACCGCGGCGCTGGGGCTGCGGCTGATCGTGAAGGGCGGACTGCCGCGCAACGAGCGCCGCGCCTGGATCCTGCTCGAGGTGGCGTTCGCCGCACAGGGCGCGGCGCGGATGACGTCGCTGGTCCGGGACTTCCAGCCCGGTGTGCCGGCGTACCCGTCGGTTTCCGACTGCCTGTACCTGGCGGCGATCCCGTTCATGGTGGCCGGCCTGGTGCTGCTGCCCGCCGACCGTCGCAGCCAGGCCGAACGCTTCAAGCTGCTGATCGACTCGTTGATCATCGTGGCCGGCGCGTGCATGGCGCTCTGGTACCTGGAGATCGGGCCGATCCTGCAGATCCCGGGCGCGGATCCGATGGTGATCGCGTTCTCGGCCGCGGTGCCGATCCTCGACCTGCTGCTCGTCTTCGCGCTGATCACCCTGCTGCTGCGCCGCCCGAAAGCCGGGGTCGCGGTGGGGCTGCTCGGCGCGGCGATGGCGGTCAACGTGGTCGCGGACAGCACGTACACCATCGCGTACCTGCATTTCGGGGTGTTCTTCCAGCCCGGCAGCTGGCCCTTCCTGCTGTGGGCGGCCGGTGCCTTCCTCGCGCTGCTCGCCGTGCATCACCGGATGCGCCAGAACGCCGCGACCTCCGGTGAGCGGCGCAGTCGCGGCCGCTTCGGCTGGCTTCCGTACGGTGCGGTGGTGCTCGCGTACGCGCTGATCGCCTTCGTCGCCCGGGACCAGTCGATGAACCCGCTCGGCGGCATGATCCTCGGCGGGATCGTGATCACGAGCCTGGTGATCGTCCGGCAGATGTTCGCGCAGCGGGAGAACCGTCGCCTGGCCGTCACCGACCCGCTCACCGGGCTGTCCAACCGTGCCCTGATCGCCGAGCTGCTCAGCGAGATGCTCCGTCAGCCGCACCGCGACGACCGGCACAGCGCGGTGCTGCTGATCGACCTCGACCGCTTCAAGCCGATCAACGACGTGTACGGGCACGAGGCCGGCGACGCCGTGCTCAAAGCGGTCGCGACGGCGCTGCGCGCGGTGATCCGGACCGGGGACACCGCCGGGCGGCTCGGCGGTGACGAGTTCGCCGTGCTGCTGCCCGGGATGCCGACCCGGGCGGTCGCCGAGAGCATCGCGCAGCGGCTGGTCGAAGCCCTGCGCACGCCGGTGATCTTCGGCGATCTGCTGCTGGGCGTCGAGGCCAGCATCGGTGTCGCGTTCCTCGACGAGACCACCGCCGACACCGCGCAGGTGATCGCCCACGCCGACGCCGCCATGTACGCGGTCAAGCGCGCCGGCCGCGGCCACTACCGGGTCTACACCCCGGAGCTGGACACCCGCGCGCGCGACGCCGAGCTGCGCGACGCGGTCGAGAACGGCGAACTCGTCCTGCACTTCCAGCCGGTGGTCAACCTGGTCGGCGGCGACGGCATCGCGGTCGAGGCGCTGGTGCGCTGGAACCACCCGGTCCGGGGCCTGCAGATGCCGGGCGCCTTCATCGAACTGGCCGAGGAGACCGGCGCGATCATCCCGATCGGCGAGTGGGTGCTGCGCGAGGCGTGCCGGCAGGCCGTCGGCTGGTCCACCCCGACCGGCGAGAAGGTGTGGCTGAGCGTCAACGTCTCGGCCCGCCAGGTCACCCAGGCCGGCCTGGTCGACACGATCCGCGAGGTGCTGGCCGAGACCGGGTTCCCGGCCGACCGGCTGGTGCTGGAACTGACCGAGAGCGTGATCCTGCAGCCCGACGAGCAGACCGTGGCGCGTCTGAGCACGCTGCGCGAAATGGGCATCGGCATCTCGGTCGACGACTTCGGCACCGGGTACGCGGCGCTGAGCTACCTGCGCACCCTGCCGGTCAGCATCCTGAAGATCGACCGCTCGTTCGTCGACGGCATCGACACCGACCCGGACACGTACGCGGTGGCCGAGGCGCTGGTCCGGCTGGCCCGCGCGTACCGGCTGCACGTGGTGGCCGAGGGCATCGAGACCGCCGAGCAGGCCCGGTGCATGGCCGAGATGGGCTGCACCTTCGGCCAGGGTTATCACTTCGCCCGCCCGATGCCCGGCCCGGCCCTGGCCGACCTGCTCGCCTCCGGCGGCGTCGGCAGTCAGATGGTCGCCCACTGACCGGCGCCGGGTGACCGGCTGCCAGGGGTGTCTCCGCGCCCGCGAGACACCCCTCACGACCAGCCGGGGTCAGGTTTTCCGGGGTGTCTCAGCCATCCTGAGACACCCCGGAAAACCAGCCGACTACCTGACGCCGGGTCAGGTTCGGGAGCGGCGTAGCAGCCAGACGAAATACGGCGCGCCGATCAGCGCCATCATCAGGCCGGCCGGGATCTGCGACGGCGCGATGATCGTGCGGCCCAGCGTGTCGGCGGTGCAGACCAGCAGGCCGCCGAGCAGCATGGCGACCGGGATGATCCGCCCGTGCCGGACGCCGACCAGGCTGCGGGCCAGGTGCGGTGCGACCAGACCGACGAAGCCGACCACCCCGATCGCGATCACGCTCACCGCCGCGGCGACCGCGGCGACCGTCAGCAGGGTCAGGCGCGCGCCCTCCCGGCGTACCCCGAAGATCCGCGGGGTGTCCTCGTCGATGGCCAGCAGGTCGAGCTGGCGGCGCATGCCCAGCGCCGCCGGGATCGCGACCAGCAGCACCAGGGCGACCGGCAGCACGTCGGCGAAGGTGCGCCCGTACGTGGTGCCGGAGAGCCAGGTCAGGATCCGCGGGGTGTCCCACGGGTCGGCGCGCAGCAGCAGGAACGTGCTGACGTTGCTGAGCGCGTACCCGCAGCCGATGCCGATCAGCAGGAACCGGTCCGGGAGCAGTCCGCCGCGCCAGGCCAGCACGGTGATCAGCGCGAACGTGGCCAGGCCCATCACGACGGCCACGACGATCAGCGTGGGACGGCCGCCGGACAGCGCCGAGGTCACCACGATCACCGCGCCCAGCCCGGCGCCCGCGGTGATGCCGAGCACGCCCGGCTCCGCGAGGGGGTTACGGACCGTGCCCTGCACCAGCGTGCCGGCCAGGGCGAGGGCCGCACCGGCGACGACGGCCGCGGCGACCCGAGGGGCCCGGTCGTCGAGCGCCCGGCCGATCAGGTCCGGCGCGGTGCCCTGCAGCCACAGCACGATGTCGCCGGTGCGCAGCCACAGGCTGCCGGCCAGCAGACCGGCCACCGCAGCGACGGTCAGCAGCGCGGCCACCACGATCAGCACGGTGGCGAACCGGCGGCGGGAGCGGACCGCGACGTACGCCCGGGGCGCCTCACGTGCGGCGCCGGCGTCGCGCAGCCGTAGCGCCAGGATCACGATCACCACGGCGCCGAGCAGCGCGGTCGGGATGCCGGTGGGGATCGAGGCGGCCGCCTGCGCGCCGAGGATCGCCCGCAGCACCGCGTCCGCGAGGATGACCAGCAGTGCCCCGGCCAGTCCGCAGGCCGGGATCAGGAAGCGGTGCCGGGCCAGGGCGCTGATCCGGTGGGCGGCCAGGCGTACCGCGACCGGCGCGGCGAGCCCGACGAACGCGATCGGCCCGGCGAGCGTCACCGAGATGCTGGTCAGCAGCACGGCGCAGAGCACCGCGACGACCCGGGTCGAGCGGACCGGCACACCGAGCGAGGCGGCCGCGTCGTCGCCGAGGCCGAGCACGTCGAGGCGGGTGGCCAGCAGCAGGGCGGCGCCGAGCGCGACGGCGATGACCGGGGCGGCGCGCAGGGCGGCGTCGATGTTCAGCTGGGCGAGCGAGCCGCTGCCCCAGGCGTACAGGCCGGTGGTGCTCTCCTTGAACAGGATCAGCAGCATCGCGGTGGCCGCGTCGAGCGCCATCGCGACCGCCGAACCGGCCAGGATCAGCCGGGTCGAGCCGATGCCCGAGGCGGTGCCGACCAGCCCGAGCACCAGGCCCGCGGCGAGCAGGCCACCGGCGAAGGCCACCGCGCCGGACGCCCAGAGTGGCACGGCGAGGCCGAACGCGGCGACCGCGCACAGCGCGAAGTAGGACCCGGCGGTGACGGCGAGGGTGTCCGGCGCGGCCAGCGCGTTGCGGGTGACCGACTGCAGCAGGGCCCCGGCAGCGCCGAGTGCCACCCCGACCGCGACACCAGCCAGCACCCGCGGCAGCCGCGAGCCGGTCAGCACGTCCGCGACCGGTACGCCACCGACCTGCTCACGCGCCCCGAGCAGGTAGCGCACCAGGTCGGTGACGCCGATGCCGGAGGTGCCCTGGGTGATGTGCCACAGCCCGGCCACCACGACCGCGACGAGCAGGACGGCCAGCACGGCCGCCCCGCTCATCCCGCGACCGAGTCCCAGACCGGGGAGTGCCGGCCGTACCCGGGTGTCGCTCACGCCGTGGTCAGGATCTTCACGTAGGCGTCGATGGCCTGCTCGTTGGAGAGCGGGCCGCCGGCGCCCCAGACACCCGCCGGGAACGCGTACGCACGGTTCTCCTTGACCGACGGCAGCGCCGACCAGATCGGGCTCTTGCGCAGCTCCTTGACGTAGCTGTCCGCGGTGTCGTCGTCGGAGTAGAACAGGGTGGCGCTGCCGACGGCGGTGAGGCCCTCGATGTCGGTCTGCGCGAGACCGTACGCTGGGTCGACGCCGCCGCTGCCGTACGTCTTGTTGATCGCGTCGGTCCAGGCCGGTACCAGGCCGAGCTGCTCGCCGAGCTCGGTGAACAGCGCGCCCTTGCCGTACGGGCGGATGACGACGTTGCCGCCCTCGATCCAGCCGTCGAAGAACAGGAAGTCCTTCGCGGTGACGTTCGCGGCCGCGACCGTGGTCTTGGCCTCGGCGAGGTGCGTGTCGAACTGGCTCAGCACCTTCTCGGCGCGCTCGGTGCGGCCGGTGGCCGTACCGATCATCGAGAAGACCTTCTTCATGTTCGCGATCTGGCCGGTGGCGTCGGCGCCGACGGTGGCCAGCACCGGCACGCCGCGCTTCTCCAGCTTGGTGATCAGCTCGTCGTCGGCCTTGAACGCCTCCACGATGATCAGATCGGGGTTCGTCGCGTAGAGCGCGTCGAGGTCGGGCTGGCCGCGCTCGCCGGTGTCGACGACGCCCGCGGGCAGCGTCTCGGCCTTGACGTAGGTGGCGTAGCCCTTGGCGTCGGCGACCGCGACCGGGTTGAGGCAGAGCGTGATCAGGTCCTCGGTCTGCTGCCACTCCAGCACGGCGACCCGCTGAGCCGGCTTGGCCAGCTCCACCTTGCGGCCGACGCCGTCGGTGATCGACACCGGGCCGGTCGCGGTCGTCGTGGTGTCGTTGGCGCAGGTCTGCGACGTGGGGGCGGCCGAGCCGGCGGCGGCGGGCTCGTCCACCTTCGTGGTGCCGCAGGCGCTGAGCGCCACGGCGACCGCGGCGAGGGCCGCCGTGGTGACCGCGAGGCGGTTGACAAGGATCATCGGACTTTTTCTCCTGGGTGGATCGGGGGCGCCGCGGGGGCGGCGTAACGGTTGCGGGCGGGATGCCGCCCGACGGGGTCGAGGCGCAGGCGCCCGGTGCGCGGGTCGACGTCGACGTCGACGCGCAGGTCGTAGACCTCGCTGAGGTGCTCGGCGGTGAGCACCGCGAGGGGGTCGCCGGCCGCGTGGATGCGCCCGGCGTGCAGCAGCACGAGCGTGTCGGCGACCCGGGCGGCGTGGTCGAGGTCGTGCAGCACGATGCCGACGGCGACGCCGTGCTCGTCGGCGAGGTCGCGGACCAGGTCGAGCGTCTCGATCTGGTAGCGCAGGTCCAGGTGGTTCGTCGGTTCGTCGAGCAGCACCACGCCGGTCTGCTGGGCCAGGCAGGCGGCCAGCCAGACGCGCTGCATCTCGCCGCCGGACAGTTCGCCGACCGGCCGCTGGGCCATCTCGGTCACGCCGGTGACCGTCATCGCCGCGGCGATCGCCTCCCGGTCGGCCGGGGACGGCCCGGCGAAGCGCCGCCGGTGCGGGTGCCGTCCGAACGCGACGACCTCGCCGGCCGTCAGCCCGTGCGGGGCCTGACGCGACTGGGAGAAGAGGGTGACCTCCCGCGCGAAGTCCCGGGCGCTCAGCAGCGACACCGCCCGGGCCGGCCGGCCGTCGCGGTGCTCGAGGGTCACCTCGCCGCCGTCCACCCGGTGCAGCCGGGCCAGCGCCCGCAGCAGGGTGGACTTGCCACTGCCGTTCGGCCCGATCAGCGCGGTCACCCGGCCGGGCTCCAGCTCCACCGAGACGCCGTGCACCACGGCGGTCTTGCCGTACCGGAGCACGAGCTGGTCACCGCGGAGCACGGCCGCGGACGGCGCAGGCGTCGTGGACATCGATCGGCTCCGAATTCGCAGGGCAGCAGGCGCGGCACGCCCGGTCGAGGCAGCCGTCGGCCTCGCTGGCGGCGTGACCGTGCTGGTCGGCCGGAACGAGGTTAGGTTTGCCTTGCCTTACGGAGGCTAGATGATCATCAGATTGTCGGCAATCCGGCCCTCAGGACAGGCGATACGGGATTCCGGACATCAGGCGCGATAGGCGGGCGCCTGGGCGAGCAGGCCCGGCGTCACGTTCATCACCCGCTGGAACGCGGCGATGAACGTGCTCGGCTGCGCATAACCGAGCCGTTCGGACACCCCGCGCACGTCCACGCCCTCGGAGAGCAGTGCCAGCGCCTGGTGCACGCGTAACGCCTGCCGCCACTGCGCGAACGACAGCCCGGTCGTGCCGCGGAACGCCCGGGTGATCGTCCGATCGCTGATGCCCAGCTGGTCCGCCCACTCCTGCAGCCCGCGGTCGTCGGCGGGGTCGGCCAGCAGCGCCTCGGCGATGCCGTCGATGCGGGGATCGCCGGGCAGCTCCAGCGCGAACTGCCGCTCCGAGGGGTCGAGCACGTCGAACACCACCGCCTCGGTGCGGGCCCGCGCCCCGGCGTCGAGATCCGTGCGGACCAGGCGCAACAGCAGCGACTCCAGCAGCGGGGTCATCGTGATCGAGGTCGGTCCGGCGAACGCGACCGGGGTGCGCTCGGGGACGAAGAACGCGTCGTGCAGCTCGGCGCCGGCGGTCAGCCGGCCGCCGTGGACCACGCCGGCGGGCAGCCACAGGCCGTACCCGGCCGGGACTGTGAAGATCCGGTTGCCGATCCGCGAGGTCAGCGTGCCGCCGCGCACCCACACCAGCTCGTGCATCGGATGCGCGTGCGGCAGCCAGTCGGTGGCGACGCCGGACACCTCCGACTCGGCGACGATCGTGAGCGGCCCCAGGTCACCGGCCGGCACCGACACGGCCCGGCGCACCACGGTCGCCGGGTCACGCCGCCAGGTCCCCAGGCTCAGGGCGTCGTGGGCCGGCATGCCGACGAGGGTACGCGAGCGATCTTCCACATCCGGAGCGTCAGGCAGCGTCAGCGCCGCTTCGGCAAAATTCCTGAGGGGTACGCAGGGTCTGGCGCCCCGGCCAGTGACCGCCGTCACCCTTCGTGATGGGTCCTCTGAACGGCCATCCGGCAACGGACTCAGGGGCGACTTCCGATGTGGAGAAAAGCCCGTTTTCGTCATCAAAGCTATCCTGAGGATGGAGCGTTGATGAAGAAGATTGCTCGTGTGGTGGCCGTAGGTGGCCTCGGTGTTCTCGCCGCACTCGCCACGGCAGCCGGGCCCGCCCAGGCCTCGGGCGCCAACCAGGCGCCGGTGACCAAGCAAGCGGGCGGTTGCTGCAACGATTCCGGAGACACCGGACAGGTTGTCGGCTGGTACACATCTCAGCAGGCGTGCACGGTCGCGGGCCAGTTCGGCCGGAACAACGCCGACTGGAGCGACTTCGACGTCACGTACGTGACGGTCGGCGAGCGGCGCGGGACGTGGGCGCTGCGGATCCTCACCGACGGGGACTGGTTGCAGCCGGGCTTCCGGCCGTACGGCCCGTCGCTGGTCGCGGCGTACCCGCTGCTTCCGGGGCGTCCGGGCTGGATCCGGCCGCGGCACCTGCGCCCGGCCACCTTCTTCGTCGGGCCGCAGGGTGGCTTCATCTCCGGACACCGGGGCGGCTTCGGCGGCGGACGGCCGGGCAGCGTCTTCGTCGGCCCGCAGGGCGGATTCAGCCCGGGCCACGGCGGTTTCAACCCCGGCCACGGTGGGTTCAACCCCCGGCACGCTGGTGGTGGACACCAGGGTGGTTGGAACCCGGGACACCAGGGGGGTAACAACTCCGGGCACCAGGGTGGTTGGAACCCGGGGCACCAGGGGGGTTCCAACTCCGGTCACGGCGGCGGGTCCAACTCCGGGCACGGCGGGGGCTCCGGCTCGGGGCACTCCGGTGGCGGGCAGTCGGGCGGCTCGGGGCACTCGGGTGGGGGCATGTCCGGTGGTGGCGCTCCTGGCGGTGGGTCGTCCGGCGGCGGCGCTTCCGGTGGCTCCGGGCACAGCGGCGGCGGCTCGTCGGGCGGCTCGTCCGGTGGCGCTTCTGGTGGTCAGCAGGGTGGCGGTTCGTCCGGTGGTGGCTCCGGCCACTCGGGTGGTGGCTCGTCCGGTGGTGGCCAGCCTGGTGGTGGCCAGCCCGGCGGCGGCTCGTCCGGTGGCGGCGCGTCGGGCGGTGGCTCGGGGCACTCGGGTGGCGGCTCGTCCGGTGGTCAGCAGGGTGGCGGTTCGTCCGGTGGTGGCTCCGGCCACTCCGGCGGCGGCGCGTCCGGCGGCACCCGCTGATGCGATCTCTCACTGACGTCGGGGAGACATAACCTCCGGCCAATCCCGACAGCAGCCCTCGATCGATCATCCCCGCACTCCGGGAAGGCCGATCGAGGGCTGTTGGTATGCCGGCGCGCTATTCCTCAGGGCCGCGGGGCATGAGCCGAATCATAAAGCGAACGCTCGTTCTTGACACGGGGCACCGCCGCCTCCAGACTCAAAAACGAACAGTCGTTCGCTAAGGAGAAGCTCATGTCCACCCAGGTACAACCCGAGCCCGCCACGGCCACACCGTCGCCCTGGCCGAGGGTCGCCGCCGCGGTGGCTCTGCTCACTGTGATCATCAGCGTGCTGCTCACCGCGTTCGCCTGGCCGTCGGTGCACTCGTCGCTGCACGACGTGCCGATCGCCGTGGCCGGCCCGGCCGCCGCGGCCGACCAGGTGATCGCCACCCTCGACACGAAGATGCCCGGCGCGTTCGACGTCACCCGCGTCGCCGACACCGCCGCCGCCGAGCAGCTGATCCGCGACCGCGAGGTGTACGGCGCGATCGACCTCAGCAGCGGCACCCCGCACCTGCTGACCGCCTCGGCCGGCAGCGCCTCGATCGCGCAGTCCCTGCAGGCCCTCGGCACCGCCCTCGCGCAGGCGCAGGCACCGGGCAGCGGCCCGGCGGTCACCACCCGCGACGTCGTCGCCCTGCCCGCCGACGACCCGCGCGGCGCCGGCCTGGCCGCCGCGGCCCTGCCCCTCGTCATGGGCGGCCTGCTCACCGCGGTGCTGCTCACCAACCTGCTGCGCGGCACCACCCGCCGGGTCACCGGTGCGCTGACCTTCGCGGTCACCGGCGGGCTGGCCATGGCCGCGATCCTGCAGTTCTGGTTCGGCTCGATCGACGGCTCCTACCTGGCCAACGCCGGGGCGATCGCCCTGACCATCGGCGCCATCTCGATGACCCTGCTCGGGCTGGAGGCACTGTTCGGCTACCCGGGCTTCGGGCTCGGCGCGGTGCTGATGATGCTGGTCGGCAACCCGTTCTCCGGCCTCACCAGCGCGCCCGAGATGCTGCCCGGCTGGGGTGGCGCTTTCGGTCAGCTGCTCCCGCCGGGTGCCGGTGGACAGCTGCTGCGCTCGACCGCGTTCTTCGACGGCCACGGCGCTGCGCACGCCACCGTCGTACTGATCTCCTGGCTTGTTCTTGGTGTTGTTCTCTGCCTGGTCAGCGGAGTGCGCGCCGGTCGCGCCCGCACCACCGCCCCGGTGACCGGCGCCGAATCCCGCGCTGTCACCCCTGCCACGGTCTGAGTGATTTGCCCGAGGTGGGGGTATGCAGCAGCGAATGATCAGAGCAGCGCACTCATGACGGTGTCCCTCGACTCGGCCCAGCCTGCCGAGGACGGCGCCGCCGCCGAGCCCGGTGCCGCCGCCGGACCCGGAAGCAAGCGCCGCTGGGCCCGGCGCGCCGCCGTCGCCGCGGTGGTCGTCCTGTTCGCTGTCGAGCTCGTTCTCGGCTGGTCGTCGCTGTCCTCGGCGCTCGGCCAGCTGAGAGCGCCGCACCTGGGCTGGCTCGCCGCCGCGGTGATCGCCGAGCTGGCGGCGATGGGCACCTACGCGCGGATGCAGCACACCCTGCTGCGCTCCGCCGGGCTGAAGGTGCCGCTCTACCGCAACATCGCGCTCGCCTACGCCGCGCACTCGCTCAACGAGACCCTGCCGGGCGGGCCGGCGTTCTCCACCAAGTTCAACTTCCAGCAGATGCGCCGCTTCGGCGCGACGCCCGCGGTCGCCGCCTGGTGCATCGCGCTGTCCGGCATCCTGTCCACCACGGCGCTCGCGGCGGTCACCGTGGTCGGTGCGCTCTTCGCCGGCGGCACCCCGCACTGGTACGGACTGGCCGGCCTGGTCACCGTCATCGCCCTGCTGGTGTTCGGCGTCCGCCGGGTCAGCCGCCGCCCCGCCGCGCTGGAGCCCGCGACCCGGGCGGTCCTGGCGCGGTTCAACCGGCTCCGCCGCCGCCCCGCCGAGCAGGGCCTGGACAAGATCCGGCACTTCGTCGGCCAGCTCGGCGCCGCCCGCCTGACCCCCGGCCGTGGGCTCGCCGCCGCGGTCTTCGCGGTGCTCAACTGGGGGCTCGACGCCGCCTGCCTGTGGATGTGCGTCCGGGCGGTCAGCGACGCGCCGGTCAACGCCGTCCAGCTGCTGCTCGCCTTCTGCGCGGGAATGGCCGCCGGCACCGTGACCCTCGTACCCGGTGGGCTCGGCATCATCGACAGCGCGCTGATCCTCGGCCTGGCCGGCGGGGGAGTACCGACCGGCACCGCGATCGCCGCCGTCGTCCTCTACCGGATCATCAGCTTCGGCTTCATCATCGGCGCTGGCTGGATCACCTGGCTCGTCATGCGCCACCGCCACCGCACGGCGTGACGACGACCCGGCCCGGGTACTGCGTTCACCATGACTCCCCGCCCGGTCCGTGTCCTCACGGCACTGTTGATCGCCACGGCTGCGGCCACCGTCGTGGTCGAGGTGCTCAATTTCTGGTACGCACCGGAGCGCGGCGTCGGCTTCGCGGTGCGGACGGGCTGGGCGCTCGTTCGTACCCTAGGGTGGTTGATCTTGATCTTCCAGGTCCGCCGGGCTCGGGCCACCGCCAAGCCGCTGAGTCTGATTCTGACCATGACCACGCTGTTCGCGGTCGGTCGCCTGATCGTCCCGTCCTCGGGCCGCCCGCCGCTGCCCGGCCTGATCAGTTTCGGCGTGCTCGCGCTGCTCTGCCTGACCGTGGTGGTGCTGCTCCACCGCCACCCGGGCATCGACGCGCACCTGATCCACCAGCCGCGCCGACCGGTCCTGACCAGGGAGGGCCTGAGCCTGCGCGAGGCCCCGCCGAGCGACCCGTGGGTGCTGACCGCCCGGCTGGCCTCGTTCAGCTACAGCCCGTTGATGCTGGTCCCGGCCCTGACCGCGGTGGGCACGCTGCGGCACCGCCCGGAGTGGACCCTGGCCGTGATCCTCTGGATCCTGGCCGGCATCGCGGTGAGTTACGTGGCCCTGCTGTCCGCCTACTTCATCGGCCGGGGCAGCCACCGCGCCCGCGCCGCATTGACCTCGACCACGCTGGCGGTGCTGGCCTTCGACCTGCCGCTGTGCGGGATCCTGCTGGGCGAGGACGGCTTGATCCGCGACGGCGCACCCCTGGTCGTGGCGGCCGCCATCACCGGGTACGCCCTGCGGCGAGCCGCCCACACACCCGCCCGAGTCGCCGTGTAGCCCGGCGGGCTCGAGTTGCTGTGTGGGGACTTTGGGTGCGCTCCGCGCCGTAACTACACACGGTTGGTGGTTGCGCCTGTCTGGCCTTCGCGGACAAAAATGGCGACTATTCCTGCGCTGATCACCGTGGCGCCTACCAGGCCGATCAAGGATCTTTGAACGTTACTAAGCATGATCGCCCGACGGTTTTTCGATGGCTCTCCTGACTCTGACCTATTCATAAGCGGATCCTAGGAGGGATCGAGGTGCAAGAATCTGCCAATTGGGTGTTTAGTCCTGTTTTGTGGTGCATGGAAGTCCGAGATTTGTCGTCTGATTCGACATGTTCGACCCGATGCCGGTGTTGAGGCCATCGGTCCCATCACCGTGCCGTGATCTAGATTGGCCTCAGTCGACATCTGGGGGTTGTGTGACGGTTTTCGGGTGCCGGGTCTGTGGGGCCGCGCTGACTGTCGCAGTGTCGAGGGTGGCGCTTCCGGTCCACGCGAATCAGGAGGCCGGCGGCGCGCAGGGTTCGCTCGATCCGGTGCTGGAGCCCGGCACGTTCGCGGTGGATCCGCTGCCGTTGGGGCCGCCGGGGCGCCGGTGGGACGAGCTCGGCGCCGGTGAGGCCGAGGCGCTCGGCTGGTACGCGCCGAGACCCGGCATCTCGGGCGGACCGGCCGGCCACGTGCTGGTCGCCCCGGGGGACGTCCACGGTGCCGTCATCGACCTGGCGCTGGTCCTCGACTCCCGATGCTGCGGTGTCGCCGGCGACGTACCCAACATGGTCTGTGCCGCCTGCCGCACGCCGGTGGCCATCCGGATCGACGACTGCGGGCTGGGTCCACCGTGATCCGAAGGCGGTCGGGCGGTCGGTCCCGATCCTGCCGGAGGCCCTGCCGGAACAGATCCCGGGCTGTCGGCTCATGCCGGACGGCCAGATCTTCCTCAGCGTGCTGTCGCGGCTGCCCGAGGTTCGGCAGCCCTGGCTGCGGGCCGTCTACGACCGGGGTCGCTCCTATAGCTACACCTACCTCGCGTTCTGATCTGCGGCCCGGAAAAACTGTCAGGGGTCGCCGTTAGCATCTCGCGCATGAGTTACGGGATTGCTGCCTACGCGGTCGATATCAAGAAGATCCGAAGCCAGGTCGGCAGCGGCGACGCCGAGCTGGCGGAGCAGTATGCGGCCAGTTTCCCGGAGCACCGGCAGCACGTGCAGGAGCACATCAACGAGCTGCGCGGCGACGACACGGTCACGCTCGCCGACATCGCCCGGCAGGTGATCATGGGTGAGCCATACGACGAGCGGCTCGGCTCGGCGTATGGCTATTTCCTCGAGCACCTGTGCGACCGCACCGGCGAGCGGCTGCACGACCACGGGTTCCCCTCGTTCTCCGGTTGGGACTATCTGCGGGTGGTCGACGAGGCGCACGAGAGTGCGGGCCTGCTCGCTCCGGGCTTCTCCCTGGAGGGCCTGATCTCCAGCGGCTCGCCGGTGCCGCTGCCGCACGCCGACTTCCCGGCGATCGGGCACATGGTCAACGCCGAGCTGCTCGCCCCGGCAGACCTGCTGGCGACCGCCCCCAACACCAGCCTGAACGACGACGAGTTCGGCCGGCCGTCGTATGCGTTGTTCCAGTGGCTGGCCTACTCCGAGGGGGAGGGCGTCGACCTGGTCACCTTCTACTACTGATGCCGATACCGGCCGGCGGACATGCCGTATTCGCGTTTGAAGGCGTTCGCGAAGGCGTAGGCGGAGCCGTATCCGCTGCGCTGCTCCACCGCGGACAGCGGCAGGTCGGTCGTCTGCAGCAGGCGTGCCGCCAGGGTGAGCCGCCACCAGGTCAGGTAGGTGAGCGGCGGCTGCCCGACCATCGCGGTGAACCGGCGTGCGAAGGCGGCTCGCGACAGCCCCGCAAACGCGCCCAGCGACGCGACGGTCCAGGCCTCGGCGGGGCGTTCGTGCACGGCCCGCAACGAGCGCGCGATCACCTCGTCGGTGAGGGCCGTGCACCAGCCGGTGGCCTGTGACTGGGCGCGTTCGCTGAGACACGCGCGGATCAGGTAGACCAGCAGCACGTCGAGCAGGGCCGGCAGCACCACGTCCCGGCCGTACATCTGCTCGTCGAGCTCGCCACGCACCAGCTCGATCGAGGCGTGCAGGCTCGGGTAGCGGTCCGGCCGCGAGGGCAGACCGACCAGGTCGGGAAGATCGTGGAACAGCGGGTGCGGGCGGGCCTGGTCCATCCGGTAGGCGCCGGACAGGAACCGGGCCACGCCGTCGGTGGGGTTCACCAGTGTGTGCGCGGTGCCGTGCGGCACCAGCACGGCATCGCCCACCTGCAAGGTCACGGTCGCGTCGCCCGGCCCCGTGATCGAAGACGAGCCGGTTTTCGGCAAGCCCGGCCCGGTCACCCGGACGCACCCCGCGGTGACCACGTAGCACCGGGCGCCCTCGAAAACCGGCGCCGCCGTCTGCCACCCCGGATCCGCGACCTCCAGCGACAGGGCCGGCCGCCCCACCCGCATCACGCCGATCACGTCGCTGAGCAGGTCCATCACCGGATCGTCCCCTACCGGCTCAACCCTCGGAGAAACGCCGCCCACTGCTTGATCAAAAAACTTCCCTGCGATCGTACGATCTCAGCGGCCCCAGCCCCGCCCAGATGCGCCGGCACTACCAGGCTGTTCGTCGCCGCTGCCTGCTCCAGAACCCGTCGGCGGGCCCGGGTCGCCTCGGCCTGGTCCTCACTCACACAGATCTCGTGATCCGGCTCGATCAGCTGGAGCGGGGTGTGCACGATGTCGCCGACGAACAGCGCCCGATCCGTGCCGGACTCGAGCCGCAGCACCGCCGAGCCGGGTGTGTGCCCGGCCGCCGGCTGCAGCACCAGATCCTCGTCGACGCGGTGACTGTCGCCCTCCCACAGCACGACCTGCCCGGCCTGATGAACCGGCCGGACGCTCTCCTCGAACATCGCCCCGGTGGCGTCGGCGGAGTGGAACGGCGACACCGGCACGTGGCCGTTGTCGGGATTCCAGTAGTCGAAGTCGGCCCGGCTGATCAGGTACTGCGCCCGCGGGAACGTCGGCACCCACACTCCGTCGACCAGCCGGGTGTTCCACCCCACGTGGTCGCTGTGCAGGTGCGTGTTGACGACGAGGTCCACGTCCTGCGGCCGTACGCCGGCCGCCGCGAGCCTCTCCAGGAAGTCACCGCCGGTGTCGAGCCCGTGGCCCACCCCGGTGTCGACCAGCACGGTGCGGCCGGCGCTGCGCAGCACCCAGGTCTGCACGGTCGTCTGCCACTCGCGGGTCGCGGCGTCGAGGAAGTCGGGCGCGAGCCAGGACTCGTGCCGCTGCCACAAGTCGGCGGGAACGGACGGGAACAACACGTCGGTGGCGCCGAACGCGCCCTGCCACTCGACGACCCGGGTGACCTCGACATTACCGAGAACGATTGTCTGCACCGATCGACCGTAAGCAGCGCCGACGAGACGCGAAATGCTCTGCCGTCTCTGTTGTTTAAGCCAGCGTCTCGGCGGGCTCGCGCGGGTCCGTCTGCTCATCCAACGCTCATCGGCTCCCGGCACGATCAGAACCAGCCGCTACCGGCGCCCACTCACCAGGAGGACAGATGGACCTGCAGCTCACCGGCAAGACCGCGTTCATCAGCGGATCCAGCCGCGGCATCGGCTACGCGACCGCGAGGGCACTGGCCGGCGAGGGCGTCGACGTGGTGCTCAACGGCCGGGACCCGGCGCGACTGGCCGACGCCGTCGCGGCGTTGCGCCGCGAGGTGCCCGGCGTCTCGGTCAGTGGCCTGCCGGCCGACTTCGCGGTCGCCGACGACGTCGACCGGCTGTGCGACCAGCTCCCCGGCGTCGACATCCTGGTCAACAACGTCGGGCTCTTCGAGCTCAAGGCGTTCGACCTGATCTCCGACGACGACTGGCGGCGGTACCACGAGGTCAACGTGCTCAGCGGGGTCCGGCTCGCGCGGCGGCTGATGCCGGCGATGCTCGAGCGCGGGTGGGGCCGGATCGTGTTCGTCAGCAGCGAATCGGGCGTCAACATCCCGGCCAACATGATCCATTACGGTACGTCCAAGACGGCGATGCTCGCGGTCGGCAACGGCCTGGCGAAGCTCACCAAGGGCACCGCGGTGACGGTCAACTCGGTGCTGGGCGGCCCGACCTACTCCGACGGCGTCGCCGACACGGTCAGGGCGCTGGCCGCCGCGCAGTCGCTCCCCGAGGAGCAGATGCGAGCGGCGATCATCGGCACCAACCAGACGTCCCTGCTGGAACGCTTCATCGAACCGGCCGAGATCGCCACCGCGGTCACCTTCCTCGCCAGCCCGCTCGCGTCAGCCATCAACGGCTCCGCGATGCGCGTCGACGGCGGCGTCCTGACCACGCTGCTGTGATCCGGAGTTTCGTGGTCACCTCTTGACGCACGCGGATGTGAGCCAGTAAACATCTACCTGGATCCTATAGGATCTACGAAAAGGAGCGCCGGCAGGGAGGGAGCCCGATGCCCGTCATCACTCACGCCGAGGCGTACCTGGTTGATCTGGCCGTGGAAACCGTGCGCACCGACGCGCTGCAGACGTTCGTCAAGCAGGAGACGATCTTCGTGCGGATCGGCACCGACGACGGCGGTGAGGGGCTCGGCTACAGCTACACGATCGGCACCGGCGGGACCGCGGTGCTCGCGCTGCTGCGCGACACCCTGCTGGCCCGGCTCCCGGGGCAGGATCCGCACCGGGTGGAGGCGGTCTGGCGGGATTTGTTCCTGACGACGAAGGCCACCACGGTCGGCCCGATCACCTCGCTGGCCCTGGCCGCCGTCGACACCGCGCTGTGGGACTGGCGCTGCCGCGCCGCCGGGCAGCCGCTGTGGGTCCTGGCCGGCGGCGCCAAGGACCAAATTCCGTTGTACGACACCGAAGGCGGCTGGCTGCACCTGAGCACCGAGCAGCTGGTGACCGGCGCCCGGGCCAGCCAGGCCGCCGGCTGGCCGGGCATCAAGATGAAACTGGGCCGGTCACCGGCGCAGGACGCCGAGCGGCTCGGCGCGGTACGCGCGGCGGTCGGCGCGGACTTCGACGTGATGCTCGATGCGAACCAGTCGCTGACCGCCGCCGACGCGATCCGCCGCGCCCGGCTGCTGGAGCCGTACGACCCGTTCTGGTTCGAGGAGCCGCTGCCCGCCGAGGACGTGGCCGGGCACGAGCAGGTCGCGGCGGCCACCTCGATCCCGATCGCGGTCGGCGAGTCGCTCTACGCCGCCGGCCAGTTCGCCGAGTACGTGCGGCGCGGCGCGGCCGGCGTGATCCAGGTGGACGTGGCCCGGGTCGGCGGCATCACGCCGTGGCTCAAGGTCGCCCACCTGGCCGAGGCCGCGAACCTGACGGTCTGCCCGCACTTCCTGATGGAGCTGCACGTCAGCCTGTGCTGCGCGGTGCCGAACAGCCGGTACCTCGAACACATCCCGCAGCTGCGCACGATCACCCACGACGAGATCACGGTCGTCGAGGGCCACGCGCTCGCCCCCTCCGCACCCGGGCTGGGCATCGCCTGGGATCACGACGCCATCGACGACCGGAGAGTCCAGTGAGCGGGATGAATCCGACCGAGCGGGTACGGCTCGGCCGCACCGGCGTGTCCGTCACCCGGCTCGGGCTGGGGCTCGCGCCGCTGGGCGGGCTGTTCGAGCCGGTCGGTGACGAGCAGGCCCGGCAGACCGTGGAACGCGCGTGGGAGCTGGGACTACGCTACTTCGACACGGCGCCGCTCTACGGCACCGGCCTGTCCGAGCGGCGCAGCGGCACGGTGCTGGCGGGCAAGCCACGCACCGAGTTCGCGCTCTCCACCAAGGTGGGGCGGCTGCTGCGCGGCGGAGGCGCCGACACCCAGGACATCTGGGCCGAGCCCACCGACGTGACTCCGGTCTTCGACTTCAGTGGTGACGGCGTGCTCAGTTCGTACGATGAGAGTTTGATCCGTCTCGGTCTTGATCGGGCGGACATCTTGCATCTGCACGATCCGGACGACCATCTCGACCAAGCGGTGACCGAGGCGCTGCCGGCGCTGGCCCGGCTGCGTGAGCAGGGGCGGATCGGCGCGGTGTCGGCCGGCATGAACCAGGCCGGGATGCTCACCGACCTGGTACGCACCGGGCTGCTGGACGCGGTGCTGCTGGCCGGGCGGTACACGCTGCTCGACCAGTCCGGCGGCGCCGAGCTGCTGCCACTGTGCGCCGAGCGGGGTGTCGCGGTGATCGCCGCCGGAGTGTTCAATTCCGGACTGCTGGCCGATCCCCGGCCGGGCGCCCGCTACGACTACCTGCCGGCCGACCCGGCGCTGCTCGATCGGGCCCTGGCGATACGCGCGGTGTGCGACCGCCACGGCGTGCCGCTGCGCGCCGCCGCGATCCAGTTCCCGGCCGAGCACCCCGCGGTGACCTGCGTGCTCGTCGGCGCGCGCACCCCGGCCGAGGTCGAGGACGCGGTACGGATGGCGGCCACCCCGATCCCGGCCGCACTCTGGACCGACCTGCGCGCCGAGGAGCTGCTCGCATGATCGTCGATGCGCACCATCATCTGTGGACCGCCGACTACCCCTGGCTGCAGGACCCGTCGCTGACCCGGATCCGCCGGGACTACACCGTCGACGACCTGCGCACCGTCATCCGGGGTGCGGGCGTCGACCGCACCGTACTGGTGGAAGCCGGCCGCTGCACGGCGGACGAGACGCGGTCGTTCCTGCGTCTCGCGCAGCAGACCCCGGAGATCGCCGGCGTGGTCGGCTGGGCCGCGCTGACCGATCCTGATCTGTCCGCGACCATCGCCGGCCACCGGGCCGCCCCGGGCGGCGACCTGCTCGTCGGCATCCGCGACCAGGTGCAGGCCGCGCCGGACGACCACCTGGACCGGCCGGACGTGCGCGCCGGGCTGGCCGCGGTCGCGGCCGCCGGCTTGGTCAACGAGCTGGTGGTCCGCAGCGCGCAGTTGCCGTCGGTGGCCCGCGTCGCCGCGGCGTTGCCGGAGGCCACCTTCGTCCTCGACCACCTGGGCAAGCCGCCGATCGCCGCCGGGGAGTTCGACCGGTGGCGCGAACTGATCACGCCGGTCGCCGCCCGGCCGAACGTGGTCGCCAAGCTGTCCGGCCTGGTCACCGAGGCGCACTGGGACACCTGGACGCCCGAGGACCTGCGCCCCTACGTGCACACCGCGGTCGAGCTGTTCGGCACCACCCGGCTGATGTTCGGCTCGGACTGGCCCGTCCTCGGGGTCGCCGCGACCTACCCGCAGGTCAAGGACGCACTGGCCGGCCTGCTCGGCGGCCTGCGAGCGGACGTCTTCGGCGGCACCGCGATCGACACCTACCACCTGGAGACGATGTGAAGTACCTGCGAGTCGGCCCTGCCGGGCACGAGCGGCCGATCGCCGAGAGCGGCGGCCGCTTCTACGACCTGTCCGCGGTGACCGCCGACATCACCGGCGCGTTCCTCGCCGCGGGCGGTATCACCACCGTCGACGGACTGCCCGACATCGACATCACCGGTGAGCGCCGCGGCGCGCCGATCAGCCGGCCCGGTGCGGTGCTCTGCGTCGGGCAGAACTACGCCGCGCACGCCGCCGAGTCCGGCGCGCAGCCACCCGCCGAACCGATCCTGTTCTACAAGGCGCCGAACACCGTGATCGGCCCGGACGACGACATCCGGCTGCCGCGGGGTTCCCGGCGCACCGACTGGGAGGTCGAGCTGGGCGTGGTGATCGGCCGGACCGCCCGCTATCTGGACTCGCCCGCCTCCGCCGCCGCGCACATTGCCGGCTACGTGCTCTCCAACGACGTGTCCGAACGTGAATACCAGCTCGACCGGTCCGGCGGGCAGTGGTCCAAGGGCAAGTCCTGCGAGACGTTCAACCCGCTCGGGCCGTGGCTGGTCACCCCGGACGAGGTCGGCTTCCCGCTGCGGCTGCGCTCCTGGGTCAACGACGCGCCCCGGCAGGACTCCAGCACCGCGGACATGATCTTCGACGTCGGGTACCTGATCTGGCACCTGTCCCAGTTCACCGTCCTCGAACCCGGCGACCTGATCAACACCGGGACACCGGAGGGCGTCGCGCTGAGCGGGCGGTTCCCGTACCTCGGCGCCGGCGACGTGGTCGAGATGGAGATCACCGGGCTCGGCCGGCAGCGCAGCGTGGTGACCGAGTGAAGATCACGGCGGTCACCTCGCACGACATCCGGTTCCCCACCTCCCGGGATCTCGACGGCTCGGACGCGATGAACCCCGACCCGGACTACTCGGCCGCGTACGTGATCCTGCGCGCCGACAACGGCCTGGCCGGACACGGGTTCACGTTCACCATCGGGCGCGGCAACGAGATCTGCCGGGCGGCGATCGACGCGCTCGTGCCGTTCGTGATCGGCCAGTCGATCGACGACCTCGGCGAGTTCGCGCGCCGGCTCACCCACGACTCGCAGATCCGCTGGCTCGGCCCGGAGAAGGGTGTCGTCCACCTGGCCGCGGCCGCGCTGATCAACGCGGCGTGGGACCTGGCCGCCAAGGCCGCCGGCAAACCGGTCTGGCAGTTGCTCGCCGACATGACCCCGCAGCAGGTCACCGACCTGGTCGACTGGCGCTACCTGAGCGACGCGCTCACCCCGGCCGAGGCGATCGACCTGCTCGAAGCGGCCCGCCCCGGCCGCGACGACCGGATCGCGTTGCTGCGCGAGCACGGCTATCCGGCGTACACCACGTCACCGGGCTGGCTCGGCTACAGCGACGAGAAGCTGGTCCGGCTGGCCGGTGAGGCGGTCGCCGACGGCTACACCCTGATCAAACTCAAGGTCGGTGACAACCTCGAGGACGACATCCGCCGGTTGCGGCTGGCCCGGGGCGCGGTCGGCGACAGCGTACGGATCGCGGTCGACGCCAACCAGCGCTGGGACGTGGCGCAGGCGGTGGAGTGGATGACCGCGCTCGCCCCGTACCGGCCGTGGTGGATCGAGGAGCCGACCAGCCCCGACGACGTGCTCGGGCACGCGGCGATCCGGCGGCAGCTCCGCCCGGCCGGCATCCGGGTGGCGACCGGCGAGCACGTACAGAATCGCATCGTCTTCAAACAGCTGCTGCAGGCCGACGCGGTCGACGTGGTGCAGATCGACGCCTGCCGGGTCGCCGGCGTCAACGAGAACGTGGCGATCCTGCTGCTGGCCGCGAAATACGGCCGCCCGGTCTGCCCGCACGCCGGCGGGGTCGGCCTCTGCGAGCTGGTCCAGCACCTGTCGGTCTTCGACTTCGTCGCGGTCTCCGGTTCCCTGCAGGACCGCACCATCGAGTACGTCGACCACCTGCACGAGCACTTCCTCGACCCGGTGGTGATCCGCAACGGCGCCTACCAGCTGCCCACCGCACCGGGCTTCTCGGCCGAGATCCGCCCCGAGACCCTGCACCGTTTCGCCTATCCGGACGGGCCGGCGTGGGCCTGACCTCTCGAAAGGTTCGTACATGACATCGTTCACCAACCTGGTCGCGGTCGTCACCGGCGGCGGCTCGGGCATCGGCGCGGCAGTCACCGCCGAGCTGCGGGCCGGCGGCGCCCGGGTCGGCGTGCTCGACCTCAACCCCGGCGACCCGGCCGACGGCCTGCTGCCGGTGATCGCCGACGTCGGCGACCGGGACTCGCTGACCGCGGCGATGGCCACCGTGGCCCAGGAGTTCGGCGGCATCGACATCCTGGTCAACAACGCGGGCATCAGCGCGGTCGGCGGCATCGACACCAACGACGACGCCGAATGGCACCGCGTCCTGGACGTGAACGTGATCGGCATCGCCCGCGCGACGACGGCCGCCTTGCCGTATCTGCGCTCGTCCGCGGCCGCCTCGATCGTCAACGTCTCGTCGATCGCGGCGACCGCTGGGCTGGTGCAGCGGGCGCTGTATTCGGCGTCGAAGGGCGCGGTGCACGCTCTGACCCTCTCGACCGCCGCGGACCTGGTCGGCGAGGGCATCCGGGTCAACTGTGTCGCTCCGGGAACGGTGGACACGCCGTGGGTGGAGCGACTGCTGGCCCGCACCGACGATCCGGTCGGGGAGCGCGCCCGGCTGTCGGGCCGTCAGCCGATCGGCCGCCTGGTGACGGCCGCGGAGGTGGCCGGCGCGGTCGCGTATCTGGCGTCCCCCGCCTCAGCTGCGACCACAGGCATGTCCCTGGCCGTGGACGGGGGGATGTCGGGCTTGCGACTGCCCCCGCCGCGGTGATTCCTTCGTACCAAAGTGGGGTTTTTGATCTGGTTGTGGGGATGTCAGTGGGGGGCGGGCTCGGGTTTGGCGGCGTCTCGTTCGGCGATGGCGGCCTTGATGCGGCGGAGGGTGCGTAGGGCTTTCTTGGCCGCGGTGCGGACTTCGCCGTCGAAGACGGTCACGCCGCGGTCGGTGGCCATCAGGCGTTCCAAGGTCGGGATTGCCTGGTCGTCGCCGGTTGAGCCGAGGGCCACGGCCGCCCAATAACGCTGGTCCGGGTCGGTGCTGTCGGCGGCGGTCAGCAGGCGGGGGACGACCTCCGGGGTGAACAAGGCCAGGGTGCTGGCGATGTAGCCGATCCGGGGGAACTGGCGGTGCTCGAACTCGTACCAGAGGGCTTCCAGCGCCGCGTCGCCGCCGATGTGGGCCAGGGCGTCGGCGGTTCGCTGGCGAAGCCAGTCGGCCTCGTCGCTGAGCAGCGGGCGCAGTGCGGGAACTACCGAGGCGTCGCCCAGAGCGGACAGCGCGGTCACCGTCTCGCCGCGGACCAGCCACTGCGGGTGGTCGAGGAGGGTGACCAACTGGGGGACGGCAGCGCGGATCTCCATGGCGGTGCAACCCATGACGGCCCAGGCCTGGCAGTTGTAACGGGTGTCGGCGAGCGCGGCCAGCAGCGGCTCCTGCAGGCTCGCGTCCGCGAAGACGTCCGCGTGGTTCATCGCCCGCGAATACAGCGAGCGGTGGAAATCCCGGTAGTCGCGGACGAGCGCGTGCAATGCCGCGATCGCTGACTCGTCACCGTGCGTGCGCGCCCGGTCGAGCAGAAGAGTGAGGTGGGCTTCGCGGGTCTCGAGAGATCCCGATCGAAGGCCCTGCAGGTCAGCGGGATTCACCGCCCGAACCATACGCGCCACGGCTCGCCGGTCGTGCGGGTGGTTGGTTGCGGAAGGGGACGGCGGGGTACCGCCAGGGTCATGACGGAGTACGGAATCCATGCCTCGCACGAGCAGATCCCGCCCGCCGACCTCCTCGCCGCGGTGATCGCGGCGGAACGGCACGGCTTCGAAGCCGCGATGTGTTCCGACCATTTCTCGCCGTGGAGCAGCCGGCAGGGTGAGTCCGCGTTCGCCTGGTCGTGGCTGGGTGCGGCGCTGCAGGCCACGAACCTGTCGTTCGGTGTGGTCAACGCTCCGGGACAGCGCTATCACCCGGCGATCATCGCGCAGGCGATCGGGACGCTCGGGTCGATGTTCCCGGGACGGTTCTGGGCGGCACTGGGCAGCGGGGAGTACAGCAACGAGCACATCACCGGTGAGCCGTGGCCGCGGAAAGAGGTGCGGGAGGCGCGGCTGCTGGAGTCGGTGGACGTCATCCGTTCGCTGCTGGCCGGTGAGGAGGTCACCCGGGACGGGCTGGTCACCGTGGACCGGGCCAAGTTGTGGACCCGGCCTGCTGAGGCGCCGGCGTTGATCGGCGCCGCGGTGAGCACGAAGACCGCGGCGTGGTGCGCGGGGTGGGCTGATGGGCTGGTCACGGTGAACGCGCCGACCGAGCAGCTGCAGGCGATGATCGCTGCGTATCGGGATGCGGGTGGCAAGGGGCCGGTTTGCCTGCAGGTGCATCTGAGCTGGGCGCCGACGCAGGACGAGGCCGAGGCGATCGCTCATGACCAGTGGCGCAGCAACGTCTTCCGGCCGCCGGTCTGCTGGGACCTGGAGACGGTCGAACAGTTCGACGTGATCGGCGAGAACGTCACGATCGAGCAGGTGCGCGAGGTGGTGAACGTTTCGGCCGACCTCGAGGCTCATGTCGAGTGGTTGCGGGGGTACGCGGAGCTGGGCTTCGACCGTATCTATCTGCATCATGTGGGGCAGGATCTGATGCCGTTCATCGAGACGTTCGGGGCCAAGGTGTTGCCGGCTCTGCGGTAGCTGTACACGTGGGCGGAGGCGGAATCAGCCTCCGCCTTGTGTCACTGAGCGCGACCAGCGACCAGCGGTTTCCCCTACCGGTGAGCCCTGGGCGATGCCGTGATCAACTGCAGACGTCCTGGCTTGCCGCCCACGATGCCTCACCGCACGCACCGGACCGCGCCCGGCATGGTGCCGGCCGTCAGTCGCGGGCGTTGCGGAAACGCTCGACTATCGCGGCCAGCAGGTCCATTTCGGCGGTCAGTGCCGCCCGTCCGGCCGGAGAGATCGCCGCCCAGGTGCGTGGCCGTTTGCCCTCGTGTCCCTTCTCGATCGCGATCAGCGACTGACCGGCGAGGGTCTCCAGGTGCCGGCCGAGGTTGCCGTCGGTAAGGCCGAGCAGCCGCTTGAGATAGGGGAAATCGGCACGGCCCGCCTCGTCAAGCACGGTGAGCAGAGCGAGCCGGGTCTTCTGATGCACCAGCTCATCCAGCTCAAGCGCAGGATGCGACGCCGGCTCGGAAGCGGGAAGCGACTCAGGAACAGGAAGCGCCCCGGACTCGGAACGTCGCAGCGGAGCGGCCGGCGGTCCTGGCTCGAGCAGCGAGGGGGGCCGCTGAGTGTGCTCGATCATGCGATCGTCCGCTCGCGTCCGCGCCACACGAGACCCAGCACGATCAGCGCTACTCCGCCGGCACCCATCACGAAGGGGTGCAACCAGCCGCCGGGCACCGGGCCGTCGAAGGCCCACCCGGCGATCATCACGGCGCCGATGATGCCGGACCAGACCGCGAGTGGCCGGTTACCCTGCCGCACAGCCAGGACGGTCAGCACTGTCGCGGGCCAGAGCAGTAACTTCGCGAACGGGAAGAACCACACGGTGCCTCCGGCGAGGACGACCGCCGCCAGGAGGACGGCCGCTTTCCCATACGAGAAAGGACCCGCACCCACCCCCGTGCGCCCGCGGCGCATCCGGTCGATGCCAGTGAGCGCGAGAAGCGCGACAAGCGTGCACAGCGGCCAGTAGAGCGGCAACGGCACGAACGCGTAGTTGACCGTGCCGTCACAGATGGCAAAGACCGTGATCGGCACCCCGAACACCAGTAGCGGCCCGGAGGTAGCCCGGCGCGTGGCACGCACGCGGTCGCGCAGCTGATCGAGCTCACGGCGTTCATCGTACAAAACACTCTCCATGGGGGAGAACTCTGCCATGGAGAGCAGATTGAGGCAATGACGGTCAAAGACAGGCGCTGGGACCGGCGTTGGCCTGCGATGTGTCCACCGGTTCGGGTCCCACCTCGTTCGGGTGGATTCGATGTTCGCCAGTTTCGGACCCACCTTGAGGGGTGGCCTGGACGGGGACAACGATGCTGCCGATGTCGAAGGTTGACCTGTTCGCGGCGATCCGCCGGGACGCGCGCTGATATGTCGGTGCATGGCTAGCTCGTTGTTGAGACCATGCGGCGGTGCGAACTGCTGCCGAACGTGAGCCTGGGCTTCTTCGGGTGTATGAGGCGCGGTCCGCCGAGACGACGGTGCAGCGCCTTCGGGAGCTGGCGGTCGATCCGATTCGGGCGGTGCGGCTGTGGGTCGCTCGGAATGCGAACACGCCGCCGGATGCCCTCGGACTACTGCTACAGGACGCGGACCATAGCGTGCGAACGAACGCTTTGCGCCATCCGCGAACCCCCGCGGCGGGACGGGAGCTCGGCGACGTGCACGCCGCCTTGGTCGACCCGATCCCGCCTCCGGGCGCCGGTGTCGGGTCCACCATGGCGGCGGATGATGCGGATTGGTCGTCGGTGCTGCGTGCTCTGGACGAGCCGGGCAGATCGGGCCGGGCCGAAGGCCTGTACTTCCCGGGTAAATTTCGATCGTGCGGCGACGCAGAGTCGGTTCGATCAGCTGGTTGAGGGTCTGAGTCACGAGTTCGACTGTCCGCTGGCCGGAGGGCGCGGTCCGCAGGAGGATGCCGCTCGCTTCGGCATCATCCGGATCCGTGACGAACGGAGTGGGGACGGGCTTCCGCTGGCAGTCGTGGTGAGTAATTTCGGTGACCTGACCGCTTGCCTGTCGTACCGGACCGCGCCCGGCTACGGCCGGACACCGCCGGTAGATCAGGACGATTACCGCCGTGTCGAGCGGGTGTCGGCCGAGCTGCAGCTCCGGCTCGTCCCGGAGCACATCCTCGACGGGCTCTATCAAGGCCCGAATCAATGGGTGTTCGGGCCTTCCGCGGTGACGTGGTTCCGGCGGTTCTTCGACTACCTGTAGAACCGTCAGCCTGGTACACGCAGCAGCATCGAGCCTCCCCAGATTAGGGCCGCCCCGGTGGCCAGCAGGAGGATCACGCTCTCGAAGGGCCACGGGCGAAATGACGGTGTGCCCACGAGGAGAGGTGGGCCGGCGGACCGGCCCACCTCTCCTCGTCAGCGAATGCGGTAGCGGAGGACGTCGGTGCGCATCATGTCGCCGGACACCTTTACCGCCTTGATGGTGTGCTGCTTGTTCTTCAGGCCTGACACGCTGAAGGCGAGCTGCTGCGTGGCGCGCACCGTGCTGTGCGTGTCGACGCGGCGCGCCAACGTGCCGTCGATGTAGATGTCGACCAGGCCCTGGTCGGGACCTGTCGCGGTGATCCAGTCGACGCCGGTGCCCACGAAGGCGTACGAAATCGCATTGCCGTTGATTTTTGTGGTGTGCACGTCGTCCAGATAGTCGCCGCGGAAGGTGAAGTCGAGCTGCGCCGCGCCGAGCGGGAGGCTCGCGAGGAAGGCCGCACGCAGCGTGACCGTCGAGCCGGACAGGGTGTAGTCGGTGCCCGGCTTGAGGGCGGTGCCGGCGAGCGCGACGCCGGTGAACTCGCTGCCGTCGCGCAGCAGCTTGACCGGTACGTCAGCGGGCGCCTTGCGGTCGAACGTCGCCGCCGGCGGGTCGAGCAGGCTCGGCTGCAGCACGTCGATCCGGTCGACGAGCAGGTACGAACCGGACTTCTTGACGCCCATCAGCACGTGACTGCCGTTCGGCAGGTCGTTGACGGTGAACACGGTCTGCTGGGCCAGGCGCGGCTGGCCCTGCTCGCGGGCGGCGCTGACGGTCTTGACGAACTGGCCGTCGAGGTAGATGTCGACGTCACCCTGCGACGTGTCCAGCTCGGTGACGTAGGAGACGCCGGTGCCCTGGAACGTGTACTGGAACGAGTCACCGTCACGTTCGGTGTAGTGCACGTTGTCCTGGTAGTCGCCGAGCCCGCGGCCGGTGCTCTGCGACCACGTCCCGGCGTAGGCGATGCCCTGGTCGGTGTCGTCGTGGGTGACGGTGCGGACCGGGCCGGTGGTGGACGGCAGCGCGGTGGTGCCGGTGTCGGTCAGGGTCAGGTTCAGCGGCTGGGTGGTGGCGGCGACCTCGGTGCCGCCGTTGCGGGTCCATTCACCCTGGTAGTTCACGCGCAGCGCGTCGTCGTTGACCGCGATCGCGGCGCCGGGCTGCGGCGTGACCTTGAGCAGGCGTACGCCGTGGATCGGGACGGTCGCCGCGGTGAACGTGCCCGGGAACCGCCCCAGGTCCTTGCGGGCCCACAGATCACGGACGGTGGCCGCGCCGGTCAGGCCGATGTCCGACCAGTTCACGGTGATGTCCTTGTCGGTGCGACCGAGATTGAACAGTGCGACGGTGTAGCTGCCGTCGGCGTTGAGCGCGTACCAGACCTGCTGCTGCGCGGTCGCGGAGACGGGGCGCGCCGGGGTGCCGGCCTGGTCGACGGCGATCACCTCGGGGTTGGTGAGCAGGCTCAGTCCGTACGCATCGAGCTTTGTCAGATCGTTGCCGAGGTAGAGGGGAGCGGCGGAGACCGCCCACAGGGTCATCGCGGTGCGCCGTTCGTCCTGGGTCAGGCCGTCCATGGCGCCGTTGCCGATGTTGAGCGAGTCCAGGTCGTTCCATCCGCCGTTGCCGGCGTGGCGCCACCAGGTCGCGACGTCCGGGAAGAGCCGGGCGATGTTCTGCCACTGGGTCAGCGCCTCGTTGGCGCAGTAGCACTCGACGTCCCAGTCGATTCGCCAGCCGTTCGCCTTGCTGCGCCAGTAGTCGGCGTAGGTGGGGTCGAGCGCCCAGGACAGCTCGAACCAGATCTTGTGCTTCTTGAGCGCCGACGACCAGGCGGCCACGTCGTCGCGGGCGTCGAGGGAGAGGTCGCTGATCCCGGAGCCCGGCGTGACGCTGTCGAACTTGACGAAGTTGACGCCCCACTGCGCGAACGTGTCGACGATCGAGTCGATGTACTTCTGCGAGCAGGGGTTCGCGAAGTCGATCCGGTAGCCGATCTTCCAGTAGTCGGCCTGCTGCACCGGCTGCTTGACGATGTCGTGCGTGGTGCAGCCGGGCGCGCCGGCGATCGGCAGGCTCGCCTCGTAGACGGCCGGGGAGATGCCCGGGATCATGTAGAGCCCGAACTTCTGACCGTTTTTGTGCACGTGGTCGATGACCTTCTGCAGGCCGTTCGGGTAGAGGGTGGCGCTGGGTGTGGGCCGGCCGTTGGCGTCGACCCCGTCGTTCCAGCCGGCGTCGACGTTGATGTAGTTGTAGCCGTACTTCTGCAGTTTGGCGTGCATCGCGTCGGACTGCTTGATCAGCTGGTCGCCGGTGATCCACTTACCGTTGCCGGAGTAGACCTGCATGCTGTAGCTGCTCCAGCCCATGTAGGGCCTCACCGCCCAGGGGTCGGGCGTGGACGCCGACGGCGTGTCGCCCGAGGTGGCCAGCGGCGCCGGGACCCGCGGCGGACTCGGCTTCGGCGATGGAGCCGCCTGTGCCGGATGGCTTCCCAGCAGCATGAGCATCGTGGCGCCCAGGGCGCCGATGGAACGTATCGGTGACCGCACGGTCGAACCTCCTGGTGAACGAGAGCGGGGGAGAGTTGTCAGGACGTGACAAAGGTCTGGATGCTCACCGTCGCCGCGCCGCGCGCCCACTGCTCGAAGGGCAGCGGCCGGATGGTCAGCGGGCATGCGGCGGCGCCGAACGCCTGGCGTTCGAAACCGGTGCGGATGTGCTCGTCGAACAGGTCGTAGGCGGCCAGGCCCTCGCCGGAGACGACGATCCGGGCCGGTCCGACCAGGTTCGCGACGGCCGCGAGACCGCAGCCGATGGCTAGGCCCGCTTCGGCAAAAACTGCATTTATCCGTACGTTCCCGGAGCGCGCGAGGGCCACCGCGTCGTCGAAGGTGAGATCCGGCCGCCCGGAACGCTCCCGGGCCCGCCCGACGATCGCGTCGGTGCCGGCGATCGCCTCGACACAGCCGCGCCCGCCGCAGTGGCACGGCGGCCCGTTGACGTCGACGCCGAGGTGCCCGATCTCGCCGGCCACCCCGTGCGCGCCGGAGACCAGCTTGCCGTCCACGACCAGCCCGCACCCGATCCCGGTGCCGACGGTGACCAGGGCGAACGACTCCGCCCCGGCGCCGTCGCCGAACCAGTGCTCGGCGATGGTCAGGGCTTTCACGTCGTTCTCGACCGTGACGGCCAGTCCGGTGAGCTGCTCGGCGCGGTGTTGCAGCGCGACGTCGTGCCAGCGCAGGAACGGTGAGTAGCGGACCAGGCCGGTGGGGCGGTGCACGTCGCCGGAGACGGCCAGGCCGAGCCGGCGGGTCCGGGCGCGCAGGTTGCCGGGGCCGTCGAGCAGCTCGTCGACGAGCGCGCCCAGCTCGGTGAGGACGTGCTCGACGTCCGTGCCGGTCAGTGGCCGGCGGGCGGCGGCCCGGACCCGCGCGCCGAGATCGCAGACCACGCCGATCAGCTCGTCGGCCGTGATCTTCACGCCGAGGAAGAACTCCCGGTCCGGCCGGATGGCCAGCGGGCTGGCCGGTCGCCCGGCGCCGGGCCCGGAGCGTTCGGTGGCGGCCAGTTCCCGCAGGTAGCCCCGCTTGATCAGGGGTTGGGCCGCCCGGGTGATGGCGGCTTGCGACAGGCCGAGCCGGCGGGCCAGCGCGACCCGGCTCAGTGGACCTCCGGTCAGCACGGCCGCCAGCACGGCGGTCATCGCCGGTGCGGTGGTTTCGGGCTCGGCGAACATGGCCGAACGGTAGGACAGCGCTTCGGCGAAAATCAATACTTGACGAAGGAAATTATTGAGCCTAGGTTTCGGCCATGTTTCCCGAGATCGGCGGCCGGTCGGCGGCGCCGTCACCGCCAGCGGCGCCGCGGCGCAGTCGCTGGTCCCAGGCGCAGCAGGCCTGGCGAACGCACTGGCAGCTGTACCTGCTGGTCAGCGTGCCGATGGCCTACTTCGTCATCTTCAAGTACATCCCGATGGCCTTCAACGTCATCGCGTTCAAGGAATACAGCCCGGTCCTCGGCCCGTGGGGCAGCGAGTGGGTGGGCCTGCGCAACTTCGAGCTGCTGTTCACCAACCCGGTCTTCGGCTCCCTGCTGAAGAACACCTTCATCCTGGCCTTCTACCTGGTGCTGGCGAGTTTCCCGATCCCGATCCTGCTGGCGCTCGCGCTCAACGAGATCCGCACCGGGTGGTTCAAGCGCACCGTGCAGATGGTCACCTACGCGCCGTACTTCATCTCCACCGTGGTGGTCGTCTCGATGACCATCCTGGTGCTGTCCCCGCAGGTCGGCCTGGTCAGCAAGGGGCTCGGGCTGGTCGGCGTCGAGCCGATGAACCTGCTCGCCGAGCCGGACTTCTTCCGCCACATCTACGTCTGGACCGACGTCTGGCAGACGGCCGGCTACTCGGCCGTCATCTACCTGGCCGCGCTGGCCGGCATCGATCCCGCGCTGCACGAGGCCGCCAAGATCGACGGGGCCGGCCGGCTGCAGCGGATCTGGAACGTCGACCTGCCCGGCATCATGCCGACCGCGGTGATCATGTTGATCCTCGGCGTCGGCAACATGATGGCGATCGGGTTCGAGAAGGCCTATCTGCTGCAGAACAATCTCAACCTCGCCCAATCGGAAATCATCCCGACGTACGTCTACAAGACCGGCCTGATCAACGCGGACTTCAGCATGGCCACCGCGGTGGGGCTGTTCAACTCAGTGGTCAATCTCTGCCTGTTGCTGGCGGTCAACTTCGTCGCCAAGCGGGTCACCGGGAACGGATTGTGGCGATGAGCACGACGAAGATCCGCGAGCCGTTCCGCGACCGTTTCTCCCTGATCGTCATCAAGGTCATGCTCGCCGTGGTGCTGGGCCTGGTCCTGCTGCCGCTGGTCTACATCGTGGCCAGTTCGTTCAGCAGCCCGGCCGCGGTCAACGCCGGCCGGGTGAGCTTCTGGCCGGTCGAGTTCTCGCTCGAGGCGTACCGCTCGGCGCTGAGCAACTCCGAGGTCCTGAGCGGGTACTACAACTCGCTGATCTACGCGGTGGCCGGCACGGCGATCAGCGTGACGCTGACCGTGGCCATCGCCTATCCGCTGTCGCGCACCACGTTCTACGGGCGCAACGTGGTGATGACGCTGCTCATCTTCACCATGCTGTTCTCCGGCGGCCTGATCCCGACCTACATGGTGGTCCACGACCTCGGCATGCTGAACACCCGCTGGGCGCTGCTGATCCCCGGCGCGATCGGCGTCTGGCAGGTCATCATCGCCCGCACGTTCTTCGCCAACTCGATCCCGGACGAGCTCTACGAGGCGGCCGCGCTGGACGGGGCGAGTGACCTGCGGGTGCTGCGCTCGGTGGTGCTGCCGCTGTCGAAACCGCTGCTGGCCGTGCTCGCGCTGATGTACACGATCTACCAGTGGAACACCTATTTCGACGCGCTGGTGTATCTCAAGGACCCCGATCTGTTCCCGCTGCAGATCGTGCTGCGCAACATCCTCATTCTCAACACCCCTCGTACCGGTGCCATCGACCTCGCGGAGTCGATGCGCCAGCAGCAGCTGGCAAACGTGCTGCGGTACGCGCTCATCGTCATCTCGAGCCTGCCGGTACTGATCATTTACCCCTTCGTGGCGCGCCATTTCACCAAGGGCGTGATGGTCGGCGCGGTCAAGGGCTAGTCGCAATTTCACGATTGGAGCAGATATGGCAACCCGTTCCCTGAGAAGAGCAGTCAGCGCCATGGCGGTCGCCACGACCCTGGTCGCGGCCGGTTGCAGCTCGGCCGACAAGGACAGCGCCCCCGCGGCGAAGATGGACGGCGACAAGGTCGTCATCACGGCGCTGGCCCCGGCCGACCCGGACAAGAAGCTCGACACCAACGCGATCACCACGATGCTCAGCGACAAGTTCAAGATCAAGTTCCAGTTCGACACCACCACGATGGACGGCGGGCCGGCCAAGGAGAAGCGCCAGATCGCCATCTCCAGCGGCGATTATCCGGACATGTTCCTGCTGATCCCGTACGTCGACGCGTTCACCAAGACCGAGGTGCAGAAGCTCGGCCAGCAGGGTGTCGCCGTACCGTTGGAAGATCTGATCAAGGAGAACGCGCCGAACCTGCAGAAGGCGCTGGAGGCCAACCCCGTACTCAAAGGAATGTCGACGGCGCCGGACGGGCACATCTACGCCCTGCCGCAGTGGTCCGACTGCTACCACTGCACCTACTGGAACAAGCTCTGGATCAACTCCTCCTGGTTGAAGAAGCTGAACCTGGAGATGCCGAAGACCACCGAGGAGCTGCGGACCGTCCTGCAGGCCTTCAAGACCAAGGACCCGAACGGCAACGGCAAGGCCGACGAGATCCCGCTGACCACCGACACGCAGGACAGCACGCTGATCGGGTACCTGATGGGCGCGTTCGCCTACGCGCCGTTCGGTGCCAGCAACGGCATCCCGTCGCTGCTGCAGCTCAACGGCGACACGGTGGAGACGCCGGTCGACAAGGCGGAGTGGCGCGAGGGCCTCAAGTACATCAACTCGCTCTACAAGGAGGGCCTGATCGACCAGGCCTCCTTCACCCAGAACGCCGAGGCGCTGCAGGCCACCGGCAACAACCCGGCCGCGGTCCGGGTCGGTTCCTCGCCGGTGCTCTACCCCGGCATCTTCGTCCAGCTCGGCTCCAAGGACGGGCGCGACAAGCAGTACGACGCCGCACCGCCGCTGACCGGGCCGGCCGGCAAGAGCTACACCGCGTACAACAACCCGACCTCGACCGGCTACACCTTCATGCTGACCAACAAGTCCAGCAAAGAGGCCCGGATCGCGGCGATCAAGATGCTCGACTACATCTACACCGACGAGGGCCAGCTGGTCGTCAACGCCGGGCCGGAGGGTGTCGGCTGGGTCAAGCCCAGCGCCACCGACATCGCGCTCGACGAGGGCGTGAAGCCGACCTGGAAGTCGCTGCCGTCGGCGGACGTGCCGAAGAACGTCACCTGGGACTCGCTGGGGCAGTACAACATGACGCTCGCGCTGCGGAACGCGCAGGCCGTACCGAAGGACATCTACGACGAGACCGGCCTCGAACGGCGCCTGTTCGAGGCGTCGAAGATCTACGAGCCGCACGTGGACAAGGCCAAGGTCTACCCGGAGGCGCAGGTCTGGGCCGACCCGAGCACGGTCTCGGAGCTGAGCACCCTGAAGACGAACCTGGACAGCTACGTCAGCCAGGGCGAGCTGGGCTTCATCACCGGCACGAAGAACATCGACACCGAGTGGGACACCTGGGTCGGCGGCCTGGACGGGGTCGGGATGAAGCGGTACCTCGAGCTCAACCAGCAGGCGTACGACAAGTACAAGTCCGGCAAGTGAGGCGGGCGCCCAGCCGGTCAGCGACGACCGGCTGGGCGTCTCAGCGCACGCCGGGGGCCGGCGTGGGGTCGGGGTCGATGACGAAGTCCTCGGGCCACACGGTCATCCGGACGGTGTCGCCGTAGCCCTCGATGATGTCGTGGAGGCGGGCGGCCTCGAGTGTGTCCAGCCGGAACACCCGGTCATCGCGGTTGACCGGGTCGTCACGCAGCCACGCGTCGAAGTCGTCGAAGCCGGTATGGCCGGCGGCGAGGTAGGGCACGATCCGGCGGAAGAGCTTGGGCCAGATGACCAGCTGTTGCAGGGTGTCCAGGCCGGTGACGGTGGCCGCCCCGTCACGGTCGGCGCTGGCTCGCGGCCAGAGCCCCGACTCCTTGGCGCGGGCCGTGATCGACTGCTGGGCGAGGTGGGTGCGCAGCGTGGTCGGCAAGGTGGTGTAGAAGGCCGGGTAGGCGAGACCGATGCCGAGCAACTCGGCGTTGATCGAGCGGTCGACCCCCGCCTCGTCGACGAAGATCTTCGATCCGTCCGGGTCGCTGTGCTCGCCGGCGTGCACGAACCCGATCATTCGACCGTTGGCGTCGATGCCGTTGGACAGCACGTGCCCGCGTACGGTGTCCTGGTCGGCTGATTCGATCTTGTTCGGCAGGTCGGGGAAGAACCTGACGCTGGTGAAGCCGAGTCGGTTCAGCAAGTGGTCCCGGGCCGCGTTCGCCCCGGCGAACTCCTGATGTGTCGCGCCGAAGTGCGTCTCCAGGGCGTCGACCGCCTCCAGCCGCACCGAGATGCCCCGGCGGTTGATGTCCGGTGGCGCGCCCGAGCGGCGCGGCAGCGTCTGGACCAGTGCCGGGGTGTCCGGAAGGAACTTGACGGTGTCGCCGTCCGGCTCCGGGCCCTGCCGGGGCAGGTCGGGATACCGGATGACGAACTTTCCCTGCAGCAACGTGTAAGTCACCGGTCTCCTCCCTCGCCGTACGTGCCTGTCGTATCGGTGAGATTAGGCGTGGCCTGGCCGCGCGACCAGGCAACCGTCCCTGATCCGTCCCATCCGCCGATTGTGGTCCCGGGCGCACTCGGGCAGGGTCGGTGTTCCGAGCCGGCGGCCGCCTACCAGGCGGCCAACCTGCCGCGCGGTGTCGAGACCGCGCAGCGGCTGTTCCGCGAGGCCGCACGGCAATTCGAGGCGGTGGGCGCGCCGCCGACACACATCCTTCGTGTTCTCCATAGCGATTGGCGGACCCCCAGTCCCGGGATGTGGGGCAGCCTGAGGGAAAAGCTCGATCCGCCGGAAGACCGTTTTGAGAAGGCGATACACGCCTGGCGGTTCGACCGGTATTTCCTCGGCGCCGACGGTCATGTCTACCGGGTGAGCGGCGAGCAGCAGTACCAGATTCATTCGCTGGAGGAAGCCAGGAACGCCAAGCGGGCGCCGACCCCGTCGGCCGTCCGAGGCTTGCTCAAGCTCGGGCTTGTCCCCGGCGACCAGGTCATTGTTCTGGGCTCCGGCGTCGGAAAGTACTTCGAAAAAGTGGATCTGCGCAGCAAGATGTACGCCTCGCCGACGGAGCTCCCGCCGTACCTCTACGGCGACGCGCGTTTCTCGCCCCCCTCCGGTTCGGGGACATCACAGCCGTTCGTGACGTCCCCGAACGGCACGATCTACCTGGAGATCAGCAACTACGACAACACCTGGTACGAGAGCCTGGAGGAGGTCCTGGCCGAGGCGATCGTCCGGCAGCGCCGGTAACCGCCGCGGTTTCGTCATCGGGTCGCCTGCACCAGTGCCAGGCGGTTGACCACCCCGCCGATCAGGGCCGCCCCGACAGGCGACTCATTTGCGAACGGCTATGTCGTACAAAATCTGGGTTTTTGTCACCGCATGCCGGTGGGGACCAGCGCGGCGTTTCTCGACGCCGCCACCCTGCGCGGCCGGGGGCGCTGGCGCGTAGGCGAACTGTCGGTGATGGGCCCGCCGCCGGCCGCTGACAGCGGCGCGACTGGCCGCCTGCTGCTTCGTCCGCCGGGGGCGGTCGACTCAGCGGGCCCTCCGTCTCCGGGAAGGCCCGCTCATCGAGGTCAGCAGGAGGAAAGGCTGAAGTTGAAGAGGGTGTCGACATCGCCCTCGGTGGTGTTCATCGACATCGTGCTGGTGCCGGTGGAGGAGCCGGCGTTGACCCGTAACTCCGTATTGACGTTGAGAACGCTCTGTGCGCCGCACTCGGTGTAGGTCAGCACGGGGGCCACGTCCCAGGTCGTCCAGAGGCCGGACCAGGGCCCGCTGAACGTCACGTCCTTGCGCTCGGTCGCCGAGGAGCCCTGCCAGTAGTAGCTGGTGCGCTGCAGGGCGCTCGCTCCGGACTTCAGGTTCGCCCGGCCACGGTAGTTGGCCGAGGCGATGGCGATGGTCCAGCCGTCCGGGACGGTCACCAGGACGCCGAGCTGGCAGTTCTTGCGCCGGTCGACGACGTCGGCGTCCCCGCCCGCCGCGGCGACGAAGTCGTTATATCTGACCCGGAACCCGGTGTCGTCGCCGTTGCTGTAGACCGAGGCGGTGCCCGGGGCGCAGCCCGATCCGCTGGCGGCGATCACCTCGACGGTGATCCTGGCCGCGGCGGCTCCGGTGGCGGCGTGTGCGGGGGTGCCGAGCGGGAGCGCGAGGGCCGTGGCCAGCGCGGCCGCCAAGACGCGGTTGCTGTTTTTCATAAAAATCCTTCCGGGCATGGGTTTATCAGGGACGACCGCATTGACTCTTGAGTCATTCCAGAACGGCTGCCGTCACATCCGCGACAACCGTAGTAGCGCTGATCAGTCATACACAAGCATCAATTTTGTATTGATCTATATCGAACTGTGAAGCGTGCGGTGCAGGTGGCCGCCGGTGGGCCGAGATCTCGTCCAAAAGTGGATATACACGGCAACGAGTCAGTGTTTAAGCGGCTTATGGCCGGGTTCGTGCCTCGTCGACCTCTTTCTCGATGGGCATCAAGAACCTCGCCGACCCAGGCGGTGGCTATTGACTTACATTGAAGCCAATCAATAGCTTGACTCCGGCCAGCCTCGAACTCGAAGGGATAAAGAATGAAAGATTTGTTAACTCGTGCCGGCCTTGCGCTCGCGGTCCTCACGTCTTCGCTGCTCATGGCATCGCCGGCGTCCGCGGGGCTCATTCTCACCGACCCGCCGCCCACCGACGAGATCTCCATCCAACTGGTCGCCATGGCGGGCTCGGGCTGCGCGCCGGGGACCGCCGACGTCGCGATCTCGCCGGACCACTCCGCGTTCACCGCGATCTACAGTGCCTACCTGGCGCAGGCCGGCCCCAGCGTCCCGGTCACCGAAAACCGCAAGAACTGCCAGCTCAACGTGCTGGTCAACGCGCCGTCCGGGTACACCTTCGCGATCGCCAAGGTGGACTACCGGGGATACGGATTCCTGCAGCGCGGCGCGACCGCCCAGCAGCGGGCGAACTACTACTTCCAGGGCATGTCGATGGGCAGTTATGCCAACCACCCGATCGCCGCGCCCCTGGATGACAACTGGATCGCCACGGACGAGATCCCGATCGCGTCGCAGGTCTTCCGTCCCTGCGGCGAGCAGCGCAACCTCAACATCAACACCGAGTTGCGGGTCACCAAGGGCACCTCGACCGACGTCAGCTACCTGACGATGGACTCCACCGACGGCAGCATCGAGACGATCTACCACTTTTCCTGGATGCGTTGCCACTGACCGTGGTGCCGGGACGTCGGGCGGCCTCGGTCCCGAGCGGGCCTGGCGGCCCGGCGTCCCGACCGGCAGGGCGCGGTTCACCTCGTCCCGGCTGCCTCCTTCGCCAGAGCCGGCCGGCCTTGTCGTTCGTCGTCACTACGCCATGACCCTGGGCCGGGTAATGCCGGCTCGCGTGCCGGTCGAGGACGTCCTCCGGTCCGATGTTCCTGCGCAGCACGGCCTTCCTTATCACCTATGCACTACAGGAAAGAGCGGCACCGCCGGACCCTGCCCTGCGGAAGGTGACGCCCGCGCGGACCGGCGTGCCCGGACGGCGGAAGAGGGCACACGATTTCCGGCAGACCCGCCTGGTCGGATTTCGGATTCGAGGGGCCGCGTTCTTCGCGGTCCGGGTTCGACCGACTGGATAGCTGTCCATTACGCGTCTTCCAGCCGGAACAGCCATAGACGGATTCCGGATGCGGTGAGGAGAGGGGCCGTAACGAGGCCGGCCGACGACGATTCCGTGCTGCGATCGCCCCGCGGACCGCAGCAATTCCGAGATCGCGAGTCGTGCGGTATTGGATGTGGGCAATTCTGCCGTCAAGCGCCCGCTGACAGCCTAATGTCCTTGGTGTGACCACTTCCAGCACCAGCCTTGCATTCGTCGTCAAGCTTGTCGCCAGGTCCGGGCTCGAGCGGGAGGTCGCCGACCTTCTCACCGGCGCTCTCGGGCTCGCCAACGACGAGGCCGGCACGATCGTCTGGTTCGCTCTACGGACCGACGCGTCGACGTTCTGGATCGTCGACGCCTTTCCGAACGAAGACGCCCGTCAAGCACACCTCAACGGCCCGATCGCCAAGGCGCTGATGGCCAACGCCGACCGCTTGCTCGCCGCGCCACCGGAGATCCTGCCGGCCGATGTGCTGGCCGCCAAGGTGCCCGCCATGTAGGTCCAGCGATAGATCTGGCCGCCAGGACCACCACCCCGAGGCGTACTGGGCGAGCACGGTCTCGGGTCGGTCTCGGAGACTGCCGAGGGGCGATACACCGTACCCCGGCACCGGCTGCCCGCTTCGGACATGGTCGGTGGCCGAGCACGCATGCTGCCGAAAGCTCCCAGGACGCATCGGCAGCCGTACGCGGTCCGTAAGGCGTCGAACTCGTGGCGCCCAAGACGCGTCACGTGTCGATGTACAGATGTGCGCAGCCGGTCACATTCGCGACGGCGGAACAAGCCGGATGAAGACCTGACAGTCGATTTGTAACGCTTTCTCAATGCCGTGACGCATCATCGGATGTAGGTCTTCTTCGTCAAGATCACCCGCATGGGCGCGCCCGGTGAAGGCGGCCAGCGAGCGTCCGATGTCATCGCCCGCACACTCCACCAGTTCGTCGTCGATCAGGGCGCTCCGCAACGCTTCGTGCGCCCGAGGATCATCCCAGCGCGCCAGATCGATGGCCGCGTCAGCTCTCCAGCCGCAGTCCGCATTCTCGTCGAGCAGGATCGAGCACAAGCGTTCGGCACGCCAGTCCCATCGCGGCCGTATCGCCGCGGACAAGCCATTCAGCAAATCCGCCGGCGGCCGATAGCCATGCTGCTCGACGTAGTGCACGACCATCGCCGGCGCGGCGTAGAGCACCCCGCCGGGCAGGTAGTACCGAAACTCGCCAACACCCTGGAATGCCGAACAAAATTCTCATTCATGAGCCTTTTCATCCTGCGTAGCGGTTGGCTTCGACGCCGTGCAGCACGAGGATGGCCTGCACGAACGCGGTCGCGCGGCGCGGGCAGCAGCGCAGCTTGATCAGGACTTTCCAGGTCTTGAGGGTCGCGATCGCGCGTTCACCGCGGGCGCGGATTTTCGCGTGTGCCCGGTTGACGGCTTTCTGCCGGCGTGAGACAGCTTCGGCCGGTAGCGGCGTCGTTTGAACGGGGTGCGCATGCTGCCACGGGCGCCCTGGTAGCCCTTGTCCGCGAAGGTCATCACGTTTGCTCTGGTCAGAGCGGCGATGATGCCGTGAGTTCGGGCGGCGGTCAGGTCATGCGTCGAGTCGGGCAGTGCTGCTGAGGCCCAGACGAGCCGACCGGCTGCGTTCGCGATGACCTGCACGTTTACGCCGTGACGTTGGTGCTTGCCGGAGTAGTACGGCTTCTGGTCGGCGACCCGGTCGATCGGGATCAGCGTGCCGTCCAGGATCGTGTACGCGAGGAGCTGGATGCGCCGCATGGCGGTGTCGAGGTCTTCGGCGGCCGCGCTGAGCAGGGCGATCGCCTCTTGGACGTAGCGCCAGGCGGTGGCGAGGCCGATCTCGAAGCCTGCGGCGAGGCGGGTGTAGGTGTCGCCGTTGCGCAGGTGAGCGAGAGC